>CALXWR010000063.1 GCA_944392465.1 uncultured Clostridia bacterium | reverse complement strand
AAAGCAACATCAGCACCACCTGCAATTGCAGATTCTAGTGCAATCCATCCAGCATATCTACCCATTACCTCTAAAACCATAATTCTATGGTGTGTTTCACCTGTTGAATGAAGCCTATCGATAGCATCAGCCGCCACAGAAACAGCTGTATTATATCCAAATGTTATTTCAGTACATGCAACATCATTATCTATTGTTTTAGGAACACCAATAACATTAATTCCTTTTAAAGATAAATCTCTTGCAGACTTTTGAGTTGCATCTCCTCCTAATGTAAATAGACAATCAATTTCATCTTTCTTAATATTTTCCACACAAATATCAGATAAATCCTTATATATGGTTTTACCATTTTCCTCTACTGGATAATTAAAAACATTAGCATTTGTAGAAGAACCTATAATAGAACCTCCTTTAGGCAAAATACCAACCGCATTGTCTTTTGAACTGGTTCCAAGTCTTATAATATCGTTTTTGAGTAACCCTCTATAGCCATCAATAAAACCATAACATTCTATATTTTGGTTCTCTGCAGTTTTAATTATAGCACGAATAACTGCATTAAACCCAGAAACATCTCCTCCATTAGCAAGTATAGCAACTTTCTTTAACATACTAATCTCCCTTTCTTTTGTTTATAATTATACATATAATATTATACCAATAAATAAAAAAATTACAACAATTTGTTGTAACTTTTCTAGAATTATTACCTATTTCAGCAATATTTAGATAAAATTATTTTAATTTCCTTTATTCATAATATGTATATCTGCTATATCCGCTTCTAACTCCCTTGTTATAATATTCTGCATTTGTGCAATCTTAGCTTTACTAGGTTCTTTTCCTTTTACTATAACATTAATACTATTCTTATTTACAAATATAACCAAATCCTCAATTCCCTTTGTTTTAATTAGATTCTCTGCAATCATAATACCATTTTGTTCATTATTAAGTCGTGTTATTTCTTTTTCTGCACTCTTTTTTTGTGCCTCACTCACATTAGAATTATCCAAAATCTTTTGATAAGTTTCTATTGTTTGTGAATACATTGTATTTCTTTCAAGTCTTGAATTTGCAAAATAACTATCTCCTTCTATAACATTATTTGAAGTATCTATTGCTTCACTATCTTTTTTATCAGATATTTTATCATTTGTTTCATTATTTATATTATCAATTACTTGTATATTGTTTGTAATATTTTCGTTTAAATCGTTTCCATCGGATACATTTTCTGTCTCTATCATGTTATGATTAATACTATTTACATCTGCCACATTTGCACTAACAAGTTTAGCATCTCCTATGCTTGCCGTTTGCTCTGAATCAATAACAGCTCCCGCTTCCACGCTATTTAAATAAGTAGAATTATTTGAATAACTTAAATACCCTGCTGTTATAACCATAAGGCCTATTACAAAAATTATAATTTGATTTTTTTTAAAGCTCATATGTACATTTTTCATAATACAATTCATCCTTTCTTAAATATTTGAAATTAACAAATTAAAGTTTTCAATATCAAATTCGCATATTTTGCCACAACCATATATGAATCAATTAATTAACTATTTTTCAATTTTAAAGATTCATTTTAAAAACTTGAATTTTATGTGTAGGGAGTCCTGTTACCGCTTCTACCGCTTGTATAATATTTGTTTTAACATCTATGTTGTCTGCTCCTTCTGCAGTAATAATTGCACCCTCCATTTCTGGACTTGTAGTTTTTTGTGTAATCAAAGTTTTATTACCATCATTTTCTTCATAAATCACTTCTTTTCTAACATCTGTTTGTGTAACCTTTCTTGTACCACCTTCACTATCTGTTTCTTCAGTGTTTTCTTCTGAACTTTCTTCATTAAATACAGGAATAGTTGTTTCTGAACTTGCATATGTTATCATAACCTTTACTTTACCTACTCCATTTATATTTGTTAGTATTTCTTCTAGTTCATCTTTTATATTGCTTGTTGTAGAATTCGCTTTAGCATCAACCATTTCATTTATATTTTTTTCAGCAAGCTTTTTATTTGAAGTAGTTGTTTGATTATTATTTACAGTATCATCTTTATCATTCCAAATAAAATTAATTATTACTAATGTAATTATTAAAATAACTAAAAAAACTACCAAATTTTCTATTTTTCTTTTATTATTAACTGGTCCTTCAGCTTCTATTTCCGCGTTATTTTTTTTATTAAACATTAATTTTAATTTATCAAGTTTTTCTTTTAACATAAACTTTTATTGTATGATTTAATTAAATGATTATATCCATAACCTTTTAATTAAATAATCACACTCTCCTTTCTTTAATTAATAGTTATATTATTCTCATTTACTTCATATACACCACTTAAATATTCTTTTATACTTTTTATCTCACCATTAGATAAATTGTTCGCCTTTTTTTCTTTATCATCCTTATTAGAATTATTGCTTGTATCATTAATTACATTACTAGAATTTATATTTACTTTATCAACTTTTTCTATTTTATTAACATTAATATCATTAGTATTTTCATCAGTATCACTATTATCTTTGTCATTATTTTCTTCTAATTTTTCCAACTCAACCTTTATATTATTAATCGTATAATTTCCATCATTTGAAACATCAAGTTCTATATTATTTACATCATATCCTTTTGATCGAAGCTTTGCTTTTAAATCATCCTGTATACCTGATATATACATTTCTCTTATGCTCTGATTATTATCTTCTACTAGTGTATTATGTATTTCTACACTATTTTTAGCATCATCTATGTACTCATCTAAACTAAAAGCATCTGAAATTTGAAATTTATTTCCTGTAAATTTAGTAATTACAGGAGATACTATTGTAAATAGAATATATATTCCTATAACCATTTTTATGTACTTTTTGCTATTACCGTTTGGAAGAATCATTTCTATTATTGTTCCAATTATTACTGCAACTATTATTGAGCCTGCCCAATCACTAATCCAATCAATCATCTCTCCTCCTTTTTGTATAATTTATACTATCTATACATCATTCCACTATTTGAAATCTTTATAACTAATGTTGTTCCGATAATAAACATCACAGATATACTACACATAACACCAAGAAGAACTTTAAAAGTATCTCCCATTTGTTCTAATAATTTTATTATCTTCTCATCTGCAATTGGTTGACATACAGCTGAACCTAAATAATATATAACCATCAAAAAAACTAATTTTATTATTGGAATAATTGCTATTCCTAAAAGTATAATTATTCCCACTATA
>CALXWR010000062.1 GCA_944392465.1 uncultured Clostridia bacterium | reverse complement strand
AGCAAAGGGAATATCAGCAACAAATTATGTGGCTGTGGAAAATAATAATATTACTGGGCTATTGAAAGCTTTAGGAATATCTGATGTGGAAGGTGTTCCTAATAAAATAGAGATGCCAAATATAGAATCATTAAATTTTTCAGAGGAAGAGAAAACACATATCCAAGAAGCATATTTCACACCAATGTTTGAAGGTATTACTGAAGATAAATTTACTAAAATAAAAAATGAAGATGGAAGTGTAAGTTATGAACTTAACATAACTGCAGAAGAGTTTAAAAATATATTATCACAAATGTTACAAACTTTAAGCACAGATACAGCTATGATAAACAAAATTAATTCTTTTTATACTGAAATGCAAGAAGAATTAAGTGTTGTAGAAAGTCAAACTTTATCATCTTATGCATCATCATATTATGATTCAACAGATGATTCAACAAGTGAAGGTATTACACCAGATAATATATTAAAAACTAAAAGTGATTTAGATAATGAAACATGGGTAGGAAATATAAGAATTAACGTAACAGAAAATCATAAAGAAACAAATAAATTTGTTGTAGAACTTATTGGGGTTGATGTGAGTAGAGATACAGAAACAAGTACATCTATAGCAAGTGATACTACAGAAGAGCAAAATAGCATGTTGTTTGAAATAACTAAAGTACAATCAAATCCAGCTAATTCAAGTTATGGCTATACTATAACTGGAACATATAATGGAATAACATATGCCACAGCCAATATTAATTATGCAGAATTAAATACAAATAATCCAAAAGAAAATATTACATTTACAGTAGGAAATCCAAACTATTTAACAACAACTTTTTCATACAGCAAAAATATAACATTTGGAAACGCAGTAACAATTGATGGATTTGATAATACAACAACAGTTGTAATAAATAATTATCAATCAAATCAATTACTCCCATTTCTAATTCAATATGCAAGTAGTGTAATACAATTAAATACAAATCAAATGACACAAATAGGATATCCAACTGAATTAGTAAACCCATTACTTCTTTGGATTGCAGCACCAAGTACTTCTTTAAATCAAGTAGAAAACGCATCAGACAACTTGACTAATACAAATTTAAATACTCAGGAGGCGAATACTTATAATGCACAGTTTATAGATTATGAAGGTAATGTATCAGGAGTACAAGCTAAAACATTGGTGGATACTGTAAAACAACATAATTTAGTAGCTACAGACAATGCAGATAAAATACAAGTTCTTACTTTACCTGGAAATTCAATTGTTAATACTTCTGAAGTTAGTATTAGTAATACAGATCAGGCATATTTAGATACAGTAAATGCTTCATTGCAAACCGCTTCAACATATAATGTATCGTTTGGTTATGATTCAACTACAAATAAAATAACAACTATTTATATAACGAGTTTAACCAATGAACCTGAAATTTCAGCTGAAACAGCTACAAATACTACAAGCCCTGAAACTACAACAGGAACAGATTTAGGAAATAATAATACATTACTTTAAAAATAGAACATTACAGTGAAAAAGGGGAAGAAAATGAAAAAGAGGACTTTGATGATTTCAGCAAGTTTACTATTCCTATTACTATTTATAATAATAGGAATAGTTATATACATATATCTAGGAACTGATACTTTTAAATCTGATAAAGATTTATTTATAAAACATACCTCTCAGTTATTTGAAGAAAATAATTTTATACCAACAGGACTAGCAGAATATTTAAATAAAAAACAAAATCAAATTTATGAAACTAAAGGTACTTTTAAGATTAATGTAAATTATACTGATCCTTCTATCCAAGAACAAAAAGAAGAGGAAATATATAATAATATGTATATTGACATTGAAGGAAAAGTAGACAAAGTTTCAAGTAGAGATGAAGTAAATCTTATAGTAAATTATAGTGATAGTGCAAAATTTCCAATTTCATATAAACATGATGGAAATAAAAGTGGAATAAAGATAGATGATATATTGCCTAATTATATAGCTAGCAACAGTAATGATATTAATGAGGTATTTGAAGAAATAGACGTGATTGGCGGAACAGATTTTTTAATTGATCCAACATATACTCTGCCTATAATCGAGTTAACTAACGATGAAAAAGTATATATTCAAGATGTATATGTAAATAATTTCTTTACTAATTTATCGGAAGACAAATTTACAATAATAGAGAACACAGATGGTTCTAATTGTTATGAGCTTAATTTAACTTTACAAGAGGCAACTGATATTATATCCCAAACATTACAAACAGCTAGCCAAGATACTAAAATTATCAATATATTAAATAAAATCTTTAGTTCAAATAATTTAGGAATAACAATTACACCTGATAATATTATTGAGTTGAAAAATAGAATTGATAGTGAGAAAATAGAAGATGGAAATTTCAAAGTACAATTAAATGAAAATAATAAAATAATTAATAAAATACGTTTTGAAATTAGTCTTTCTGATTCTAACAATTCTGAAAATGAAGATTATATGACTGCTATTGAAATAGTAAAGAATTCAAATAGTTCTGATAATTTATCATATACTGTAAATTATACAATAGCAGGAACACAGATTATTTCAACTAGCATTAATTTAGTAGATTATCAAACAAATAATCCGAGTGAAAAAGTAACTATTAGTGTAGGAAATTCAGAAAATTCAACATTTAGCTATATGATTAATAATAATTTGACATTTGAAAATCAAATTGCTATAAGTGAATTTGAGGATGCTTCAACAATTGTTATTGATAATTATCAGGAAAATGAATTAAATAATTTTCTAACACAATATAAAAATAAATTTATTGAGTTTCATAGAAATATGATGACTCAAATTGGTTTAGTTTCATCTGATGCTCCGTTTTCAAGCATGAGATTATTGCCGATAATTATAGTCGGTTTAGAATCAAGTGGCACTTTGAGAGGATTTTATAGTTATAATGATAGTATAAACAGTCAAAACTCTAATGACTTAAGTATGAATGATACTTTTAATAGTATTCCAAATGATATGACAACAAGTAATACAACAGAACATGCAAATAGTAGCGATATTTTTAGCTATGACTTTAATAATACTATTACAAACAATATAAATAATTCATTTGGAACATTTGATACTTCAACATTTAATGAAATGACTAATAACAGTATTGCAGAACAAACTGTACCTACTGCTCCATAGACTTATATAGATGGGTGTATGGCAAGTGTCGCTAATAAAAAAATTAAATAATAGTTCTAAAATATGAAAATACAGCATATATATTTAATATATATGTTGTATTTTTTATTTAACAGGAAATTTCTCCTAAATTCCTATTAAATAAAAAGGCTATAATCGCTATTGCCTTTGAGATTTCCTCCTTGACGTCGGAAACTCAAATCGGCAAGAACAAAGGGCGACTGCGTCGCTTTGTTCTGTAACAGAAAACTGAAAAAAATAATTATGTAAAAACTACAATATTGTGTATCAATTAAAATTTAACTGATGGATGAAAATGGAGGAAACAAGAGAAAAATTGAATAAAGAGAATGAGATACTTGAATATTTTCCAAGTGCAATTAAACAAACAATATTAACATATAACAGTAAATTAGAATATCTAGAAGAAATTCGTGTACGCACAAATAGAAACATAATATTAAAAATAGGACAAGAGGAAATCGAACTATCATATAAAATATCTTCAAAAGAAGTTTTAGAAATATTACAAAAAATATGTGACAACTCAATTTATACATATCAAAATCAAATATGTAATGGTTTTATAACGATTAAAGGAGGACATAGAGTAGGTGTTACAGGAAATGTTGTTTTTAAAGAAGGACAAGTAATAAATATATCACATATCTATAGTTTAAATTTTAGAGTGGCAAGGCAAATATTGGGATGTAGTAAAGAATTGCTTAATTACATATTAAATATTAAAGATAATACAATTTATAATACTATTATTGTGTCACCACCAGGACGAGGTAAAACGACAATATTAAGAGATGCTGTTAGAAATTTAAGCAATGGAATAAATAGTATTGGGTTTAAGGGAGTAAATGTTGGAGTGGTTGACGAAAGGGGAGAAATTGCAGCAATGTATAAAGGAATACCTCAAAATGATTTGGGAAAACGAACAGATATTTTAGATAATGTTTCAAAAAATATAGGAATGAAAATGCTCATACGTTCGATGAACCCAAAAATAATTGTTGCAGACGAAATAGGAACAAAAGAAGATATTGAGGCAATTAATTATGCTGTTTGTTCAGGGGTAAATGGATTATTTACAGCACATGGTAATACATTAAACGATATTATAAATAACCCTATTTTAAAAATATTATTTAATTTAAAGATTATAAAGAAAATAGTTCTCATAGAAAAGGATAGAAGTTTGAAATTAATAT
Source organism: uncultured Clostridia bacterium (assembly GCA_944392465.1). Taxonomy (GTDB): domain Bacteria; phylum Bacillota; class Clostridia; order TANB77; family CAG-508; genus CALXVA01. The sequence continues at coordinate 2,631 of CALXWR010000062.1, read as the reverse complement.
TTAATCAATAAATTTCAATTAAACATAAAGCAATATAATGCTTTATGAAAAAGTGTTTAAAAATATAAAAAAGTTAAGAAAGGAGGAAGGATTATGTTTTTTATAAAAGTATGTATATTGTTTTTAATCTTCTTAGTCTGCTTATATTCAGGGAAAATAATATCAAGAAAATATAGTGAAAGAGTAAATGAGTTAAAAGACATGAAAAATGCACTAAATATGTTTTTAACAAAGATTAGGTTTACATATGAATCAGTTCCAGAAAGCTTTAAAGAAATAGGAAACAATACAAATGGAAATATAGGTAGAATATTTATAAAATCAGCAGAGGCAATGAAAGAAAGACCTGCTGGCGAAGCATGGGATTTAGCTTTAGATGAACAATATAACAATTTAACAAGAGAAGATACAGACGTTTTAAAAAAATTAGGAAGGTTATTAGGAAAAACAGATGTTGAAGGACAAATCAGTGAAGTAAAATTAGTACAAGACTTTTTAAATACACAAATAGAAGAAGCAGAAACAGAAAGACAAAAAAATGAAAAACTTTACAAAACATTAGGAGGAGTCATAGGGCTAACTATTGCTATTATATTAGTATAGCTTTACATATTTTTATTTTAAATAAATTTGGAAAATAAAAGTTTGTTTTAGGTAATAAAAATAAAAAATATCGACGAAAGCAACATAAAAAAGAAAGGAAAATTTGCTATGAACATAGATTTATTATTTAAAATAGCAGCTATAGGAATTTTAGTAGCTGTGCTTCACCAAGTACTAGTGAGAGCCGGAAGAGAAGATCAAGCAATGATGACAACTTTAGCAGGTTTAGTTATTGTTCTCACTTTAGTAATAAAAGAAATTAGTACATTATTTGATTCAGTAAGAACCATGTTTGGACTATAATGTCATCTTTAGGGACAGGCTCTTTTCTGCCATTTTTGTCACTTTTGGGGACAGGCTAAATGGGTGACAAAGTTGTCATTTAAAGGGACAGGTTACACTTTTGGGGACAGGTTAAATAAGTGACAAAGCTCGATGACTTGAATGACAAACTAGATAAATGGAAAGCATGGCGAAAAAATTTGCTATAAAAATTAACAAGAAAGGAAACGGTTCATAATGGATGTTATTAAGGTTATTGGAATAGGACTAATTGCATTAATAATTATTGTAATAGTAAGGCAATATAAACCTGAATTCACATTATATGTTTCTTTGCTTGCAGGAGCAAGTATATTACTTTTGGTAATGGACAAACTATCTGAAATAATTAATCTATTAACATCTTTATCAAATAAAACAGCTTTAAACAATGAATTTTTGAAATTACTGATTAAAATTACAGGAATAGCATTCTTAACAGAATTTGCAGTAAGTATTTGCAAAGATACAGGAGAAACAGCTATTGCAAATAAAGTTGATATGGGAGGTAAAGTTATCATAGTAGCGATGTCTATACCGATAATATCTAGTTTGTTAGAAACAATAATAGATGTATTACCATGAGATAAAAATAAAATACAGCAAGTGTGTCCCTGAAAGTGACAAGTTTGGCGTAAAAGGGACAGGCTAAATGGGTGACAAAGTTGGCAGAAAAGAGCCTGTCCCCAAAACTGACATGGAAGGAATACATATGAAGAAGTTAATTTGTTTTATTGTTATAATTTTATTAGTGATAACTATATTGCCAAATGATATATATGCTTCAGAAATATCGGAAAAAATTAATATACATAACAATGATAGTACATCTACAAAGGAGGATGTGAGTGAAGATGCAATTTTACAAAGTCAACAGGATAATTTAAACATAGATGATTTTTTAAAAGAAGCGGATGAATATACTAAAGATGTTTATCAAGATTTAGATATAAGTGAATTATTTACTTCTGCAATTTCAGGAGATATTGATAATGAAAATATTTTAAAAAATATAATGTATTCACTTGGTGGTGAGATTTTTGATTCTATTACAGTCCTAGGTAGTATTTTAGTTATTATTGTTATACATAGTATTTTAAGAGCAATATCTGAAGGATTGGATAACGAAGGAGTAGCTCAAATAATATATTATGTTCAATATATACTTATAGTTACACTAATTATGACTAATTTTGTTCAAATAATAGATATAGTAAAAGATTCAATACAAAATCTAGTTAATTTTATGAATCTTTTGATTCCAATATTAATAACACTAATGATAACTACAGGGAGCATAGTGAGTGCTGGTTTACTTCAACCTATTTTGCTTTTTTTGATAACATTTATGGGAAATTTTATAACAGGAATAATAATTCCATTAATTCTTGTTTCTACATCACTAGGGATAGTATCAAATATATCTAGTAAAATACAAATAAGCAAATTGGCGAGTTTTTTTAAAAGTGGGAGCATCTGGATTTTAGGCATAATACTTACAATATTTGTTGGACTAGTTTCTATTGAAGGAACATTGAGCAGTAGTGTGGATGGAATTACAGCTAAAACGGCAAAAGCAGCAGTTACTAGTTTTATCCCGGTTGTAGGGAAGATATTAGGAGATGCTGTGGATACAGTGATAGGTTGTAGTTCTATATTAAAAAATGCTACAGGTATTGTGGGAATAATTATACTTTTAGGAATAGC
>CALXWR010000061.1 GCA_944392465.1 uncultured Clostridia bacterium | reverse complement strand
GTTACTCCAAAGGAAATTGACGGATTAATTGAAAAAATGAAAGATGTAATTGCAAGAGGAATTAATTTTGCAGTAAATTAAAAACATAATAAAACTAAAAAATATATATAGCTTTTTCTAAATTTATTAATAAATAAGGTTTACTATGCTACAAGATAATGATATAATGCTAAAAGTAGAAATTTATACGAGCGAGGTTAAAAATGAATTGGAGTAAAGATATATTAAACAAAATTGAATTCGATAATATTTCAAATATAGAAGAAAAAAGAAAATTGGGAGAAATTATAGCAAGTAAAGTACAAGATGGACAAGTAATAGGCTTTGGTTCTGGCTCTACCTCATATATGGCAACTATGGCTATTGCAGACAGAGTAAAAAATGAAAAATTAAATATAATAGCAATACCAACATCATATGAAATTAAAATGCTATGTAATTATTTAGGTTTAAGAACCGCTAGTTTAATGGAATACAAGCCAGACTGGAGTTTTGATGGGGCAGATGAAGTAGATGATAATAGTTGGCTTATTAAAGGCAGAGGAGGAGCAAGTTTTAAAGAAAAATTAAATATTGTAAATTCACCAATTACGTATATTTTAATTGACAAATCTAAAAAGGTATCTAAACTAGGAGAAAAATTTAAAATACCTGTTGAGTGTGTTTTGGAAAGTATAAACTATGTAAAAGAAGAATTAATAAAGCTTGGAGGAAGGGACATAACATTAAGAAAAGCAAAAGGAAAAGATGGTCCTGTTATTACAGAAAATTCAAATATTATACTAGATGTTAAATTTGAAAGCATCGAAAAACAACTAGAAAAACAAATAAAAAGTATTCCTGGCGTGATAGAAAGTGGACTTTTTATTGGATATAATGTAGAAATTTTAGAATATTAAATTTTAATGTATAAACTTAATTTAATGGAAAAAGACTAAATTTGAAAAATATATACTAGAAAATAAGCAAAAGTGAGGAAAAAATATGTGGGGAGATATAGCAATAGCTTTTTTATTAGCATTTATAACAGCATTTGTAATTACACCACACACAATGAGATGGGCAAAGAAGGTTGGAGCAATTGATATACCAAATGATAGAAGGATAAACAAAAAGCCAATGCCTAGACTTCGGAGGATTAGCTGTAATAGCTGGATTTTTTGTTTCTATTATATATTTGCTAATAACAACTCAGTTAGAAGGAAAAATAGATTTATTTGGACCTGAGAATTATTATATAAAAATGACAGGATTTTTTATAGGAATAGTAATTCTTGGAATTATTTGTTATGTGGATGATGTAAAAGGAATACCAAGTTATGTTAAACTTTCGGCACAAATCATATCAGCAATTATTGTAGTTGCTTGTGGAATTAGAATTGAACATATATCTATTCCTTTTACAGAAGGGAAAATTGTAATAAGTGGTATATTTTCATATATTATTACAGTTTGTTGGATTGTTGGAATTACAAATGCTATAAATTTAATAGATGGATTAGATGGACTATCATCTGGTGTTACATTAATCTCATGTTTATCTCTTCTTATGGTATTTGCATTAAATGAATCACCATTAATAGCTATTGTATTAATAACAGCATTAGCAGGAGGCATTGTAGGATTTTTACCTTTTAATTTCAGCCCAGCAAAAACATTTATTGGAGATACTGGCTCAAATTTTATGGGATTTTCGCTTGCTATAATATCAATATTAGGTGTTGCAAAAACTTATACGGCACTTGTACTAATAGCTCCAATTATAATACTTGGAATGCCAATTTTTGACACTTTATTTGCAATATGCAGAAGAATTGTAAAAGGAAAATCTATAAAAGCAGTATTTAAACCAGACAAAGGTCATTTACATCATAAATTAATGGCAAAAGGATATTCACAAAAACAAGCAGTTTTAATAATGTATGGAATTACAGCTACACTTGGAATGTTTGCAGTAATCCTATTAGAAAGTGGAATATGGAAAGCACTATCTTTTGCGTTATTAATTGTTGCAATTGCAACAATTGGATATAAAGATATGTCAAGATTACTATCAGATGGTAATAATAAGACTGATAAAACAACGGAACAAAACATAGAAAAAAATGATGAAGAGAAAACAGAGGAAACAGTAGATAAAAAACATTTAAGAAAGCAAGAATAAATGGAGGTATAAATTTGGAAGAAGAACGTCTAATTAGTCCGGAACTTACAGATGCATCAGAGGAAAGATTAGAAAATTCATTAAGACCTAAAACTTTAAATGAATATATAGGGCAAGATAAAGTAAAGGAAAATATGAAGGTATACATAGAAGCGGCTAAAAAACGAGGGGAAGCACTAGACCACGTACTTTTATATGGACCACCAGGACTTGGAAAAACTACTCTTGCTAATATTATATCTAATGAAATGAATTCAAATATAAAAATAACGTCAGGCCCTGCTATTAGCAAGCCAGGAGATTTAGCAGCATTACTTACAAATTTATCAGAATTTGATATTTTGTTTATTGATGAAATTCATAGATTAAACAAAAGCGTAGAAGAAATATTATATCCAGCATTAGAAGATTATACATTAGATATAATAATTGGAAAAGGGCCAAGTGCAAGGTCTATAAGACTAGATTTGCCTAAATTTACACTAATAGGAGCTACAACTAAGGCAGGATCACTTGCAACACCACTTAGAGATAGATTTGGAATTATACATAGATTAGAATTATATAATACAGAAGATTTAACAACTATAGTTAAAAGGTCTGCAAATATTTTAGAAATAAATATAGATAATGATTCAGCAATAGAGATAGCTAGAAGATCAAGAGGTACACCTAGAGTAGCAAATAGATTATTAAAAAGAGTAAGAGATTATGCAGCTGTTTTAGGTGATGGAAATATAACACTAAAAATAGCAAAAATAGCATTAAACAAATTAGAAATAGATGAATTAGGATTAGATGAAATTGATAGAAAAATTTTAGAAACATTAATTATAAAATATAGAGGTAGACCA
>CALXWR010000060.1 GCA_944392465.1 uncultured Clostridia bacterium | reverse complement strand
ACTATTGAATCTTTATAAAAATTATGTTAAATTAAGAATGATAAATTGATTGATATTTGTATCAATCGTCAAGAGAGCCAAAAAAGTTGTAGATAACTACTTCGTTGGCACCAAAAAGTTGAAATTTTAACCAATTTCAGCTTTTTTTATTTTTATTCAAAAGTATTTGAAAGTATTGATATGATTGCATTTTAGCTATTTTCATTATTCAATCTATTTTCAAAATTTTTTGTCATTATTCGTTGTTTTTTTGTTGTTGCTCGGAATATGCTCGGAGTAATTGCTCGATAAAATATTTAAAGTTATTTACTAACTGCTTAAGTCTAGCTTTTGAAAAATTAAATAGTAAACTGGTATTTATATATTTTATTAATGTTACATTCTTTTTTACTTTATTAATTGTTTTTGATATAATAGGTATGAATAATGAAATGATGGGGAATCCAACAATTAATCTTGAAAATACTTTATTAATTAATAAAAATATATTTAAGAGGTGAATTTGATGAAAACAAAAACAGCTGTAATAATTGCTTTAATAATAATAGCATTAAGTCTTTTTATCGTATTGTTATACAAGAAGGATAGGGAAACTGTCCGTTTTGAGAATGTTAGATATGTTAATGAAAATTTAAATGAAATTGTAAATAGAGAAAGGTCTAATGAGACGATAGAGCTATTTTTAGAAGAATAAAATAAAAGAGGAATTATAGATATTATAATTCATCTTTTATAATTAATTTAGAAAAATAGGGGATAATATGAATATAGAAACAAAATTAACTTTTAATGATATAAAGAAAAATAAAAGAAGAACATTCTTTACAATTATTTCAATAACTTTGTGTGCAGTATTAATATTTACTACGATGTTATTAATTTCTAGTATTAGAAATGGAATTACAGATAATATTGAAGCAAATTATAATGATTATCATTTGGAAATAGACAATTTGAATGTAGATATTTTTTCTAAAATAAAAGACGACAACAATATTGATAAAATATATATTCAGGAAGGAGATAACCAACAACTTAAAAAATTAGAAGTGCCATATGAACTAACAAATACAGAAGATGAATTTAATGTATTTATAAAGTTTAATGATATTAGAAAAACTTGTCAATACTCTACTGAAATTATTCAAAAAATAGAATTAGCTAAAGAAGAAATAGGTGACAAAGAAAAAAACAATAATATAGAATATAAATTTAACCAAAAATTACTAACTGTATATGGACTAATTGATGTGGAAACAGTTGAAACTAATAACAATATAACATGTGTTGCTAGAGTAAATTATAGTTATGTTATAGATATATTAATAATTATTATTTTAGTAGTTTTTTCAATCATTTTTATAATAATACTGTATAATGCTTTTCTTATAACTGTAAATGAAAGAAAAAAGGAATATGCAATTCTAAATAGTGTTGGAGGAACAGAAGGACAAATACTAAAAATGATATTTTTAGAAGGCATTATTATAGGAATTGTAGGCATTATATTAGGCGGAATTATTTCAGTATTTTGTTCTAATATTATACTAGAACTTTTAAATAAAATATTAGTAGAAACAGGTTATACATTTAGTTTTGTATTTGAGGTTAAATATATTATAGCTTCAGTACTTATCATAATAGCAAATATTTTTATAGCTTCAATAGTTCCGAGCCTTAAAGCAAGTACTTCATCTGTAATTCAAGGAATTAGAAACAATAATGAGATAAAAACAAAGAAAAGAATATCTTTACTAGAAAGAATATTGCCGATAGAAGGAAAAATTGCTATTAAAAATATAAGAAGAGTAAAAAGTAAATATAAAATTGTAACAATTTTACTAGTTATATGTATGACTTCTTACATAGTTGTTAGTACATATATAAATTATGAAAGGAAAACAGCTGATTTAGTTAATCAATATGACTCTGATGCAGAATTAACTATAAATTCAGAAGTTGATTACAAATCTTTACTAAAAGAATATGAAGAAAAAACAGGAGATAATATAGAAGATTTACAGTATAAAGAACTAGGACTATATGTATTAGTAGAACCAGATGAAGCATTTAAAGATAAAAATGATGCTACAGAATATGAAGATAATAAAAAAGGCATAAGAGTGGTAATAACAGGATTAGACGATGATACATATAAAAAATATTTGAAAGAAGTTAATGCAAAATATGGAGATATAATTATTTACAATAATATAAGAATATTGAACTTAGAAGATGGAACATATCAATATCATACTGTATTTAAAGATGGATATCATTTAAGACTTAACATTATAGAAGAAATAAATAATTATAATGAAGAAATAGAAAATGTTGAAGATTATGAAGAAAAATCAACTCAAAAGTATAAAGTTATTGACAGTAAAAGTTTAAACAATAATATTGTTCTAACAGATAAATTAATAGCTGGATATAAGGACATGAGAGAAAAATACATGGCACCATTTATAATAGTAAACATGGACAAGTTTAATGAAATAAAAAATAATATTGATAGATATACTTTAAAAATTGAAGATTCATCACAAGTGCAATTTATTATGAGTGATCAAGATTATTCATATGTAAAAGTTAAATGTGGAAATATAATTGAAT
>CALXWR010000059.1 GCA_944392465.1 uncultured Clostridia bacterium | reverse complement strand
TGGTCAGTAGTAGTGATAATAATATTATTAGTAGTACAAGCACAGGCTGATTTAAGATTACCAGATTTTACATCAAGAATTGTAAATATAGGCATACAATCAGGTGGGATAGAAAACGCAGTGCCTGAAATAATTAGCAAAGAAGATATGGATAATATTTTAATTTTTTCAAACGAAGGTGAAAAAATTTTAGAAAATTATTCATTAATAGGAAACAACGTTTCAAAAGAACAACAGAAAATAATCGATGATTATTTAGGAAAAGACTATGAAATAGAAAACGATACAATTTATGTATTAAATAATATTGATAATGAAAAAGAAGAAGAATTATCTGAAATTTTTTCAGAACCATTAATGGAATATAGTGTAATAACAAATGAACAAACAGAAAGTGAAATTAAAAATGAACTTATGTCGAAAGTTCCGGAAGCACAAAAACAAGTAATAGAAGATATGAGTGTATTAGAAATATTAAAAACAATGCCTGAAGAACAAAGAAATACAATGCTTTCTGAGTTTACAAAGCAAGTAGATAATATGGAAAGTTCAATAAAAGAACAAGCAGGAGTTGCAGAAGTTAAAAATTTATATTCCAATTTAGGCGTTGACACTGATAAACTTCAAAACAATTATATATTATTCCAAGGATTACAAATGCTTGGAGTTGCATTAATTAGCATGATTTCTGCAATAACAATTATGTTGTTATCAGCAAGGGTAGCTGCTAAACTTGGTAAAACTTTAAGAGAAAAAGTATTTAAAAAGGTTCTTAGCTTTTCAACAGGAGAACTAAATGAATTTTCAACAGCATCACTTATTACTCGTAGTACAAATGACATACAACAAATACAAATGCTTATTGCAATTTTATTTAGAGTAGTTGTATATGCACCAATTATTGGTATAGGAGGTTTTACAAAAGTATTAACAACAAGTGATAGTTCAATGGCTTGGATAATTGGAGTTGCAATACTTGCAGTATTATTTATTGTACTTACATTATTTATTGTTGCTATGCCTAAATTTAAAAAATTACAAGAACTAACAGATAAATTAAACTTAGTATCAAGAGAAATCTTAAGTGGTATGCAAGTAATTAGAGCTTTTAATAAAGAGAAAAAAGAAGAAAAAAGATTTGAAAAAGCAAATAATAATTTAATGAAAACTAATGTATTTGTTAATCGTACAATGTCTATGATGATGCCACTTTTGATGTTTGTTATGAATTCTATTATGATACTTATTATATGGGCAGGAGGACATAATGTAGATCAAGGTATTATGCAAGTTGGAGATATGATGGCATTTATCCAATATACAATGCAAATAGTTATGGCATTTTTAATGATATCTATGATATCAATAATGCTTCCTAGAGCTTCAGTATCAGCAAAACGTATAAACGAGGTATTAGAAACAGAGCCTAGTATAAAAGATAAACCAGAAAGAGAACTAAAGAAATTTGATGAAAATAAAAAAGGATTAGTAGAATTTAAAAATGTATCATTTAGATATCCAGATGCAGATACAGAAATATTAGAAGATATAAACTTTACAGCAAAACCTGGAGAAACAACAGCTATAATAGGTAGTACTGGAAGTGGAAAATCTACAATAGTGAATTTGCTTCCAAGATTTTATGATGTTACAGGAGGAGAACTTTTAATAGATGGTGTAAATGTAAAAGATGTATCACAAAAAGATTTAAGAGATATAATAGGATTTGTACCTCAAAAAGGACTATTATTTTCAGGGACAATAGAATCAAATATAAAATATTCAGATGATAATATGGATGATGAAAAAATGTACGAAGCAGCACGAATTGCACAAGCTACTGAATTTATAGAAACAAAGGAAAAGAAATATAAAGATCCAATTTCGCAAGGTGGGGGAAATGTTTCAGGAGGACAAAGACAACGTATATCAATTGCAAGAGCACTTGCAAAAGACCCAGAAATATTTGTATTTGATGATAGCTTTTCAGCATTAGATTTAAAAACAGATGCAACTTTAAGAGAAGCTCTATCAGAAAAAACACATGATAAAACAGTAATAATTGTAGCACAAAGAATTAGTACAATTTTAAATGCAGATCAAATAATTGTATTGGAAGAAGGAAAAGTTGTAGGTATAGGAACACATGAGGAACTTATGAAAGATAATGAAACATACAGACAAATTGCATTGTCACAATTATCAGAAGAAGAATTAAATGGGAAAGGAGGTAATTAAAATGCCAGGACCAATGGGAGCAAGAAGACAAGTTGTTGCACCACCTGTAAAAGATTTTAAGAAAACAACTAAAAAATTAATAAAAAATTATTTATCAAAATATAAAATAGCATTAATAATTGTAATGATTTTTGCAATCGGAAGTACGTTATTTACGATTATTGGACCTAAAATATTAGGAAATGCAACAACAGAAATATTTAATGGTATAGTTAGTAAAATATCTGGCGGACAAGGTGTAGACTTTGGAAAAGTAGGAACTATTTTACTAGGTCTACTTGGATTATATTTATTAAGTGCAATATTCTCTTTTGTACAAGGATTTACAATGACAGGAGTGTCACAAAAATTAACTTATAAACTAAGAAATGATATTGCTGTAAAAATAGATAAACTTCCAATGAGATATTTTGATACAAAGACACATGGAGAAGTGTTATCAATAATAACAAATGATATTGATATTTTGAGTATGAACTTAAATCAAAGTATTACGCAAATAATTACCTCTGTATGTACCATTATTGGAATATTAATAATGATGTTTTCAATAAGTTGGCAAATGACTTTAATTTCATTAGTAATACTTCCAATAGCAGGTGTATTAGTAAAAATAATTGTTAGTAAATCACAAAAATACTTTAGAGCTCAACAAGATTATTTGGGGCATGTAAATGGGCAAGTAGAAGAAATTTATGGTGGATTAAATATTGTAAAAGTATTTAATGCAGAAGAAAAAGTAAGTAAAGAATTTGAAAAAGCAAATGATACTTTATACCATTCAGGATGGAAGTCACAATTCTTATCTGGATTAATACACCCTGTGATGAATTTTATCGGAAATATTGGATATGTAGGAGTTGCAGTAGCAGGAGGATATTTAGCAATTAATGGAACAATTACAGTTGGTAATATACAAAGTTTTATACAGTATAATAGACAGTTTGTACAACCGATTAACCAAATTGCACAGATTTCTAGCATGTTACAATCAATGGTAGCAGCAGCAGAAAGAATATTCGAATTTCTAGAACAAGATGAAGAAATAGATACAGCAAAAGGAAATATTGATACATCTAAATTAGATGGAAATATAGTTTTCAATCATGTGAAGTTTGGTTATGATGAAAATAAAACAATTATAAATGACTTTAATTGTGACGTAAAAAATGGAGAAAAAATAGCTATAGTAGGTCCTACAGGGGCAGGAAAGACTACAATGGTTAAACTTCTTATGAGATTTTATGATGTAAATAGTGGAGAAATTCTAATTGATGGTCATAATATAAAAGACTTTGAAAGAGGAGATTTACGTAAGATGTTTGGTATGGTTCTTCAAGATACATGGCTATTTGGAGGAACTGTAAAAGAAAATATTAAGTATGGTAAAGAAGATGCAACAGATGATGAAGTAATAAGAGCAGCAAAAGCAGCACATGTGCATCATTTTATAAAAACTTTACCAAATGGATATAATTCTCTTTTAAACGAAGAATCT
>CALXWR010000058.1 GCA_944392465.1 uncultured Clostridia bacterium | reverse complement strand
CCTTTGTAGAGCTGATATATTCAAACCTTTCACTTTGCTCATTAGAATAGTATTTGTTACTTTAAACTCTCGAAGCCAGTCTGTCTTACAATCTATCTGCAGTAATACTAAATATATTGAGATAGCATTTGCTGAGATAGGCTTGAAGTCTAATGTAGAATAAAATTCAGAGAGCTGCTTTTGAAGGTCTATTTTGTTTTTTCTATTCACACATTCCCCACTCCTTTCTTAATGTTTATCTATTCGACAAAATCTCTTGTTGCACAAGTAACTTATTCATTTTGTGCTTCTGGAGTGTTGTGCATCCTATTTATAACTTCATCTTTTAATAAAAATAGCAAAGCTGTATTATTAATAGGATAGTCAACATTGAATTGTTGTTTTAAGTCTAATTCTAAATGTACATATCGCATTGCTCTTTCAACTTTTGAAAATGTTGTTTTATGTTTTCTTGCAATACGAGCATATAATTGCATCATTACTATATTTCTATTTTCTGATTTTTCTTCATCTTCTATTACAAGTAATAATGCTGTTACCCAATACTTAAAACCTAGAATATGTGTTTTTATTCCTATTTCTTTTAATAACTGCTTTGCTATTTTCTTTATTTTTTCTGATTCTTCTAGTTTTATATTTTCTTGCATATCTTTTTCCATTGTCCTTTTCCCCCTTTCTTTATAAATTCAAGGTGTCTTTCGTGCTTATTTTCCCCTTTTTGATTGTTCTTCCTCTTCTTTTGCACTTTCGCTACTTGCTCTTAATAATGTTAGTATTACAAATGATGCTATGTAGCCTATAATAAATCCTAAAATAAACTTGCCCATTTTATTCTTCTATCTCCTTCCACATTTCAAGTAAATGTCTTTTTGCTTTCTTCAAATGTTGTTCAATTTCAGGCATATCCATCTGTGTTATGTTATATATAACTGCGTGCCATTGTTCACTTCCATGTCTTTGTAAAGCATGGTGTAATTTTAATGTATATGTACCATAGTGTTCATCTTCTGGATCATCCGCAAAATCTATATCAAATCTAAATAGTAGATTGTAGTCTAAATCATAGTCTACCCCTTCATCTTCTTTAAATTGTTTCCAATTATCATATTCTGATGTTCTTTTTGTTTCCCAACATTCACAATAATAACTATGATTTGTAGGCTCCAGTTTAAGCTTTTTATTTTCTTCAATTTTATTTTGATGTTCTTGTATCCTCCTTGGAATTACTATCATTGCATTACAATAATCACAACATCTGCCGCTGTTTATTGGTTCTGCATTATTTCCATATCCTTCATAACTTTTTCCACAAATGCTGCAAAAATTTTTATTTTTTATTTCTTTTTCCATTTTCTTGCCCTTTCTAACTTTCTGTGATAAAATATAAATAGAAAGTATTTATATAAATATTTTTCAAAAAGAGTTTAATTTTTTATACTTTGGTCGGTATTTGAGATTAGCTCTTTTTTTCTTATTAATTTCAAATTATTTTTCATGATTGCTAGTGTTATAATGTGCCAATAATAACTTTTATCTAATCTGTCTGGCATTTTTCTTCCTCCTCTTCTTTAAATACAAATTTTATTTTTTCACTTAATGCATGAAGTCCTGCAACCGCCCCTCTATAAAAAGCATTGTCTGGATCTGCTTCTTTTTCTTTTTCCCAATATCCTAAATCATGTTGTAATGATTTTCTTATAAACTCTAAATCACTCATTTTTAATTCCCTTTCATTTATTTTTTATGATGTTTTGCATTCTTTTTCTTTTCTTCACTTTCTTCATATACAGTCTCTATTACTAAAATTATTAGTAATCCTAAAATTGGTATCAAATATTCTCCTCCCATTGCTGAATATCCTCTTATTTTATTTGCATAATTAATTGCTAATATTGTTAATATAATTGTTGCTATAATTATTAATATTTCTATTATCCTTACTATAAATTTTTTCTTATTAACTATTTTCATTTTCTACACTTTCCTTTCTTTTTTCAAAATCGCTCTTCAGCATATCAATTTCATTATTGGCAGTTATCTTTCTTAGTTCAAAATAGATCATACTAAGAAGAGCTTCTTTACTATTATTTTTAATCTTTATACCTTGAATATATAGTCTGGCCACTTCTTTATCAGCTTTTCCTATGTTTCCTATATCTGCTTTTGATATTTTAGGAAAATCTGGCTTGTCAAATATGTTTCTTGCATTGTTTATTCCTATTCCTAAAATCCTTGCCAGTTCTTTAGGTGATATAGTATCTGGAGCTTCTTCCCAAGTCATTGTTGGTTTGCATTCTCCTCTCATTTTCCTCCCTCCTTGTAATTTTGTGTGTCGTTCCGCATTTTTTTAATTTTTTCATATTTCGCTCCTTTTATGAATTTAATTCATATTTTTTAGTAAAAAAATATTTGGTTGCTTCTTCAATAGGTATTCCTAATAAATTACAAATTTCTATTATTTCCATTTGATTAAATGGAGATTTGCAATTTATTTTGTTTGAAAAACTCCCTGTACTCATTTCCACGCCCCTCTTTTGTAGTTCTCTCACGAAATTAGCTTCGCTTCCAAAGTATGTTCTTATTCTTCCTCTTAATAGTGAATAATCTAATAATTTCAACATCATATCACTTCCCTTCTTTTTGTTTTTATGAATTTAATTCATTTTTTCATTATAATATATTAGACTTTAAAAAATGTCAATACTTTTTATGAATTTTTTTCATTTTTTTGTATTTTCTTTCAAAACTATTGATTTTATTTCATTTTTTTGGTATGATGTTATATATATTTTAAGGAGGATTGCCATGAGTAACGAAAGAACTGATAGTTTTGCTAATAGATTAGCAATTGCTATGCAATTAAATAACATAAATCAAATTGAATTATCTGAGAAGACGAAAGCTTTTTCTAAAACTATATCACAATCTCTTATTAATAAATATTTGAAAGGTAAGGCTTTAGCCAGACAAGATAATATCTATATATTATGTAAGATTTTGAATGTCGATGAGGCTTGGATAATGGGATTTGATGTTCCAATGGAAAGAACTCCAGATGAGTTAAGAACAAACAATGATATATTTCAATATACTGCTACTGATTCTGCAATGTTGCCTTTGCTTGATATAGGAGATATTGCATTTATTCAAAAATGTAATAAATACGAAAGTGGCCAAACAATTTTATTTAAATTAGATAATAAAGAATATATTAGAAAAATAACTGATAATAATAATAGCCTTGAATTTCAAGCTATGAATGTTTATTATCCTGTTATGAAATTAACAAAAGAAGAATTAAAGAAGAAAAATTTTCAAATTATAGGTAAAGTAATAAAAGTTGAAAACAAAAGTGCTTTTAAATAAAGTTATTAATGTTAAATAATATATAAAAGGAGATGTAAATTATGAAATGTCCTAAATGTGGAAGTGAAAATGTTAATGTACAAATGGTATCAGAAAGTCAATTAAAAAATAAACATCATAGTGTCCTTTACTGGATTTTTATTGGTTGGTGGTGGAGACCTTTATTATGGATCTTCCTTACAATTCCTATGTTACTAGGTAAGTTATTTGGTCGCAAAGATAAAAAAATAGTCACAAAGCATAGCAGCATGGCTGTATGTCAGAGTTGTGGCCATAGTTGGAAAGTAAATTAAAAAAAGAGGATAATGTGTTTCATTTTTTGCGGAACGACACACATTATCCAAGGTATAACCACTTCGGAAAGTGATTACTTTTGTATTATATACAAAATACCTTCATTTTTCAAGTGTTATACAAAAAATATTTGAAAAATTGGAGGTTTTTTAATGAATACTACAGGTACTCGTAGAGCTAATGGCGAAGGCTCTATCTACGATACTATACAAAAGATACCTAGAAGAAAAAAATTGGATCGTGAATGTGATATTTGTAAAAACTGTACTGATAGAAGTATATGTAATAATCGTACTGGATCAGCCAAATGTCAGAAGTGTGTTGAATGTACTGACTGTTTAAAATATTGCGACCGCTTCTATTGTTATTTTAGATATCAAGCTCAAATCTCCATAGATAAAAAGCAGACTACTGTTGCTAATGAGGAAAAGAAAAAAGCTGCAGTTGATAAAAAATTAGATGTAGAAGCAAAAGTTCATACTAAAAGCTATGTAAAAAAACATGGTATCACTATTATTGAAGTATGTAAAAAAATAGGAAATACAAAATTTGAAGCAGGAAAAATCGTAAAAAATACAAAGGATAAAGATAAATATCATTACAAATATATTGAGAACTGGCCAGATTTTCAAAAGCCAGTACAAAAAGTAACTTATAATGAAGTCCAAGATTTTCTTAATTCCATAAGGCATCTCTCACAAGGAGAAATAGAAAAAATAGTTGCTAAACTAAAAGCAGGCTTTATGCAATGTGTATTAGATAAAATAATAGCCTATCCAGATAATCCTATGTTAAGGATATATATTCCTGTTTCCTTACAGAAAAAAGAACCTGTGCAGGCTTTTGAAATTGAGGAGCAAAGAAAACTAATAAAATATTTACTAACTAAGCCTTTGGTAAAAAGTTCTAGATGTAATTATGATGAAGAAACTTTAAGGAATTTATTTATATGTGCATTATTATCTGCTGCAAGAATTGGAGAATTAGGAGCAATTAATATTGATAAAAATATAGACCTAAAATCTGGTGGATTCATAATA
>CALXWR010000057.1 GCA_944392465.1 uncultured Clostridia bacterium | reverse complement strand
TTTGCTAAATTTTTCAATATAATATCTTCTAATAATTGCTAAGTTATTAAACATTCTACCTACAAATACTACTATAGCTGCTAGGTAAATGTCAACATTTAATTTTTGGCCAAGATATGTCAATAGTATTGAAAGTATTGCATTTCCAAAAAAGCCTGTGACAAATATTTTTAAATCAAAATTTTTATTTAATGTTGATGCAATTCCTCCAAATACAGAATCTAAAGCTGCAATAATTGCTATAGCTAGATACCCTGAATATGTATATGAAATCATAGGCATATTAACTCCTATTATAGCTCCTATTACACATCCTATTATGATTGCTATTAAAATCATATTATTACCTCCATAAAATATTATTCTGTTATTTCTTTCATATATTCTATTTTAAAGTCTGAATTTGATTTAGGAATTTCTACCTTATTCTCTTCTTCTAAACTCACGCTTCTTCCCAATTTCTTATATCTATCTATGAATCCGCTTCCTTTTAAATTTAAAACACTTGATATGTAATTTCTATCACCAATTGCTTTTACAACATATGGACTCTGTGCTCTTTGTAGATTAATTCCTATACATGAGTAATCAAACAAATCAACTATATCTGTGTTTGCAAGCACTCTTATTCCATTTATAGATATTGCCTCTGCTCCTGCATATCTTAGTTCATTTACTAAGTCCAATAAATCTTCTGCCGTGTATTGAGATTCATCCGTATCAGTTAATGTTACAATAACTCCTGGTCCATATACATCTGTTTTCCCTATTAATATATTCGATTCTTTAAGTTCTTCATTTACTACTTTTGAAGATTCTTCATGTCCATTAATTGTTTTTTGATATTCTGCTATTTTATCATTTACATCAGCTAATTGTGTACTTATTTCTTCATATTTTGTTTTCCAATCAACTAAAGCTGATCTTAATTCTGATTCTCTCATATTTTCTATTTCAGTTATATCTGTTTGTTCTACAGTTCTAAATTGCATTAGCATTACAGCAACCAGAACAATACATACAATAAAAACAACAATTGTAACTGCAGTAATATCTGCTCTTAATTTTAATTTAAACTTTTCCAATTAGCCTACACTCTCCTTACTTGTCTTCTTTTAAATAATCATAAGTTAATACTCCTGAATATTTTGCTATTGTGATATCGTCTAATTTTTTTATTTCAGCTGTTAAACCTCTCTCTCTTAAATAATCCATATAAGATCCGGCTCTTTCTAATCCTCCATATAATAAATTTTTTGATCCTATGGCTTTTATACAAAATGGTGATCCAATTCTTTCACCATTAATTTTTATAATATTTCCTTCACAAGTTATTGAAGTTGAATTTACAATTCTCTGTCCATTTACTTCTATTGCTTCTGCTCCTGCATTTTTTAATTCATTAACTATCCATTGTACATCATCATAGTGAACAATTTGATCTGCTGCATTTAAAGTAGTATCTGTTACTTGTGCATCTTGTAAATCAATTTGTACCCCTTCTCCTTTAACATCTACAAGCCCAAGCATCATATTGTTCTCTTTTAATTCTTGTTCTTTCTTTTCTGCTGTTTCATCATTTTGTGTAGCTTCTTCTCTTACTTTTTCTAGCTGTTTTTGTGCATTTTCTAATTGTCTATATGTATTATCATATCTTTCTTTCATTTTTAAAACTTCATCTCTTAATCCATTGTCTTCTAAAGTTTGAGATACTGTTGAGCTTGCTGAATTCATAGTCTTTATTTGTACGCAAATAGCTATTGTTAAAATAAAACACATTATCCCTAATGTAATTGCAATTTGTCTTTTTTTCAAAGTTGAACTTCCTCCTTAAACTTTTTCATTAAAATATGGCATATCATTATTTAAATCTACATTTAACATTATGGTTCCCTCGACACCGTCTTCTTTTTTTATAAATTCATTTATCCATAACATTTTTGTACTCAAATTAGAAACATCGCCTAAATTAACAATTTTCTTTTCATTCTTTAAATCTAATACATAATTATTTTTATCAGAAATATCTATTCCTTTAATTGAGTTTTTTAATTTTTTGTCTACACTAGAAGCTGCTTCCATAATTTCTAGTACATCTTCAAGTCTCTCTAAATCTTCAGTACTTAACCTGTTTCCAACTTTTATATTTTCTTGGCTAGTATAATATCCTGTTATTAAAGGTATTGTGCCTTTTACACTTGTAACTTCTAATATGTATCCTTGGTTATTTATATATGCATAAGCATTTCCATATTGCAATTTATATGTAGCCTTTCTTTCATCTACTGTAATCTCTACTGTATTTGGCAATTTTCTTTTTACCTCTACTGTATTAATGTATGCTTCTTGTTTTATTTTTTCTATAACCTCGCTTGTCCTATACTTAAAAATGTTTTCATCAATACTTAATCCAGATAAGCTGGTAATTGTTTCACTAGATATTTTAGAATTGCCTTGTACCACTATCTCATGTATATTAAACATTGGTGATAACATTGCATATATCACTCCACCTATTATAATTACCATTAAGGTTAGCCATTTTATAATTTTTAATAATATTTTTCTTTTTCTTATAGCCAGTTCTTGTTTTTTTGTTAATTTCTTTGTGTTTTTTACTTCTTTTTTACTTTTTTTCTTTTTGTTATTAGATTTAGATTCTTCTCTGTTTTTTATTTCTTTTTCATAGTTGTTCATATACTTAGATTTAATTAATATCTCCGGTTCATCAACTTTACCGTTTGCACGTTTTTTTCTAGAACTAATATCTTTTTTTGATTTTGTTTTTTTGTTTTGATTTTGTTTCTTTGTTTTTTTATTATTTTTCTCTTCTTTTATATTTGGTTCATCTAACCTTCTTAATCCTATTACAATTTCTTCATCAAAATTAAATTTATTATCATTTGTGTTTCGTACTTGGTTTGTTCCTCTATTTTTATTTGCATTTTTTTTGTTCTTGTTCTCTTTTGTCTTTTTTGGCATCTACTCACCTTCTTTTAAAGTTATATTTGCTCCTAATTTTCTTAGTTTTTCGTCTAGCTTTTCATAACCTCTTAAAATATACTCAATATTCGTAATTTCTGTTTTGCCTTTTGCAACTAAAGCTCCTGTTACTAATGCCGCTCCTCCTCTTAAATCTGTACTGTTTACCTTTGCACTATTTAACTTTTTTACTCCTTTAATTACTGCTGTTTTGCCTTCTGTAGTTATTTTTGCTCCCATTTTTTTGAGTTCAGTCATAAATCTATATCTGTTTTCAAATATATTTTCAATAATTACTGATGTTCCTCTTGCAACTGTTAAAATACTAGAAAATACAGATTGCATATCTGTTGGAAATCCTGGATATGGCATAGTTTTAATATCTGTAGCTTTTAGTCTTTTTGGTGCGTATAAGTCTATTTCATTTTTGTTTATATCTATTTTACATCCTGTTTCTTCTAATTTTGTTAAGACTGGGCTTAAAAATTCTGAATTTATATTTTTAAGTCTTACTTTTCCTCCAGTTGCAGCTACCATACAAAGAAGTGTTCCCGCTTCTATTCTATCTGGCATTATATTATAGCTAATATCTTTTAACTTTTTAACACCAATTATTTTAATATTACTAGTTCCAGCTCCTTCTATTTTAGCTCCCATTTTATTTAAGCAATTAGCTAAATCTACTATTTCAGGTTCCATCGCTGCATTTGTAATATTAGTTATTCCTTCTGCATAGACTGAGGCCAATATTATATTTTCGGTTGCTCCAACACTAGGAAAGTCCAAGTCTATATTTGCCCCTAATATTTTATCACATTTGCATATAATAAATCCAGCATTTTCTATAATATTTATTCCTAATTTTTCAAAACTTTTTAAATGTAAGTCAATTGGTCTTGCTCCAATATCACATCCACCTGTTTGTGATAGTTTGTGGATACATGAATTTTAAATGGAATGCTAAGCCTCCGTTTTCGTAGAGTTCTTTGTACATTTCATTATTTAGGTTATATTCTTCTTTTTGCTTTCTTGTTATTTCTTTTGGATCAAATACTACAATTTTGTCAAATAGTCTTGATAGTTCTTCTTTTGTTAGTCCATTCTTTTTGATATCATCTATTGCTTTAAAGATTAAATCCTCTTTATCTTCTAGCTTATTTAATGTATTAAATTTTGTTTGTATTTCATCTAATTTTTCTTTTTCGTTTTTTATTTTCTTTTCTATTTCTTGTTTTTTGTCTTTATATATGAATTCCGGAATTAATCCATTTAGCTTATCATCATACACCTGCTTAAATTGTTTTTCTAATTTTTCTACAGCTTGCTTATGCTTATTTAAATCTTTTTCTAAGGTATCTTTGTTTGTATTAATTGCTTTTACATTGTTCATTACAAAATCTTTAAATTCTGGATTACTAATTAAGTTATCAATATATGCATTTACAATTTGGTCTAAATACTCAATCCTAATTCTGTGAGGTTTACAACCATAATTTGGTCTTATATCCTTTATCGCTCCTTCATTGCAATATTTTTTACATAAATAACTATCTGGTCTTTTTCTTGTACCACTTGTTCCTTTTCTTTTATACATTGCAGTTCCACATCTTCCACAATACAAAAGTCCTGAATATAAATTATTTTCTACATCTACAAACTTGAATCCATTATTATATTTATCACTTTCTTTTTTTCTCTTCTTTCTAATTTTTTGTACTTTTTCAAATAGTTCTTTATCAACAATTGGTTCATGATGATTTTCTATTATTGTCCATTCTGACTTATCTTTTACTCTAGTTTTTTTAGATTTAAAACTTACTTTTTCAGTATGTCCCCCTACATAATCTCCCATATATCTTCTATCATCTAATATTCTTACTATATGCTGTGCTTTCCAATTTGCAGTTTGTTTTGCATTTGCAAAATTCCTACTCTGAGATGGTGTTGGTATTCCTTTTTTATTTAGATATGTTGCAATCTTTTGATATCCCCAGTCTTTAGAATATAATTCAAATATCTCTTTTACTACTGGAGCTGTTTCTTCATTTATTACTAATTTTTTTCCATCTTTGTTATATCCATAAATTGCTTTCACGAGTAAATCTCCTTCTTCTATTTTATGTCTTAAATTTCTTCTTATATTTTTACTATCATCTCTTGCTCTTCTTTCATTAAACCACGCATATAGTCCAAACATTTCCTCATTATATTGTTCATCTTCAAATATTATTTCTACACCTTGCATCTCAAGGTATTCTACAAAGTCTAATGCTTCTTTTTGATTTCTTCCAAGTCTTGCAGAGTTTTTAAAAACGATTACATCTATTTCTTTATTTTTGGCTCTTTCTCTTATATCGTCAAATCTACTAAAGTCTGTACCACTTTTATCGTCATCCATTATAATATCTACTATATTTGTATATCCATGATTTTTACAATATTTTATTAATAAATCTCTTTGTGTTTCTATTCTTTCATAGTTTTCGCCATAGTCATCTCTACTTTCTCTGCAATAAATTACAACTCTTTTTTCTTCATTAGACTTTTTCATTTTGCACCTCCA
>CALXWR010000056.1 GCA_944392465.1 uncultured Clostridia bacterium | reverse complement strand
TGTGGACAACTACTACAATCTGAGCATTCATAAACTCTATTTTCTTGTATAAATCCTGTTTCTGTTTTATCATATCTCGTTTTTACGTATTCTAATTTCTTTCCTTCTGGACAAGTAAATTTATCATTTATTTCATCATATTCTATATTTTGCCAATTATATTTCATTGACTTAAATTTTTTTGTTTGCTCTTTGTGAAAAAGTGGATATTTAATGTAATTCTTGATATGATTTTCTTTTAAATATTCATAATTTTCTTGATTGCCATATCCACTATCTGCTCCTATACTTTCTGGTAATTTATTAAAAAATCTTTCATATCTTTCAAGATGTGGTATCAATGTTCCATTATCATTTCTATTTTGATGTGTACTCCAATTTACTACAAATCCATTACAACTTCCTACTTGTATATTATATCCTGGTTTTAATTGCCCATTTTTCATATGATCTTCTTTCATATGCATGAATGTAGCATCTGGATCTGTTTTTGAATAACTATTTCTATTTTCTCCTATGATTTCTAATTCTTTATTATATTTTTCTAGTCTTGGTTTAAAATCTTTGTTTATTTTATTTATTATTTTCTTTGTTTTCTGTTCTTTCTTTTTTTCTTCTTTTGACTTTTGTTTTTCTAATCCTTCATTTAATTTATATGATAATCTTTTTGAAAATTTTTCTAATTCTTCTGGTGTAATTTCCTTTGGTTCTATTTCTTTATCTGGATACATTTTATCTTCTTCATCATTTAATTCATCTATATCTTTCATTAATTCGTGTACTTGTTCTTACAATTTTGCTCTATATTTTTCTATGGCTTTTTTCCACACAAATGTATATTTATTTGCATTTGCTTCTATTTTGGTTCCATCTACAAAATATTCTTCTGCATTGATATATCCTTTCTTTTCAAGTAATACAAGTAACTCTACAAATACATCTTCCATTATGATTTTCATCTTATCTTTTCTAAATGAATTTATTACATTTCTTGTTGGTTTATTTCCTCCTGCTAACCATATGAACTTTATATCACATTGTACTGCTTCTGCTATTTGCCTTGATGAATATCTTTTTCTTATATATCCATACATTAATATTTTTAACATCATTTTTGGAGAGTATGAGCTATTTCCTAATGGAGAATATGTTTCTAACAATTTATCTATATTCATATTATCTATTAAATCATTTAATACGAATACTACATCATTTTTATCTATTAATGTTTTCCATTCCATTGGTATCATTAATTGGTTTTGTTCATAATATTTAAATCCCATTTTATACCTCCAAAATCAATACTTTTTACGTTCCAATTATATCATTAAAGTATTGCTTTGACAGTATTTTTCCTAATTTTTATATCAAAAAATCCAACTCTTATCGAGCTGGATTTTTTGGTTCTTAGGCTCCTATTTCAGGACACCCTCTTTCTTTTTTTACTATTTCAATGCTCTTAATGAATTTATTATTGCAAGTACTGAGACTCCTACATCTGCAAATACAGCTTCCCACATAGTACCTATTCCAAATGCTGTTAATATTAAAACTAAAACTTTAACTGTTATTGCAAATATGATATTTTGTTTTACAATTTTCATAGTTTTTTTAGAAATCTTAATTGCAGTACTTATTTTTGATGGTTCATCAGTCATAATTACAACATCTGCTGCTTCTATTGCTGCATCAGAGCCTAGACCTCCCATTGCAATACCTATATCTGAAAGTGCTAAAACTGGTGCATCATTTATGCCATCACCAACAAATACTAATTTTCCTTTTTCACTCTTCTCCTTCATTAGCTCTTCTACTTTTTGAACTTTTCCATCAGGTAATAATTCTGTATATGTTTTATCTAATTTTAACTCACTGGCAACTTTTTCACCAACTTCTTTTTTATCACCAGTAAGCATTACAGTTTCTTTTATATTGTTTTGTTTTAATGTTTTTATAGCTTTAAAAGAATCTTCTTTTATTTTATCTGCAATTAATATATATCCTGCATATTTATTGTCAATCGCAACATATAGAATTGTTCCTATTTCATTACAATGAATATAAGAAATATTTTTTTCTTTCATTAATTTATCATTACCAATTAAAATTTCTTTTCCTTCTACTTTTGCAATTATTCCTCTTCCTGCTAGTTCTTCTGCATATAAAATTTTGCTTTGATCTATTTCTTTACCATAAGCATTTCTTAATGATATTGAAATTGGATGGTTTGAATTATATTCTCCATATGCTGCATATTTTAATAATTCTTCCTTAGATATTTCATTTGCTTCTACTTTTTGTACTTCAAATACCCCTTCTGTTAATGTTCCTGTTTTATCAAAAACAACTATTTCTGCACTTGATAAAGCTTCTAAGTAATTACTTCCTTTAATTAAGATTCCTTTTTTAGATGCTCCTCCAATTCCTCCAAAGAATCCTAGTGGTATTGATATTACTAATGCACAAGGGCAAGATACAACTAAAAATGTTAATGCTCTATAAAGCCATTGTCTAAATTCTCCTAAATTCAATACAAATGGTGGAATAATTGCAAGTAATACCGCAATTATTACTACAATTGGTGTATAGTATTTTGCAAATTTAGTTATAAAGTTTTCTGATTTAGATTTTTTACTACTTGCATTTTCTACTAAGTATAATATTTTACTTACAGTAGATTCTCCAAATTCTTTTTCTACTTTTATAGTAAGTAATCCGTTTTTATTAATACATCCACTTAAAACTTCATCACCAATACCTACTTCTCTTGGAAGTGATTCTCCTGTTAATGCAGATGTATCTACCATAGAACTACCTTCTACTATAGTTCCATCTAACGGTATCTTTTCACCCGGTTTTACAACTATGTTTTCCCCAATTTCTACCTCTTCTGGGGATAACTTTTCTATTTTATCATTTCTTTTAACATACGCTACATCTGGTCTAATGTCCATTAAACTTGCGATTGATTTTCTTGATTTATCAACTGCATAATCTTGGAATAGTTCCCCTACTTGATAAAACAACATAACAGCAACAGCTTCTGGAAACTCTCCAATTACAAAAGCCCCTATTGTAGCTATTGACATTAGAAAATGTTCATCAAATACTTTTCCTCTAAATATATTTCTAATCGCCTTCCAAACAATTTCTAGACCTACTATTAAATAAGCTATAACAAAAAGTATTTTATTAATTAAATCGTTTTCAAAAGGAATGGCCATTGCTATTAAAAATAATATAAATGAAATTATTATTTGTATTAAACTCTTTTTCATAACATCCTCCTTAAATTTCCTCTACCTTTACATCTGGCTTCTTTTTTTACAGTCTTCTTTATTTTCTTAAGTGTTTCATCATCATCACTATTAATCTTTACAAACATTTTCTGAGCCATAAAACTAATAGAAGCATCTTCTACTCCATCTATTTTTTTTACTCTTTCTTCTATCTTTGCTGCACAATTTGCACAGACCAAACCTTTTAATTTGAAATTTTTCTCCATTTTAGTTTTCCTCCTATTAATGTTCAATATGTTCCATTCCAAGTTCAAATAGACCTTTTACGTGGTCATCATCTAAAGTATAATATACTTCTTTTCCTTGTCTTCTACATTTAACAATATTCATTCTTCTTAAAGTTCCAAGTTGATGTGATATAGATGATTTACTCATACCTAATACATTTGCTATATCACATACACACATTTCGTTTTGGTCTAATGCAAATAATATTTTTGCTCTTGTTGTATCTCCTAATATCTTAAAAAATTCTGCCAATTTTCCGAATAAATAATCATCTGGCATTTTATTTAATGTGTTTTTTACTATATCTTCATGTATTACATTGCAATCACATATAAATTCATTTTTTGACATATCTTTTTTCTAATCAATTATATATTAATAATTGAATAACTATTCAACTGTTGTATTTATTATAATTGAATAATTACTCAATTGTCAATAGCTTTTATAAAAATTTACACAAAAAATACATCTCTTTCGAGATGCACTCTTTAAGCAGTTTTCATATTTTTTCTATATTCTAAAAGTTTTTGCTTTCTTATAGCATTTGAATTTTTTAATTCTTCTATTTGTTTATCATATAAATTACATAGAGCTTTAACTTGCTTACTTGTCATATCCTCTTCTTTTATTTCCCCATTGCGATATTGTTTTTGAAGTTTTAATAATTTAGTTTCTTTATCTTCAACCTTTTTAACTAAATTCACAAAATTATCTTTTTGCCTATCATTACTAACAACATTTATTATTCTATTTTCTATATTGCTATCTTTTTCTTTCTTTTTAAATAAATTTGTAAAAAACATTTTTATTTTATAAAAAATACTTTTTTTATTTACCTCAATTAATTGTTTTTCATCACTATTTTTCATATGTATCTCCTCATTCACTTTTATACTGTTCTAATGATTTGCCTTCTCTCTGCTCAACAAGTCTTTCTAGCTCCGTGATTTTTTCAGCTTCTTTTTCTGCTACTTGTAATCTTTTTTCTTTTGATGCTAATTCTGATAGTTCTTCTCCTTCCTGAGTTTTACCTTTTATACTATCTTGTTGCCTAATTATACTTTCAATAAGTCTATCTGTTTGTTCTACAAAAATAATATCTCCACTTGCATCTTCTCCTACATAAATCTGTCCTCTTGTATCTCTTCTGGTACGTTCACCTGTTCTAGGATCATAAGTTATTAGATTTATTACAGTTACTCTATCATCTTCTGCTATTCTTCCTAATGTAGTAGCTGAATCTCCTTGGTATAGCTCATCTATGTAATCTCTAAATTCAGATTTTACTGGTTCTATTTCCATTAATCTAAACTCTGTACCAGTACTCTTATTTTTTACATCTCCTAGTTCTTCTGTTGTAGTATTAGATATATTCTTTCTTGAATTTAATGGAAATAAATGTATATGCTTACTATTTTCATCTTGGTAATAAAAATTATCTCTCATAGCTTTAATAACATCATCAGAAATAAGTATTTTCCCCTCTTTTATAGCATCCACTAATTTTCTCATAAAGTCGGTATATTCTTTAATTCCATATCTACCAGTAAGTACAGATTGCATCATTCTATCATGCATTTTTCTTGCTCTTTCTTGTTGGCTGAGTTCAGGAAGTTGCGGCAATATATAATCTTCTAGTGTTAATTTCCCTTTTCGTTCATCGAAACTTTTCTTTCTAGATGATATGAGATTTCTTCTTTTCCTTTGATACAAATCTTCCATTATGCTCTTTTGAATATCTGCATATGGTGTATCTTTAAATATAGAGTCTCCATAAGCAAAGTCAAGAATCATATTGCTTAAATCAAGATCTATATTTTCTCCTTTTTTGCCAATTGATTCATCTTCTGCTAATTCAAAACTCTTATTTGCCTCTTCAAAATCCTTTCTTTCTTCAGGGCCATATATTGCAGCCAATCTTAAGCATCTATACAGGTGATTTCTATCAGGTATACCATATTCCATTTTTATATATCCTGATGTTTCTAAAACAGCTGTATAATCTTTTCCATCTAGATTAACAATCATTTCATAATAATTGTATGGCGGTTTGCTCTCTAAGAGTCTGTCATTTCTCTCAATATCTTTTCCCAAATATTTTACTTCTACAGTTCCTCTTGAATCTT
>CALXWR010000055.1 GCA_944392465.1 uncultured Clostridia bacterium | reverse complement strand
TGTTCTCCTTGTTGCCCATTATTTTCTTCTACTTTATAATTATTCATTACTTCACTAAAGTCTATATTTATTTCATTCACTGAAATTGGATATACTTTATAACTTGGTAATGCGTCTATTACAGTACTATTTTGTATTTTTATATCAGTTTCTTCATTTTGACTTGTGGTATCACTCTCATTACCTTCACTTAATAAGCTTATATCTGCAATTTCTGGGTCAACTGGTAAATTTACTCCTGTTTGTAATTCTGGATGGTATACATAGTCATCATTTATCTTTGGATATTTTCCTTCTGATAAACTTGTATAACTCCAAAATGTTGTTCCTAAATTTATTTTGTTTGAATAGGTACTTTGATTGTCTAAGTCGGTTCTTACTAAGTATTGATTATTATTTATATTGTCATTTGTTGTATAAACGTAATTGCTATTTAATTTGCTGTATTTATACACATACGTATTATCAATGTAATCGTTTTCATCTGGTCTACCACCAATTATTAGCGAACCTGTTGACGAATTTGTACTTGTTACATTTGTTTCAACATAATTGTCATAATAGAATGATTTGTTTCTAAATATATTAGTAGCAATGTCTCCAATTAAACCACCAGCTTTTGACTCAGCAACTATATTGCTATTAACTACTGCAACTCTATATATTTGTATAATGTTTCTTGATTCTTCCATATAGGTATTATCCATATACCCTATTACTCCACCAGCACTACTGCTATGTGCTTTTATTTCCGCATCAATATACAAATCATGAATATATGAGGCTGATGAATAACCATACACTCCGCCCACATTAGAATTTCCTTCTATTATAGCATTCGTAATATACCCAAGTGTAATCCATGTTCTAGAAGCATTTGTCCCTACAGCTCCGCCCACATTGGTTGCATTTCCTTTTATTGTAATTCCATCTATTTGTATACGATCAATAGGTGTTTGTCCTAAGTACCCTACTAGGCCACCAACATTTTTAGATGATGTATTATTTGCACTAATTGTTGTATCTATTACTTTCCATCCTAAATTATTTCCACCATGATGATACCCAGAGATTCCGCCTAAATAATTTCCTGTTCCTATAACAGTACAAGAATCAACTTGCATCTGATGCCTAATATATGCATTTTCATTACCATAACATGCTCCAAAAATTGCTCCTACATTTGCAACTCCTGTTACATTAGTGTTTTCAGAATTAAAAGATCCGTAAAATACCATATGAATTACTTCCTATAATTCCACCTACATAATCTGATTTTCCAGTTATATTTGAATCTTTTATTCCGTATATTTTCTATTACAAGTCTGGTGCTGGTCTGTTTACCAATTATTCCACCTATATAAATATCTGTACCTGTTATATTTATGTTATTTCCTTGTACATTTTTTATATGTTCATCACCGGATACAACAATATTTCCCAAAAGTCCTCCTATTTGTCCTTTTCCATTTATGGTCATATGGTTAATTTCTATATTATCAATATTTCCGGAATTCATTACTCCTATAGCACCTAAATAATTTATACCAGATGCATTTATTGTTATATTGGTAAACTTTAAACTTTCTACTTCTCCATTATTACTTGCTATCACTCCAAAATAATTTCCTGTACCCGTTGTGTTTGTTAATGTAATATTTTCAAATCCTATATTTTTAATACTTGTTTTTACATTGTTTATTAAACCCGTATTAGCTTTATTAAATGATATGTTAATATTTTTTAATGTATAAATATTATTTTCAGCTTCTAATCTATTAACTGTTATATTATTCTTTATATTAGTTCTGCCATTAAAATCTATGTCTGCCATTAATCTGTAATTTTGATAAGTTCCGTCTTCTATCGACTGCCAATCTTCATATGTATATATTTCCTTATAGAATTGCACTTTTACTTCTGCCTCTACATCTTTTGTTTGTTCTTCTTGTATATCACCAGTTTTATATTTAATTCCAATTAGCTTATATGTATCATAATATCTTGTTGGAACTGCGCTTACTGTAATATTTGTCATCCCTTTTTGTGTTACATTTCTTGTTATTTCTGTGACTTCCATATCTTCTATTTCTAATCCTGTAATATCTATTCCATCTGGATTTTTTATTCTAATTGATATTTCTGCTTCAGTTGTGTTTGGCTTTGTAGCTTCTATGCTTTCTATCTCCAAGCCCGTTGCACCTGATAAAGAATTATCTTCTATTAGTATATCTTTTTGATTAGGTAATATTTTAGTACCTTCTGTGTTGTATAATTTAGGCAATATTCCTTCTGTTTTTCCTTCATAATTATATTTTGTTCCTAAGTTTAAGTTTAATATTTCTTCTTTATTTAATAAGGTAGCACCTTTTTCATCCGCTCTTACATACCCATTTAATAATTGTTTTTCGTATGCATAATTGTTAGTTGTTAATTCTCCATTATTTCCAACAATTCTATTCAAAGCATCCAATCCTGATGTAGTATATATGTTTCCTATGCTTATATTGTTTGTAATAGTTCTTAAATCAGTTAGTGAGTAACTTCCTATTATACCTCCTATATTACTATTTGTAGTTGATATATTTACTTTAGAGTAACAGTTTTCAATATTAATACTAGTAGTAGAACCTATTAATCCTCCTACATTTAAATTATTCGAATCTATTTTTCCTTCTGCATAGCAATTTATTATACTATTGGCATCATTTCCCTTTCCAACAAGTCCTCCAATTCCCGCATTTACTCCTTTTAAATCTTTTATGTTTAACCCTTGAACATAGCAATTTTCTATGCTTGTGGTAGTAATATAGCCAGCAAGTCCTCCAATATACATCTCATCTTGTTCTGCAGTTACATTTATATTCAAATCTGTAATAGAACTATTTTTTATAATACAGCCTGATGCATTTCTTATTAATCCACCAAATCGTCCAGAACCTGTTGCCGTTATTGAACTATTTGTAACATGAACATTATCTATTAATGTATTAGTATTTGCATTTGTAATAAGTCCTCCACTTGATAATGTTTCTTGTTTGAAATTATAAATATATAAATTTTCTAATGTTCCGTAGCAATTTAATATAAGAGATATATCCTTCAATGTTATATTCGATATTGTATGGCCATTGCCATTTATTATACCATGTACAGTTTCTAGTCTTATAGTGTTTCCTTCATTTATAAAGTTTAAATCTTCCATAAGCATATAGTTTTCAGTTGGAGAATCATTTATATTCTTCCAATCATTTATATTCCATACCTCTTTATATAAATCTACATTTATTACTCGTTCTCCTTCCTCATATTCTCTTTTATACTTACTTCCATACGCCCCTTTTGTACTTATACTTAATACATCATAACTTGATACACAAATTGTAGGATTATTTAATTCTGCTATTACTGTACTTTTTCCATTACCATATTCTTGTGAAAGAATGTCTACATTTATATTTTCTATTTGTATATTATCTATTGTTTCTGCTGATGGGTTGTTCACACTAAATTCTACTTTTACTGTATTTGTTCCTTGTTCTAGTACCTTTGTTGATAATATATCTGGAAGGTCGCTATCAGCCACTTCTGGCAATTCTATATATTCTTGTATTGGCATACAATCTGGCATTTTTATTTGAGGATAATATCCTTCATTTACTAGTTCATCTACTACAAATACTTTATCACTATTTATTAGTTGATTTTGGAATTCTGCATCCCATAATGATAATTTATTACCTTTTGTTTCAGAAGAATTTGTAAAAGTCTCGTCTGTAAAATAGTAACTATTATAAACTTTTTTAGCACCATTATAAACATTTGGTCCGTTTGTCAATCTAGTATTCTTTCCTATTTTTACAGAATACACATTATGTACTGTTGCATTATTAACATTATTGTATACGAAATTTTTCGCATACCCTGATTTTTCGTATACGTTATCTATGCTTATTAATGTATAAATATTTTCTATTACTCCATTTCCCACATTTAAAGCAACTATTTCAGCTGCCTTCGAAGGAGAATTAGTATTATTTATGTTTTGTATATTTTCGCCATAAACATATCCATTTTTTATTGTACCATAATTTTGATAACCGAAAATTCCCCCAATACCGGATAAATAAAAGGGTACTTGAAAATTCACTACAAAGTTTTCTATTATCCCATAGTTTAGATAACTAAAAATCCACGCATCAACATTTAAATTATAATTTGATTCTGTTAAATTAATTTGCATGTTTCTTATATTTCCATAATTTCTAGCAACTAATCCAGATGTAGTAGCAAAAGCGGAAGGGGTTTCATTATTCATTTTTACATCAAGTACTGCGTTTTCTAGTATGCCACTATCTCCAAGTTGATAAATTGCTGATACAGTATTATCACCACTCCAATCTTTAAATAGAGTATTTCCATTGAAATCTATCTTTCCCTCAAATTCTAAATTAGCATTTCCAAATCGATACATATTACCACTATTATTTGTTAAATCTATGTTGTCTAATACAATATATTGTCCATATGGTTGTATTTTTAAGAAATCATTTTTGTTCTGAATTCCTTTCAATTCGCTTGAACCTTCTGTTGAAAACTCTTGTGAATCTAACTCATAGAATCGTTCTCCTATTTTTACTAAAAGCTCTATTTTGTAATTTGTATCTGGATCTATGTTGTATGTTTTTATAGCATTTTCTACTTTGTTGTCTTCTCC
This sequence comes from uncultured Clostridia bacterium, assembly GCA_944392465.1. Lineage (GTDB taxonomy): Bacteria > Bacillota > Clostridia > TANB77 > CAG-508 > CALXVA01. Next base: position 1,372 of record CALXWR010000055.1, on the reverse strand, counting down.
TATTTCTTCATAACGTAGTTCTTGGATTTGTTCATTGTTTTTGTATATCCTTATGTAGTAATCATTTGTTGCTATTTCATCTCTTTCATCTTTTACTGTTACTGCTATATTTGCATTATACTCATATTTAAATTCTTCATAATCTGTTTTTCTATTACCAAGTTCTACTTGTAAATTTTGTATTTCTACTGTTGCATAACCTTCTAACACATAAAATCCTAAATACCCTGTTTGGCTCAAAGTTAATGTGTATTGGTATTCTTGCCACTCTTTGCTTAAATCATTTATTTTATAATAAGATTTCCAATCCGTATTATAAAAGTCATTATTAAGTTTCTCTATCATTTCCAATTTTGCATTATTTTCAGTTCTTGCCTTAAAACTTATGGTTACTTCTTGTCCTAGATATTTGCTTAAGTCATAATATTTTATATTATTAGGCCATGCAGATTCTCCTAATTTAAGTATTTTAGTATTTTCATTATAGCTTAAGCCATATTTATTATTTGTGTTAAAGCATTTTTCATACCAATTTACCTTTGAGCTTACATCTATTAGGTTTTTTCCTGTTGGTGTTTTTTCTAATCCTATTAAATCTAACTTTCCACTTATTCCTGTTTCTGTTACTATCTTTATTTCTTTTAATATGTAATCTGCCTCATACGTTTCATCTGTACTTCCTATGTTGTACTGTGGTGCATATACTATTATTCTATATTCTTCGTTTGGTGTTAGATCTTCATATGTTTTTCTTTCATATTCTGCATTTGTTTGCATTTCGCTTAAATCTATTAATTTATTGTCTTTATCTCTTACCTCTATTCTTACTTTGTTTGTTAATACTGCATCATCTATATCTTCTATTCTCATATCTAAGTCTATCATTGTGCCTATTACAAATTGGTTCTTTATTTGTACTTCTGCTGGCATTTTTAGTGTTATTAATTGTTCTATGTTTTGCTTATCTTCTACTACTTCTTCTACTGTTCCTTGTCTTACTGTTGTTATTACATCTATTCTGTATATTGTGTTTGAATTTAGCCTCTCTAAGTCTAGTTCAACTTCTTCTGCTACTTTTAGTTGTGCAACTTGTTCTTTAGTGAAGGTTATGTGTTGTACTTCCGTTTCTTTTTGTTCTTCTTGTCCTTGATTGATTTGGTCGCTATTTTTACCTTGGTCATATATAACTACTTCCACTTTATCTAGTATTGCTAGTAGTCTTGCATCTGTTTGATTTTCATCTATGCTTATTCCTAAGTCCATTGAGTTTTGTGTTATTTCTTTATCATCTATTTTTACTTGCATATATCCTAATGATGCTAGTGGTCTTGTTACAAAACTTCCTCTTCCTAGTTCTGCATTTTCTTTTATT
>CALXWR010000054.1 GCA_944392465.1 uncultured Clostridia bacterium | reverse complement strand
AACGACTTCCGTTCGACTTGCATGTCTTATGTGCGCCGCCAGCGTTTATCCTGAGCCAGGATCAAACTCTCATGTTAATGGTATATATATTCGCATATTTCTATGCTCTTACATATCGTTTTTAACTAAAGTTTATTTAGCTCTTTTTTACGCTTTTGCGTATTATTTTTTTTGGTAGATTTACTACCGCTTTATTGGTTTCTCAAAGTTTATTGTTTACTTTTCAATGTGCTTTTTATGTTCTCAATTCCGTTTTTCTTTTAAACGGAACGTGTATTATTTTACTACTTTCAGAACTATATGTCAATACTTTTTTCAAAACTTTTTTTAAATTTTTAAATTATAAAAAAAGTGCAAAATAATAAACTAGTTTTGATGTGTTTTTTTGTTTTTTGCTTTGCCTTAACTAATTTAAACTTTCGTTTTTCATATGTTCCTCAGTACATTTATTATGATACCATAACCTAATAATAAAGTCAATAGTTTTTTGTAGAAATTTGTAGATTTTTTTCTGATTTTTTGTTTTGGATTTTTTACAACTACTTTCTTTCTTTTTTATTTATTTTAAATTTATTTCTTTCTCGTTTTTTATTTACTTCTTATTTTATTCTTTGCTTATTTCTTATTTATTTTTTACGTCTGATTTTATCTAACTTTTTAAATATCTTAATCTATTTTTTATCTAATATCTTATTCTAAATATCTACTAAAATAACATCTTCTCCAATACATTTAATATTTTGCCATTGTATTACAATTTCATTATCCCCTGAAAACAATCCCATAAATTTATTATTTCCAGGAACTATAATACTAGTTATAGTTCCTGTTGCTAAATCTGCACATACATCTTGAACAAATCCAAGTTTTTTTCCATCATTTATATTTATTACTTCTTTATGTTTAAAATCCATTCCCTTTTGTTTCATAGATTTCCTTTCTTATAATAATAATCTTTTTTAGCTGTATTTATCTATTACACATATCTACTTTAATATATGACATCTAACTACTATATATTATATGTTTTATATTTTAAATTCTTTCTTATTTATATAATCTTTTTATATGATTAATTGCATTTTTTTCTAATCTAGAAACCTGAGCCTGTGAAATTCCTATTTCATTTGCTACTTCTATTTGAGTTCTTCCGTCAAAAAACCTTTTTGAGATTATAGTTTTCTCTTTATCACTTAATTTCTTCATTGCCTCTATTATTGTAATAGTTTCTGCCCAATGAGCATCACTATTTTTTTTATCGCTTATTTGATCTTCTATATTAATTTTATCTACATTATTTCCGACTTATAGGTTCCTGCAAAGATACTGGTGTTTGAATTGCATCTAAACTCATAATTATATCTTCTTTTGGAACATTTAAATTATGTGATATCTCTTCAATAGTAGGTTCTCTGTTTTTTTCTTTATTAAATCTTTCTTTCTCTGCCATTACTTTATATGATAATTCTCTTATCGATCTGCTAACCCTAATCGAATTATTATCTCGTAAATACCTTTTTACTTCTCCTACAATCATTGGTACCGCATATGTTGAAAACTGAACATTTTGTTCTATTTCAAAATTATCTATGGCTTTTATTAGTCCAACACACCCTATTTGAAATAAGTCATCTGCATTTTCTCCTTTACAAAAAAACCTTCTTATAACACTAAGCACTAATCTTAAATTTCCATTTATAAATTTGTTTCTTGCTTCTAAATCTCCTTGTTTTATTTTTATTAGTAGTTCATTTTTTTCTTCGTTTGATAATAGTGGCAATTTTGATGTATCCACACCACATATTTCTACTTTATTTATCAAACAAAAAACCTCCTTCAAAAATACTCACAATAAGTATTTCCAAATTTGGTTTTTTTATGCTATTCAATTATATAGTACAAATAATTTAACCTGTTTTACTAATTATATCCTTTTTCATTTTTCCAATAATCTTTTTTTCTAATCTAGATATATAACTTTGAGAAATACCAAGCATATCAGCAACTTCTTTTTGAGTTTTTTCATTTCCACTAGAAAAACCAAATCGCAATTCCATTATATTTCGTTCTCTTTTGCTTAATTTTTTTATAGATGCCCTTAATAATTTTTTATCTACTTCTTCTTCTAATCTTCTAGATGTTATATCTGAATCCGTTCCTAGGATATCTGATAATAAAAGTTCATTTCCATCACCGTCTTGATTTAGTGGCTCATCAATTGATATTTCACCCTTTATTTTATTTGTTCTTCTTAAGTGCATTAATATTTCATTTTCTATACATCTTGAAGCATATGTTGCTAATTTAATATTTTTATTTGTGTTAAAAGTATTAATGGCTTTCATTAATCCAATTGTGCCAATAGAAATTAAATCCTCTAGCCCAACTCCTGTATTTTCAAATTTCTTTGATATGTATACAACTAATCTTAAATTTCTTTCTACTAACGTTTTCCTAACACTTTCATCTCCTTTTGAAAGTCTATCTAATATTTCTTCTTCTTCCTCTATAGATAGCGGAGGCGGTAAAGTTTGACTTCCGCCTATATAATATATTGGTGTGTTATCTTTTTCTTCGTTCCCAATATATCTGATATATATATTATTAATACTATTTTTTAACATTTGAAAAAAATTCATTTTTATTCTCATCCCTTTCTAGCAAATCCAAGCCAATTAATCCAAAATATTTTTTTGATTTACTAAAGTTTCTATTATATAAACATATTATTGCATCATTATTTACTATTTCATCTACATCTGTTATTACATTGACTTCATCTACTTTAATACCTATCATCATTCCATTTTGTTTTCCTACTGATGTAAAAGGAATTATTCTAATTCTTTTTTTATACTCTTCTAAAATTTCATTAATATCACCTCCATTTTTCTGTTCCATTATTTTTATTAATTCTTCAGGCACAAGAGTCTCTAATATTTTCTTTTCTACTAAAATAACTGGTGAATTAGTCAACGGATCTTTTAGCATATTGCCTGTATCTAATAATAATTTTGTAAGATTAGACTTATTGTTTATCTTTATTTTAGTTGTATAGATGATTTCATTTTTAACTATCTTATTTTTAACTGTTCTTATTCCTATATATGTAATCACAAATCCAACAATGCCACCTAGCAAGGCTATTTTTATAGGATATGTTCCTATATAGACTCCATTTCTTATTAATATTTCCTGTGGCTTTACTATATATAATAGTGCAAATGCACAACCACCTAATGCAAAAGAAACTAAATAAAAAAGTATTAATTCTTTTATCATTCCTTTTAAACTTTTAGGCTTATACGCTACATATATCATACAAATAGATAATATAATCTTCATTATTATATTAGTATAAATTGCTAGTATATTAGCATAAACTAATACAGCATAAATTGCTCCAATTAAACTTGAAATAAATATTCTTAAATATTTTATTTGAATTTTCATAATATACGCAGTTGAAAATAAAATTATAAAATTCATACATATGTTTTCAAGCAATATAATATCTACATATACCGTCATTAAATCACCTTTTCATTTTATATATTTTACAACTCTTGCAAGAAAAAATCTGTCATTTCATAGGCATAAAAAAAAGAAATAATCTACTATTTTCGATTATTTCTTTTTATTTGTTTTTTTATTTTCTAGCTATTTATATTTTTTGACAACATCTTATTTATTTAGTCCACGTTTATTTCTTAAGAATGAAGGAATGTCTAAATTATCAGCTGAATTTGAATTATCTACTGGATTTGGTATAGAGTTAATTTTTTTATCCCAAGCTTTATCTACTATGTCTCCAACTGGAATATTTGTTCCAGTTCCTGGCTCTTTATCAAATCCTGTTGCTATTACTGTTATGATAATGTCTTCATCAAGACTTTCATCTATAACTGCACCAAAAATAATATTTGCTTCAGGATCAACGCTACGTTGTATTAATTCTGCTGCTGTATTAACCTCATGTAATCCTAAATTTGTACCACCAGTAATATTTATTATAACTCCTCTTGCTCCTTCTATAGATGTTTCTAGCATTGGACTTTGAACAGCTTGTTTTGCTGCATCTTCTGCTCTATTTTCTCCTGATGCTCTACCAACACCCATATGAGCCATTCCAGTATTAAGCATTATTGTTTTTACATCTGCAAAGTCTAAGTTTACTAAACCAGGAATAGCAATTAAGTCTGATATACCTTGAACACCTTGTCTTAATACATCGTCTGCCATTTTAAAAGCTTCAACTATTGAGGTTTTTCTATCTATAACTTGTAATAATTTATCGTTTGGAATTACTACTAAAGTATCAACTTTTCCTTTCAAACTTTCTATTCCACGTTCAGCTTGTGATAAACGTTTTTTTCCTTCGAATGTAAATGGCTTAGTAACAACTCCTATTGTTAAAATTCCCATTTCTTTGGCTGTTGCAGCAACTATTGGTGCAGCTCCTGTTCCTGTTCCTCCACCCATTCCGGCTGTAACAAATACCATATCTGCTCCGCGTAAAGCTTCAGCAATTTCAGATTTGCTTTCTTCTGCAGCTTGAGCTCCTATGTCTGGATTAGCACCTGCTCCTAATCCTCTAGTTATTTTTTCACCTATTTGAATTTTTGATGGTGCTTTTGATAAAAGTAATGCTTGTCTATCTGTATTAACTGTTATAAATTCTACTCCTTTTATTCCAGACTCAACCATTCTATTTACTGCGTTATTTCCTGCTCCACCAATTCCTATTACTTTAATTGTAGCAGTTCCATCCAACATAACATTGTTATTGCTATCATCTGTATTATTATCTACGAACATAATGCTAATCCTCCTCTATATTTTTATTTTTTGTTTGTTTTTTACATTATATTTTTTATTAAGAATAGAAAAACTCTTTTATTCTTTCTAATATACTTTGAAATATATTTTCTTTTGTTTTTGAATCAATACTACTAGATAAGTTCTTAGCAAATGGTCTAGATGCTATATATCTAACTAGTGCATATGCTGTTCTGTATTCAGGTCTTATAGTACTTACTAATCTTCCGGTAGAAATTTTTACAGGTATATTTAAAATTATTTTTCCTGCAACATCACTTTTGCTTATTGTAGTTACCCCTTGACCTGTAAGAATAACATTGTTTATTCTTGGTTTAATCCCTTGTGTAGTAATATCTTTATTTACTAAAGAAAATATTTCTTCTATTCTAGCTTCTATAATTTCTATGAGTTCTGAGCTTTTTATAACTTTTTTATTTTCGTCTTTACATGTATTTAATAATATTTCATTATCATTATCTATAAAAGATTTTAAAGCTAATCCATATTGTCTTTTTAATCTGTCAGCCTCTTCATCTGAAATATTTAAAACTAATGCTATATCCCTTGTAATATTATCTCCTCCAAGAGGTATAGTATTTGTATATGTAAATGCTAATCCCTCAAATACACCAATTTCTGTATTTCCAGCTCCTATATCTAATAACATTACATTATCATTTAATTCATTACCATCTAAAATTAATGTTCTTTCTGCTAAAGTTATAGGAACTAATCCATCTATGTCTATATCAGCTTTTCTAAATATGCTTGCTAATTGTTTCATATAGTCTCTATCTGCTAATACAATTTGTGCTTTAATAGTAAAGCTTGAACTCAAACTTCCTATTGGATCTGCTACTATTTTTCCATTATCTAAAATAAATTCGTCTGTAACAATATCAATTATTTGCATACCTTCTGGTACATCAATATCTTTTACCAAAGATATTGCAGATGAAACATCTTTTCCTGATATTCCTGAATATTTATCCTTTGCCTCTTTTGTTATGCTATTTTGAACTACGGTAACGTATTTACCAGGAATTGTAAGATATGTTGAATTTATCTCCATTTCTGTTTCGCTTTCAGCTTCTTTTATTAATCTTGAAATTGCTGATACAATTTCATTTTCATCTACTATTTTTCCTTTTTTTATTCCTCTACATTTACAACTTGTTGTACATAGGACTTCTATTTGGTTAAAATTATTGACTTCTCCAATAACCAAGCTTACTTTTGAAGTTCCAATGTCCGTTCCTACGATTATATCTCCTATAGCCAAGG
>CALXWR010000053.1 GCA_944392465.1 uncultured Clostridia bacterium | reverse complement strand
AAAAAGGTTAATTTTATTGATTTTTCTAGTTTAGATAAGATAACTAATGAAATACAAAAATAAAGACAAATTACAATAGAAAAGGCAGATGATAAAAATCATTTGCCTTTTTTATAAAAAAACTATTGACACAGTGTCGAAAACGTGATATATAATAAATGAAAGTTGACACAGTGTCAAAAAAGGAGATGAAGAAATGGAATCTGAAATAATAGAAGATAAGAAAGAAGAAATTATTAAGGCTTGTGAGGAACTTTATAAAGAAACAAGCTTTAAAGACATTACAATAAAAGGAATTGGAGAGCAAGGAAAATTCTCCAGAACTTCTATATACTATTATTTTCAAACAAAAGAAGAAATATTTTTAGCATTATTTAAACAAGAATATGAAAAATGGATAGAAGATTTAGAAGAAATATGTAACCAAAATGTAGAATTAACAAAAGAAAGTTTTGCTGAAAAATTAGCACATACTATAGAGAAAAGAAAAAATTTATTAAAACTACTTTCAATGAATATGTATGATATGGAAGAAAATAGCAGAATAGAAGAACTAATAAAATTTAAAGAATCTTATGGCAGAGCCGTAAAAATGGTAAAAAAGTGTATAGATAAATTTTTTAAAGATATGTCAGAAGAAGAAAAAGATAAATTCATATTTTCATTTTTTCCATTTATGTACGGAATATATCCTTATACAGAAGCAACAGAAAAACAAAAATTAGCAATGGAAAAAGCAAATGTACCATTTCCAAATTTATCTATATATGAAATTGCTTATAATGGAATATTAAAATTATTAAAGTAATTGAGGTAACTATGAGAAAATTAAGAATAATTTTAGATATTGTTATGACTTGTTTGTTTATAGTTTTAATGGGCTATTACATAACAGAAAATAGCATTCACGAAATACTAGGCATAATAACATTTGTATTGTTTATCATACATAATATTTTAAATATAAATTGGTATTTTAAAAGTTTTAGATTTATTAGAACCTACAAATAGAATTTTTAAAGAAAGAGGAATTGAATTACCATTAGAAAAGCAAGGAACAACTACAATAGAAGATAGATTTGATAAAGGACTAGAAGTACAAAAATCAATATTTGGAGAAACAATAGATAACAATTATAAAAATTCTCCAAAGAATCAAGTACATATACAAAAATTCTTATCAGATAACTGTTTTGGTGATTTCTATACAAGAAATGGTTTAGATGTAAAAACAAGAGAACTAATTACATTTTCAATACTAATATCACAAGGTGGTTGTGAGCCACAAGTAAAAGGGCATATTGTAGGAAATGTAAATGTGGGAAATGATAAGCAAACATTATTAAATACAGTAACAGCACTTTTGCCTTATATAGGTTATCCAAGAAGTTTAAATGCAATTAGTAGATAATACAAGTCCAATATTTTTAGCAAATGTAACATTTGAGCCAGGCTGTAGAAATAATTGGCATATACATCACGCAAGTAAAAATGGAGGACAAATTTTAATTTGCACAGCAGGTTATGGCTGGTATCAAGAAGAAGGAAAAAAAGCAATAAATTTAGAGCCAGGAAAAGTAATAGTAATTCCTGCAAATGTAAAACATTGGCACGGAGCCAAAAAAGACAGTTGGTTTTCACATATTGCAATAGAAGTACTTTGATAGATAAATGGGAAAGTCAGGAAGCATTAGATGAGCATCATAAATCAAAAATGATGGAAGAAATTGCAAAATTAAGAGAAAAATACCATATTCGTATGAGAGTGGAACAATTTGTAGAAAAGAAAAAATAAGATAAATGAATATATTAAAAATTATTCATTTACTGTAAGAGGAGGAATGTAAAATGAGTAAAATTTTAGTAAGTTATTTTTCAGCAAGTGGTGTTACAAAGAGAGTGGCAGAAAAAATTGCAAAGGCAGTAGGAGGAGATTTGTTTGAAATTGAGCCAAAAGAAAAATATACAGATGCAGATTTAGACTGGACTAACAAGCAGAGTAGGTCGTCTGTTGAAATGCAAAATAAATCTTTCAGACCAGAAATAAAAGACAATAATTTAGATATAACCAGTTATGACACTATTTTAATAGGGTTCCCAATTTGGTGGGGAGTATGCCCAACAGCTGTTAATACTTTTATTGAAAGCAAAGACTTTACAGGAAAAACTTTAATACCATTTTGTACCTCGGGTGGTTCAGGTATGAAATATGCAGAAAATGATTTAATGAAAACATATCCAAATTATAACTGGAAAGACGGAAAAAGATTAACAGGAACGGAAAATGAGGAAGATTTAAAAAATTGGATAAATTAAAATTTGGGAGGTATGAAGATATGGAAAATAAAATTAACTATGGAGAAATGACTAATACTGATGCAAAAAAAGAAGACATTGTATTAACAGAAGAGTGGGATAAAACATTCCCAAAAAGTGAAAAGGTAAATCATAGAAAAGTAACATTTAATAACAGATTTGGAATAACACTTGTTGCTGATTTATATGAACCAAAAGAGTATAAAGGAAAACTTTCAGGGCTAGCAGTTGCAGGACCTTTTGGTGCAGTAAAAGAACAATCAAGTGGGTTATATGCACAAGAAATGGCAGAAAGAGGATTTTTAACTATAGCATTTGATCCATCATTTACAGGAGAAAGCACAGGGCTACCTAGATATGTTGCATCTCCTGATATAAATACAGAAGATTTTCAGGCAGCAGTTGATTTTTTATCTGTTCAAGATAATGTTGACAAAGAAAAAATAGGAATAATTGGAATTTGTGGTTGGGGAGGCTTAGCTTTAAATGTAGCAAGTATTGATACTAGAATAAAAGCCACAGTTTGTTCAACAATGTATAATATGAGTAGAGTAAATCATAATGGATATTTTGATAGCACAACTGAAGATGAGCTTTATGAATTAAAGAAAAACTTAAATGCACAAAGAATAGAAGATTTTAAAAAAGGAAGTTATGCTTTAGCAGGAGGAGTTGTAGATCCATTGCCAGAAGATGCACCATTCTATGTAAAAGATTATTATGATTATTATAAAACAAATCGTGGATACCATAAAAGAAGTTTAAACTCTAATGGCGGTTGGAATGTAACTTCAAGTCTTTCATTTATAAATACACCACAGCATACTTTTTCAAATGAAATAAGAAATGCAGTTTTGATAATACATGGAGAAAAAGCACATTCTTGTTATTTTAGTAAAGATGCTTATAAGAAAATGACAGAAAACGGAAAATATAATGATAACAAAGAACTTATGATTATTACAAATTAAGTTAATACAAAATTATATGATAGAAAAGATATAATTACTATTTATAAAATTGAAGCATTTTTAAAAGAAAATTTATAGTATTTAAAAAATGAGGTGAAAATTCATTATGATTTACAAATATAAATATCAAACACCAAATGGCTTTTCAAACATGTTGATGAATAGTGATGGTAAATATTTAACAGGTTTATGGTTTGAGGAATCAAGAGATTCTTCAAAACATGAAATAAATTGTGAAGAAAAAGAATTACAAATATTTAAAGAAACAAGTAAGTGGCTTGATATATATTTTAGTGGAAAAGAACCAGATTTTACACCAGAATATAAAATAAATAATTTAACACCATTCAGAAAAGAAGTAGTAGATATAATGAATAATATACCATTTGGAAAAACTTTAACATATAATGATATATCTAAAATGATTGCAAGAAATAGAGGAATAAAAAGAATGTCTAGTCAAGCAGTTGGAGGAGCTGTTGGATGGAATCCAATATGTATTATTATTCCTTGCCATAGAGTAGTTGGAACAAATGGAAGTCTAACAGGTTATGGTGGAGGAATAAAAAATAAAGTGGAATTATTAAAACTAGAAGGAAACGATATGAGTAAATTTTTTATTCCTAAAAGGGGTACTGCATTATGATAAGGTGCAAGTGGTGTAATTTAAAAAATGAATTATATGTAAAGTATCACGACGAAGAATGGTGTAAATTAAACTTAGACGATAAATACTTATTTGAAATGTTATTATTAGAGTCTTTTCAAGCAGGACTTTCTTGGGAATGTGTGTTAAATAAAAGAGAAAGTTTTAGAAAAGCATTTGATAATTTTGATATAGATAAAATTTGTAATTATGATGATGGAAAAATACAAGAATTACTAGAAAACAAAAATATTATAAGAAACAAATTAAAAATAAGAGCAACAATAAATAATAGTAAAATTTTCAAAAACATACAAAATGAATATGGTTCTTTTCATAATTATTTAAAAACATTTACGAAAGACACCATTATTTATGAAATAGGTAAAACTACAAATGAATTATCAGATGCAATTTCAAATGATTTACAAAAAAGAGGAATGAAATTTGTAGGCAGTACAATAATTTATTCTTATTTACAAGCAATAGGAATTATATATTCACATGATAAGGAATGTTTTTTGTATAAACAGGAGAATTCGTATCCTTTTTAATACTTTACAAAATAATTAGATAATAATATAATTTCACTATAGTAAAAGATATTTGCTTTGAATAGTTATTATAAAATAACAGAAAGAAGACTTTAGAATGATAGATTTAAAAAAATTACAAAAAGAAATATATCAAAACAAAGAATTTGAAGAAGTAAAAGAAAGAACAGATAATTTAATTAACCAATTACTAGTAGTATGGGAAGATTCAGTAAAAGCAACTCACATATTTTTATCTGATGAGGAAATAGAAAAAATAAAAATATATGTACCACGAGCATTAAAAGGCATAGAACACTTAATAATTGTAAAAAATGAAAACCAACAACCTATTGCCTTTATGGGAATAGAAAAAAGTAAACTTGAAATGCTATTTATTAAAAATAGCGAAAGAAGAAAAGGGGTAGGGAAGCAATTATTAAATTATGGTATAGAAAACTATGGCGTAAATGAACTTGCAGTAAATGAACAAAATCCACAAGCAAAAGGGTTTTATGAACATATGGGTTTTAAAGCTTACCAAAGAAACGAATTAGATGATCAAGGTAATCCGTATCCAGTACTATATATGAGATTAGAAAAATAGCTTATAATTTTGATGAGAGTAGTTATATTGATAATTGCTCTCATTTATGATATGCTTTAAAAGTAGAAGAGAGGTAAAAGGTTGAAAAATAATTATAATTTTTTGCAATCAATTTGTGCCTTAAGAAAGGATGAAGCTAATAATGGAAAAGAAATTAAAAATAATATTAGAAAAATGTCCACAAAATCATAAATGCCCAGCAGTGAAAATCTGCCCAGTAGGAGCACTATCTCAGAAAGAGTTTAATGCACCAGTAATCGATTATGACAAATGCATACGATGTGGTAAATGTTCTAACTTTTGTCCAAAGCAAGCATTGATATTAGAAGAAATTGATGTCAATTCTTAAAGAAAAGGAGCAAAGGTTGAAAAATGATTCTTTTTTGACAAAATTTGCATCAAGAGAAAGGAATAATAAAAAAATGAAAAAGATTTTAATAATAGAAGATGATACAAGCATTAGTAATGAATTAAAAGACTTACTCGATAACGCAGGATACAGTGGAATAATTTTAAAAGACTTCGATAATTCTTTGGAAGAAATAAAAAAAGAAAATCCAGACTTAATACTATTAGACATAAACATTCCAAAGTTAAACGGAGAAATGCTATTACAAAAAATACGAAAAGAAAGTAATGTGCCAGTTATAATGGTAACAAGCAAAAACACAGAAGCAGACGAAGTGTTATCAATAAGCTTAGGTGCAGACGATTATATAACAAAGCCATATAACCCAACTATACTATTATTAAGAATTAACAATATATTCAAAAGAATGGAAAACAAAAGTGACGTACTAACATACAATGATGTGACTGTTGACCCAAAAAAAGGAATAATGAAAAATGCTAAAGAAGAACTAATATTAACAAAAAACGAAATGATTATATTTACCTTTTTGTTAGCAAATAGAGGCAATATTGTAACAAGAGATGATTTAATGACCGATTTGTGGAATAATGATTCGTATATCAATGATAATGCATTAAATGTAAATATTAGTAGGCTAAGAGCAAAACTAAGCGATTTGGGGTATGATGATGCGATTGAAACAAGAAAGGGGCAAGGGTATGTGCTTAGGTAAAAATGCTTAAAGTATAGCAATATCAAGCATTTTATGGTATAATATAAGGGTAGTTTAAAAAATTAAGAAGTTTTAGTTTGAAATATAAATTTTATATTGTATAGGACACAATATGTATGCCTATAGGGCAAATAAAGAAAGGAATGGTGCTTTATATGTCTAATGAAGAAAATTATATAATTGAAAATGAAACAACTGATACTATTAAAAAACAAGAATATTGGAAT
>CALXWR010000052.1 GCA_944392465.1 uncultured Clostridia bacterium | reverse complement strand
GCAATAATTGAAAGCTGTGGAAAGCAATACAAAGTAGCAGAAGGAGATGTAGTTTTCTTCGAAAAATTAGATGTTGAGGAAGGTAAAAAAGTTACATTTGATAACGTAGTTTTAGTATCTGATGACAAAAAAGTAGAAGTAGGAACTCCTTATGTTAAAGGTGTAAAAGTTGAGGGAAAAGTAGTTTCTCATGGTAAAGGAAAGAAAATAATAGTTTACAAATATAAAGCTAAAAAGAACTACAGAAGAACTCAAGGACATAGACAACCATATACAAAGGTTGAAATAACAAAAATAAAAACACCTGCTGAAAAAGCTGAAGTAAAAAAAGAAGTTGCAGAAAAGAAACCAGCTACAAAGACAACAGCAAAAACAGCAACAAAAAAAGAAACAGTTAATGAATAATAATTAGCGTAAAGCGAAAACGTAATAAAAAATAGTTCTTGAAAGGAGTTGAAATAAATGGCTCATAAAAAAGGTCAAGGTAGCGTTAAGAACGGTAGAGATAGTGAATCAAAACGTTTAGGTCTAAAAAGAGCAGATGGACAAATAGTTCCAGCTGGAAATATATTAGTTAGACAAAGAGGTACAAAATTTCATCCAGGAACAAATGTAGGTATAGGAAGCGATGATACTTTATATGCAAAAGTTACTGGTAGAGTTAAATTTGAAAGATTAGGAAAAGATAAAAAACAAGTTAGTGTTTATCCAGTAGAAAACGCTGCAAATCAATAAAATAAAAACAAAAAGCTTGATTTAGATTTATAGCTAAACCAAGCTTTTTTATGTAATAGGAAATTTCTCCGAAATTCCTATTACATAAAAAGGCTATAATTGCTATTGCCTTTGAGATTTCCTCCTTGACGTCGGAAACTCAAATCGGCAAGAACAAAGGGCGACCAAGGTCGCTTTGTTCTGTAATAGAAAATTTCTCTGAAATTCCTATTACATACATCAGCATATAAATTTTCTATTTATACATTAATTAAATCATCCATACCAAACAAACCGTTTTTTTGAGTGATAATAAAGGAGGCAGCCTTTAAAGCACCTTCTATATAAATATTTCTAGAATATGCTTTATGTGTAATTTCAATAGTTTCATTATTACTAAAGAACATAACAGTATGTTCACCTATTAAATTACCACCTCTAATCGAAGAAAAACCAATTTCATTATATTCCTTAGAATTATTCACATTATTTTTATTAAAAACATATTTGAATTTGTTATTGCACTTTTTATTTATTTTATCAGCAATCATTAAAGCTGTGCCACTAGGAGAGTCTTTTTTGTTTCTATGATGTTTTTCTAATATTTCAATATCTACTTTATCATATTTTTGAGCAATTAAAGTGGCAACATTAGATACAACATTAATACCAAATGATAAGTTTGAAGATTTAAATATAGGAATTGCCTCTGAGAATTCTTTTATGCTACTTTCCTCATCACGTGTAAATCCTGTTGTTGCAATAACAATAGGAACTAAGTTTTCTACAGCATAATTTAAACTATTAAAAGTAGAGCTAGGAGTTGAAAAATCAATTATGACATCAGGTTTAACTGCAATTGAACTAAATAAATCAGAATTCTCTTTATCTATTGAATATTGTAAATCAAATAAGTTAGAATTTTTTATGTAGTCAGAAAAAGCTCTACCCATTTTTCCATTAGAACCATTTAAAAGTATATGTATCATAATATTAATCACACCCTTCAAAAAATAAAAAGATATAGTTTAAATCTATATCTTTTTATATAATTATATTATGGAACTTTCTAAATAATTCTAAAAACCAACATACTTAAGAAAATATAAGCATATTTGTAAATCGATTTGCTTCTTAATTTCTCTTGAAGATAAATATATGATTCAACACAAGCACTATATTTATCCATTATAGTAACAATATATGATTCTTTGTATGTAGGGAATTTTAGTGTTACAGGCCACATATGTTTTATAATAATATCTTGCTCTAAATTATTTAATTTAAATAGTTTATTAGCGTTTTCCAATGCAATCAAAGGATGAACAAATGCATGTAGACCAGGTAAAGTTGATGTTATGCTTTTATTTCTCCAATCATATAAAAATAAATCATGAAGCATTGCACCACGTGTTGCAGATACATAGTCAAGTTTTAATTTCTTGCATGCAACATATGTATAATATGCAACTTGCATACAATGTTTATAACAAGAAGTATTACAATGTTGCCTATAATTTTTCATTTGTTTTACAGTATCATTTTCTATGATGTCTGATATAATAGAGAAAAATTCATTTAAATAATATTTCTTATTCATTTTTGAATGAATAGATTTATCGGTAAATGTATCTATATTACAACCTATAGAAGTATATATATCAGTATTTTCTTCACAATTAAGAATTTGTTTTTTCTTAAAATTAAATATATTCATATTAACCTCACACAATATATTATATCATTAATTTAACATAATGTGAAGAAATTAATAAAAAATTAATAATATAAATTGATTTTACTTTACAGAATTACATTTAATTTTTACATGAAAGATTAGTAATATTAATTTATGTATTCTATCAATTTTTAAATTTACATAAAAGAACTACTATCTTTCAATAATTTATCAATTTTTTCTCTATTTTTTTCTGATAAATCTATTAAAGGTAATCGTGGGGTTCCACAATTAAAACCAATTTTATTCAATGCATATTTTATTGGAATAGGATTTACCTCGCTAAATAATGCATTAATTAATGGAATAGCATATATTTGAGAAGCACTAGCTCTTTGCCAGTTTCCAGTTAAATAATCCATAACCATATCATGTACAAATTTTGGATATATATTTGAAAGAACAGATATAACACCCATGCCTCCAAGAGATAAAATAGGGACTATTTGGTCATCATTTCCAGAATATATATTAAGATTATCATTACATAAGTTTACAATTTGAGCTACTTGAGATATGTTTCCGACTAGCTTCTTTTATTGCAACTATATTAGGAATTTTAGACAATTCCAAACATGTTCTAGGCTCTATGTTAACTCCAGTTCTACTTGGAACATTATATAAAATAATAGGAATATTTACGCTTTCAGCAATCTTAGAATAATGTACAACAAGACCTTTTTGAGTAGTTTTATTATAATAAGGAGTAACAAGAAGTAAGCCATCAGCACCAGCTTTTTCGGCAAATCTTGACAAACTAATTACATCTTTTGTATTATTTCCTCCTGTACCAGCAATAATTGGTATTCGCTTGTTCGCTATTTTTATGCTAAATTCAATAACTAACTTTTTTTCTTCTAAGCTCATAGTAGAAGACTCTCCCGTAGTCCCACAGATTATTAAACTATCAGATCCTTCTAGGATTTGAAATTCAATCAGTTTCCTTAGTTCTTCAAAATTAATACCTTCATTAGTAAAAGGTGTAACAAGAGCAGTACCACAACCTTTAAAAATAACTTCTTTCATAATTAAACTCATTCCTTTCGCAAGGTACAAATCTAGATGAAAAAGAATTGTGTTTTGTTGTTGTTAAACTTCATAAAAAATTTATATAACATAGAAAAAGTACTCTTAATAAATTTTTAATTTGTTTTCTAGCTAAAAGCACAATTCTTTTTCAATCTTTTTACCTCTTGTATATATATATTATTTGAAGCAGAAACTTATGAAATAGAAAATTTATAATGTGTAATGAAAAAAATCTTATAAAAATATTATGATTGAAGGAAGAAGCATAAGTTATATAATTAGGCGAAAAGAAAAAGTATAGAAAATAATTTGGTATTAATTTAATAAATAAAAAACATATAATAATGGCAATCTTTGTTCTACATTACTAATACATATTGTAAAATAAGAAAAAAAATGGTAAAATATATCTGGTTTTTAACCAAAACTGTTTATAATATAAATAAAATAATCCGAAAACAATATGTAGAATAGTATATTTAAAACTAGTTTTACTAAATTAAAATTAAATACAAATATAAAGAGTAACTCCAAGGTACAAATAAATATATAACAAATAAAATAATAGGAGGAAAAATGTTAGAATTAAAAGATATATGTTTTTCAAGAGATAATAAAGAAATATTGAAAAATGTTAATTTAAAAATTGATAATAATAAGATGGTAGTTATTACAGGACCTAATGGGTCAGGAAAATCAACTTTAGCAAAAATTATTATGGGAATAGAAAATCCAGACTCAGGAAAAATAATTTTTGAAGGAAAAGATATAACAAACCTATCTATTACAGAAAGAGCAAAATCAGGAATTGGTTTTGCATTTCAACAACCAGTTAAATTTAAAGGTTTAACTGTAAGGGATTTAATAGAAATATCTGCAGGAAATACAATGAAAATATGTGATGCATGTGATATTTTAGCAGATGTTGGATTATGTGCACAAGAATATCTAAACAGAGAGGTAAATAGTGAACTTTCTGGTGGCGAATTAAAAAGAATAGAGATAGCAATGCTCGCTGCTAAAAAATCAAAACTTACAATATTTGACGAACCAGAAGCAGGTATAGATTTATGGAGCTTTAATAATCTTATTGATGTATTTGAAAAAATGCATGATGATATAAAAGGATCAATAATGGTAATATCACATCAAGAAAGAATATTAAATATAGCAGATGAAATTGTTTTAATTTCAAATGGAAAAGTAGAAAAACATGGAAACAGAGAAGAAATATTGCCACAAATATTTGGCAAAATAAAGCCATGCCACAAATTAGAAAATAAAGAAAGATGCAGCAAAGGAGGGGCAGAAAATGGATAAGATAGAAAAAAATTTATTAAAACAAATAGCAAATATAGAAAAAACACCAATGGGAGCATACAATATAAGAGAAAATGGAAAAGGTATAGCTAGAAACACAACAGCTAATATTGATATAATAACAAAAAATGATAAACCAGGTATAGATATAATAATAAAGCCAAATACAAAAAATGAAAGTGTACATATACCAGTTATATTAACCCAAGGTGGACTAAATGACTTAGTGTACAATGATTTCTATATAGGAGAAAATGCAGATGTTGTAATTGTGGCAGGGTGCGGAATACATAATAGTACATGTGATACTGCGCAGCATGATGGGATACATACATTTAATTTGGAAAGAGGAGCAAAATTAAAATATATAGAAAAACACTATGGTGAAGGGGAAGGAACAGGAGAAAGAATATTAAATCCTAAAACAATAATAAACCTTGGAGAAGATGCATCAATGGAAATGGAATCTGTACAAATAAAAGGAGTTACATCAACAATAAGAGAAACATTTGCAAATATGGAAAAAGGAAGTAGCCTTGTTGTTTCAGAAAGAATAATGACAACAGGAAAACAAACAGCCAAAACAATATTTGATGTAAACCTAAACGGAAAAGATTCAAGTGTACATGTTGCATCAAGATCAGTTGCAGAAGATGATTCTGTTCAAGAATTTAAATCAAATGTAAAAGGAAATAATAAATGTTTTGGACATGTAGAATGTGATGCCATAATAATGGGAAATGGCAGAGTAATATCAGACCCAATGATAGAAGCTAACAATATTGATGCAAGTTTAATACATGAAGCAGCAATCGGAAAAATTGCAGGAGAACAATTGACTAAACTCATGACATTGGGACTAACAGAAAAAGAAGCAGAGGAACAAATAATAAACGGCTTTTTAAAATAGTCACCAAAAGGGACAGGCTCTTTTCTGCCAACTTTGTCACTAATGGGGACAGGCTCTTTTCCGCCAACTTTGTCACTAATGGGGACAGGCTTTATCGTGTCAGATTTGTCACTTTGTAAAGCAGGCTTGCTTTATATGTAGCTATTCAATTAATCAAATCTTTGCCAATCGTGCCTGTCCCTAATGTCATTTTTCCTTTACATAAAATTCACAAAACAAGCCCGTCTCATTTTGTAAAATTTAAGAATTTATTAGATTTTCTACTATTTGGACTGCATTACTTGCAGCTCCTTTTCTTATATTGTCTGCTACAACCCAAAAGTTAATACCAGATTTTACACTATGATCTCTACGTATTCTACCAACAAATACTTCGTCATGCCCAGTAGATGTTGTTGCTAATGGGTATAATTTTTGATTTGGATTATCTTTCAGAATTATTCCAGGAAAGCCTTTTAATGTGTCTATTAATTCTTGTAAATCAAAATCTTTTTCAAATTCAACATTAATTGATTCGCTATGACAATTGAAAACAGGTACTCTAACTGTGGTTGCGGTTACTTTTAATTGTGGCTTATTTAATATTTTTTTTGTTTCTTTTATCATTTTTTCTTCTTCTTTTGTATATCCATTATCAAGAAACACATCTATATGTGGTATACAGTTTGAAAATATAGGGTAATCGAATTTTTCTAAACTATAATTAGAATTACCTTGAAAATCTGAAATACCATTAGAAGAATTTTGATTATATTTTTCATTTGTTAAATAATTTTTTATACCACTATCTAAATCAATTATGCCTTTTCTTCCAGCTCCTGATACAGCTTGATAAGTGGAAAATACAATTCTTTTTATTATGTATTTATCATCTAATGCCTTTAGTGGTACTACAGCTTGAATAGTTGAACAGTTTGGATTTGCTATTATGCCATGATTATTTTTTATTTCTTCTGAATTTACTTCAGGTACAATTAAAGGAACATTATCATCCATTCTAAAAGCACTACTGTTATCTACCACAATGCATCCTTTGGATGTCGCAATGGGGGCATATTTTTTTGAAATAGTTCCACCTGCAGAAAAGATAGCATAATCAAAACTACTGTCAAAAGATAGAGAATTTAATTCTTGTACTATATAATCTGTTCCCATAAAATTTAATTTTTGACCTGCTGATTTTGATGAAGCAAAAAGTTCGTATTCAGCTATAGGCAATTTTTTTTCTTCAAGCACTTTTAATACA
>CALXWR010000051.1 GCA_944392465.1 uncultured Clostridia bacterium | reverse complement strand
TTAACACCTCTTTTTTTGGCATCTCTTATCATATCTTTACTTGTTTTTGTACTAATATGGCAAATATGTCCTCTAATTTTATTTGTTTCAGATATTACTATTTCTCTAGCTGCCATAATCTCTTCTGCTTCTGGCAACACCCCTTCTACTCCAAGTCTCTCGGCAATCTCTCCTGCATTAATAGCCCCTTTTGCAACAGATTTTTCTTCACAATGTGATGCAACAAAAGTACCAAGTTTATCTGCTTCTATCATTGCTTCTCTCATCAATCTACTATTTTCCACTGGCATACCATCATCAGAAAATGCAATTGCCCCTGCATCTCTTAGTTTCTCAAAGTTTACTAATTCTTCTCCTTTTTCTCCTTTCGTTACAGATGCATACGGAAGCACATTACACAAATTTACTCTTTGTGCTTCTTTAATTATTTTTTCTAATGTTTCTTCATTATCTGGAGTTGGCTTAGTATTAGGCATTGGGCAAATTGTTGTAAATCCTCCTGCTACTGCACTTTTTGAACCTGTCTCAATAGTTTCTTTATATTCGAAGCCAGGTTCTCTTAAATGACAATGCATATCTATCATTCCAGGTATTATATTTAACCCTTTACAATTTATTTCTTTATCTACTTTCTCTTCTAAATCTTTTTCCACTTTAGTAATTTTTTCATCTTCTATTAACACATCATACATTCCGTCAATTTTATTTTTGTAATCTATTAATCTGCCATTTTTTAATAAAATTTTCATATATCCGCTCCCTTTCTTTTAAATATTTTACTTTTTATTTATTATGAATTAATATTATTGATATCACATAAGAAAAAATTGAAAACCCTGTAAACTATAGATTTTAAATAATATTTGACATTAATAAAATTAAAAATCTAATATAAATATATATTAACTAGATAATAAAAGTCAATAGCAAATTTTAGACAAAACTCGACTGATAAATTATTGACTTATCACAAGTTTTATAATATGATTCAGGTAAATAAATATAAGGAGGTCTTGTAGTTATGTCTGATATAATGTCATATCTATTTGAAACAAAAGCAATAAAATTTTGCGAAGAAAATAAACCTTTTTGGTACACTTCAGGAAAAATTGGTCCATATTTTATAAACACTCACTTTGTATATGGTAATGAAACAGATGCAAATAATTTATTATCATATATTGATGAATGTTTAGCTGATAAAAACACATTGCCTCAAAAAGTTTTTGCAAAAGTTTTAGAACAATACAATACTAACGAAATATATCGTAATGTAATAAATTCAATGAAAGAATATATAGAAAACAACATAGATTTATCTGATGTAGATTATATTTCTGGTGGTGAAAGAAGAGATTGGTTCTTTTCTAATATTATTGCATATCTTTTAAATAAGCCACATATATCAATTTATAAAGATTTATCAACAGTTATAAGTGATAGCAATTTTGAAAATACAAAATCTGCCGAAAAAATTCTTGGCCAAAAAGTATTACATATTGCAGACTTAGTAACAGTTGCATCTAGCTATATTCGAGCTTGGATTCCAGCAATCAGATTACTTGGTGGAACAATGGGGTATTCTTGCGTTGTTGTGGATCGTATGCAAGGTGGTAAAGAAAGAATTGAAAATGAAGGTGTAAAATCATATTCTTTGGTACAAGTAGATAACTCTTTATTTGAAACTGCATTAAATAAAGGAATTATAAACAATTCACAATTAGAAATGTTAGAAGGCTTTTATAAAGATCCTGATGGAACAATGAGAAACTTTTTAGTAGGTCATCCAGACTTTATAGAAAATGCTCTAAACTCTGATGAAAAAACTGCAAAAAGAGCCAAACTTCTTGTGGAAGGAAACTTATATAATTTAAACTAATAGAATTCTTTCTAGAATTATTCTTGCTTATTATAATAAAAAAATGATATAATAAATAGTATAGTGGAAATTTTCAATTGCCCACCACGGATTTGTAAGTTCTTGGAGGGCAGTCCTCCAAGTTAATTAATAAGGAGGATCTATGTCGAAGTATAATTCGATTTGTGCTGGCTTGGCTATCGCATCATTGCTTTTTTTGACATTTGGGTTGGTATATAACATGCCGATTTCCATCGGTATTGCACTCGTTTGTATCATTTTCCTGATGTCAGCAGTCATTGTCAGTTCTGTGAAGTGAAAGGATTTTTCTACAACAAAAAAAGTGGCTTATAGGTTTCACCTATGAGCTACTTTTTTTCACATCTATATTTACTTTTTTTGCATGCAACACTACTCTGTATGTATTATCATTAGCACATGTTGAGAGTGTTAAAATTGTATCATCTACGCTTGGTTCAGTCCCAAAATTATAAATACTTCTATCTTTTATAGTTTTTAAAAATCCTTCATATTCTTCATTGTTACTAAAACCAGTTGTTATATAATAATCTTCCTTCTCTACTTGATATACAGAAAATACTTCATATACTGATGTTCCACCTTCGGTTATAAATGTAATATATTTATTTTCTTCATTCTTATACCAATTAGCACTCAAAATTTCTTTTAAGCTTCCAAACATACTGCCATCTCTCATGTTGTGACCATATATAATTATGTTTTTGTCTTTGCCATCTAAATCGTTTCTATAATCCATAAAAACCCAACCAGAACCATTATATTCCTTCTTTAAATTATGTGTAAGATAATAATTATTATCAGTTGCCTTCACTACTGGATAAGAAATATTTGTATTATTTACCTCAACATATCCAACTACATCTGAATTTATTTTTTTTAAGGCATCAAAATCAACAGCAACTTCATCCTCTGCTTCATCATACATTATAATGTTTTCGGATTTAATCTCATTTAATATTTCTTTATTTTTTTGATTGTTATTATACCATTTATATATTTGTAATCCTGAAGCAACTATTAATATAATAAAGAAAAATATTAGGAGTGTTAAGATAGTATTTGTTAAACCTTTTTTCTTTGATGCACCTTCTTTTCTTTTTATATGTTTCCCTTGATTTTCCATTAATTATTCTCCCACATCATATTTTTAATTACTTAAAATGAACTTACTATATTTTTTATAATAAAGTAAGTTCATTTTATTGTATAGGAAAAACTAAATTATTTCTTGATATTTTAATTTATAACATTTTTCCCTAATATTATATTTTTTTAAATAAATTATTTCATTTTTCTTTTTACAATAATTGTTGCAACTAATCCAACTATGGCAACTGCAAATATAGTTGCAAATACTATTATTGTATCACCTGTTTGTGGATTTTCACTTACTTCGTCTTCTACTACTTCATTATCTGTTGTTTCTTCATCTGTAGTAGGCTCTTCACTTGTAGTTTCTTCGTCTGTAACTTCTTCATCTGTTGTAGGTTTTTCATCAGTTAAGTCTTCATCTTCTGATGGTTCTCCTGGAGTTGGCTCTTCTATTTCTGGTGCTTCTACAACATCACCATTTTCATCAATCACATATGATTCATCTAAATAATCTGATATGTTTGAATCTGTACCATAATTTCCTCCTGTTACAACTACGCTTTCTCCTTCAGGATTTGAAATAATAGATTTAGCTCCTGTAACTGTAACATCTGTTATTGTTAATGAAGCTGATGTTCCATCTGGAGATTCATTTGTTATAGCAGAATATCCACTTGAAACTGCAACAGTACCTCCTGAAATTTCCATTTTAGCAGCATTTAAAATAACTGAGAAATTACCTTTTTGCTCAAATGTTCCTCCTGTTATTTCTGCAGTTCCACTATTTGTAAGTCCCCAACAGTTTTGTGTTGTTGTTGTAATTGTTCCTCCTGTTATTCTTACATATCCATTATTTAGAACACATACTGCATAATTTGTATTGTTTGAAGTTATATTTCCGTTTACAATTACTAAATCTCCATTGTTAGTAATTGTTGGTACATTATTACTTGATGTATTAGTTATTGTACCCTCTCCCATAATGGTCAATAGACCACCTTCTTCAACAGTAATTGTTGAACATCCATCTGTAAAATTGGTTAAAGTTTGTCCGTTTAAATCAAGAACTACACTTTCTCCATCTTGAACTTCTATATCTTGTTTTACTTCAGTTTCACTTTCATTTAAAGTATATACGTTTCCATCTCTTGTTGCAACATTCCAGTCTTCAAGATCTGACAATGTAGCTGCTTTAACATTGATTGAATACGCAAATATTAATACAAAAACAAGTGCGAATACAATCATAATCTTTTGTACTTTTTGCATCATTTTTCCTCCTTATAATTTATTTTTTACATATTGATAATATACTTCTTTTTATATTTTTGCAATACTTTTTTGGAAATTTTTTCTTTTTTATTATTTTAATTCTTATTTTTCTACTTATTTCTGCAACTTTCATTTATTTTTAATATATTTTTAGGCGGCTCTCATTGAGAGCCGCCATTTAGAACTAAATCAACAAAGCAACCACGTTGTTAAACATGTGCATGGTAATAGCCACCCAAATGTTCTCGGTTACTGCGTACCTATGCGAAACGTATATTGCTCTAGGGAGATATGTTATCAAACTAATCGGGAAATTCGGATCAGCAACAACATGTGCCATTGCAAACACTGTTGAAGTAACAACTATGAAAATCCGTTTATCCCTTATAAAACGTGAGGGTGTGTATCTGAACATGAACTCCTCATATAGTGGAGTCAACAGCATCAAGAATACGATTACCTCTTCTCTGTAATTTGTTATTATCTCCCCAATTCCCTCTTGATTGCTAGGTACGAAATCAAATAGCATCTGAGAAAGCATGCTAATAATCCAAAACAAGAACATGAACGGAACAAACCTAA
This sequence comes from uncultured Clostridia bacterium, assembly GCA_944392465.1. GTDB lineage: Bacteria > Bacillota > Clostridia > TANB77 > CAG-508 > CALXVA01. Next base: position 2,122 of record CALXWR010000051.1, on the reverse strand, counting down.
GTAGCTCCATTGCGATGATTTTAATTTTTTGTTTTATCTCTACCTTTTGCTTCTCCTGGTCAGGTTGTATGCCTTTTGAAATTTGTACGAAAAACCACAATATAAAGCCTGTAACAAATGTGGTCCAAAATGCTATATCGCTTGCCACATATCTGAGTTCCTCCGTTTGCCAGTCAGTAGACAGCAGGTCAGTAGCAATCGAGCTATCCAAAAAGAGGAACACAATAACAGACAAGTACAAAATCAGTGCAATTGGAGTTATGATTACGCTCATAGCAGGCTTGTCGAACCTCGGCTTATCTTTCAGGGTCTTGGCTGAATAGAACTTCTCCATTGTTAGTCCTTTCACTTAGTTGTTCGAAACAATTATGTTGTCAAACTATCTACACTTGCTATCAAGCAAGGAATGGTATATTTTTTATTATATCACAATCTTATGTAAACATCAACTTTGCTTAACTCAAGCTTTTGTTTATTTATATTTTTTCCATATTATTTAAACTTATATTTACTCAAATACTAATTTTTGTAGTTTAATTTTACTGTTAAATCTCTATATCTAGATTGATAATTTATAAATATTCATATTTATATTCTTTATTTCTCTCGTTTTACTAAAAACATGATTTTTCACCATTTACATAAAGTATACATATAATATAGTATACTTTATAAATAGGAGGATAAAATATGTATAATAGATTCAGAGGAGTTTGTTGCATGAATTCTAATAATAAATCTCTAGAAGATGTATGCGATGATTATACTAATGATGCAGATATAAATTGCAAGTGTGGTAATAATTGTTCTATTAAAAAAGAAAATTGCAAGTGTGGTTTCGATGAAGAATATAACGTATTTCCAAACAATCCAATGCTTGCACAAAGTTATGTTCCTATCCAAAAACTAGATAAGACATTTACCCCATGCTGTGGATTAAAAAATGGAACAATTTTTCCAGAATTAGTTAGCCCATATGAACCATGTCAAAGTATGCAATTTATTAATTATTTGAAAAAAAGAAATGAAATTGGAGAGGGGTGTAATGAATAATGGATAATAATGATGAAAAAAACTGTATGTGCTATAATGACGAAAATGATTGTAGCTATATGCCTCAAGGAATAAATGCTGCATTTGGATATAATACAGCATCACAGTTAATGGACGACATGAATTGCTGTGAATGTGACGACAATTCAGAATGCATGCAACATAGAAATAAAGTAAGACAGGATATGATGAAACAAATAAAATGCTTAAATTTTGCTGTTGTAGATATTGCCGAATATTTAGATACCCATCCAACAGATAGGAAAGCTCTTTGTTTGCATAGAGAATACACAAATGAGCTTAAAGTATTAAAAGATAAATATCAAAAAATATTTGGACCACTTGATATTTATTATCCATGCAATAAGTGGAGATGGTTAGAAGAACCATGGCCATGGGAAAGGAGTGATTTTTAATGTGGACTTATAATAAAGTATTACAATACCCTATAAATATAAAATGTCCTAATCCAAAACTTGCTAAGTTTATAATATCTCAATATGGTGGTCCAGATGGAGAACTTGCTGCTTCACTTAGATATTTATCTCAAAAATTCGGAATGCCTGATCAAAAATCAAAAGCCATATTAAATGACATACGGAACTGAAGAATGTGTACCACGATGTTGTCAATAGCTAAAGACAGGGATTACAATCTTAGCTATTGACTGTAAATGTACAATTTAATTTTGTTTGTTTTTCTTTTCTAATTGTTCTAAATATGATATGCCTGTATCTGTTAAATGTACTGTTTTATCTGTAATATAATCAGATTTAAATAGTGCTACTATAATTTTATCATATTCATTTTTATAGGAATCTTTTAATTCTTCTATAGTAACGAAATTATTATCTCTAATATTATTTAATATTTTTAATATTATAATTTCTTCACTTTTAAGCATTTCTAAATTCACCTCCATTTATAGTTTAGCTATTTTAGGGAAAATATGTAACTCAAAGTTGGTTGGGTCAGAATCCTTTTTTATAGCCTTTTCTGTTTTTAAATAAGTAACTTTGCTAATTATACTTTTTAATAAAATATTTTTATCTTCAGCTGTTTCTAAATT
>CALXWR010000050.1 GCA_944392465.1 uncultured Clostridia bacterium | reverse complement strand
GCCCCGTGGTCAAGCGGTTAAGACATCGCCCTTTCACGGCGGAGACATGGGTTCGATTCCCGTCGGGGTCACCAAAATGCCACTTTAGCTCAGTTGGTAGAGCAACTGACTTGTGGGATAGATAAAACATTGAGTTTTATTTTGAACTATCTTGCACCTATATATGGAAACGTACATAGTGGACATCGCTAATTCGGGGAAGGCTAAGTAATTATTATATGCTAATCCCGAGCTAAAAGATTTTAAATCTTTGAGTGTAGAGACTTTATACGATGTACCTAAGGCGTCAGCTATGGTAAAGAGAAAGTCCAGACTACAAACACATTTGTGGTAATGAAAATTATAGTAGTATGAATCAGTAGGTCGTCCGTTCAAGTCGGACAAGTGGCTCCAAATAAAAAAAGAACTAGAATTTCTAGTTCTTTTTTTATATTTAAATATCCCATCCACCGTTTATAGACACGACTTCTCCTGTTGTATAATCATCATCAATCATCCAACAAACACATTTAGCTATATTTTCAGTAGTACCAATTCTTTCTAAAGGTATTTCTTCCATTATCCCATCTATATCACCTTTTGAATATTCTTTATTCATATCAGTATCTATTATTCCAGGTGCAATAGCATTAACTCTAATATTTGAAGGTCCGAAGTTCTTTAGCTAATGCTTTTGTAAAACCAATTAATCCAGCTTTGGCTGTAGAATAATGTACTTCGCAACTACTACCAGTAACTCCCCATATAGATGAGATGTTAATTATCAAACCGGATTTATTATGAATCATATTTTTAACAGCTTCTCTAGAGCAATAAAATGCTGAATTTAGATTAACATCTAGCATATGCTTCCAATCTTCATCTGTTATATCTGTAAATATTTTTGTTTGTGATATTCCGGCATTATTTATTAAAACATCAATTTTGCCATATTTTTTTATCGTAAATTTTATTAAATTATCTGCTTCATCTCTTTTTGATACATCTGCTTTAAAAACATCTATAAAAAATCCATCTTTTTTTAATTCGTTTTCCACATTTTTAGCACACTGTTTTGATTTATTATAATTTAATATAACTAAATAACCATTTCTAGCCAATGTTCTTACTATTTCAGCACCTATTCCTCTAGAGCCCCCTGTTACAATAACAACCTTATTAACTATATTTTTTTCTTGATTTTCTACCATGATTTAAATTCGCTCCTTTATATGTTGCGGTCAAAGAATGACAATTTGGACACAACAAAATTAAATATTCTTCCTTGTTATTTTTATAATTCCCATCTATATGTTCTACTTCAAGTGGAATTGTATTAGTATATTTATTTTTCTCTCCCCAACCACATCTAGCACATTTATTATTATATTTTTTAAAAAGATATGTTTTTATATACATTGATATTTGATATTCGCCTCTTATGCCATTAATTTCTCCTTGTTTCCATTTAAGAATATAATTATTATATTGAAATTCTTTTTGACATTTAAGACTACAAAATTTCCTTTTATTTAAAATTTTCTGACCGCAATTAGCACATAGCATAATTCAAATACCTTCCTTTATAAATAATAAAGGTCTACATTTCATATAGACCTTTACTTCATTATTTGATTTTATTTATGAATTTGTATCATTTTCACTATTAATTTTTCTTTTATAATTTCCTGATATAATCTTTGGTAAATAAGTTATAATTTTATATACAGCTAAACGAATTTTCTTACTCCATAAATAAGTTTTTCTTAATCTACGAGGAGATTGAATACTTGATTCCTCTTTTACAACTAAAGATAATTCTTCTGGTTTTTCAATTTCAAAAGTATAATTTTTAGAATCATTATTATCCCATTCATTATTTGAATTTCTAAAACATAAGTTTAATGTTTCATCTGAAGATAATTCTATTTCAGCTTGGAATCCTAACTCGGTTTTTTCCATTTGCTTTTCAGTTACATTATTCCAATTTGGTCCATATCCATAATGTACATATACTTCCTCAGATCCTTCCTGAAATAACTTTCCTGTATATGAAATTTTTACTGTTGTATTTTCTATTAATTTATCTGTATTAAAAAATATATCTTTTACTAACTCCATTTCATTCTCCTTTTATCTCTTGTTAACAAAATCATTTATAATATACTAAATTATATTATTAAAAAACAAAATATTCAATAGTTTTTTTAAAAAAATTAAAAAATTTTTCTAAAAAATTAAACCTGTATCTGTACCAATAATTTTACCAATAATATTATAATCATCATCTGGGGTCAAAACAATATCTGAAAAGTCTTTATTATCAGGATGTAGAACTATTGTATCTTTTCTAGCAATATATCTTCTTATAATAACTTTGTTTTGATATTCAAAAATCCCAATATCCTTATTGTCTAGTGGTGAATTAAATTCAACAAAGGCATAAGAATCTTTTTCCAATTGTGGTTCCATAGACTTATCAGCTATTTTAACAGCTAATGAGGCACTAGGCAAGTCTAATGGGCATGTAATAAAAGAGTCTAATGAATTTACGGCTAGAACTTTATCATAAGCAATATGATTTTGCATATCCAAATTTATTTGTTCTTCTGTAAATACCTTATCATATGTATACATTAGTGGTTGATAAGGTACTTCAAGAGCTCTACAAATTGCTTTTAATGCTCTGTGACTTGGGTTTCTTTCTTCTTTTTCGATGTGTGAAATATGCCCAATATTAATATTTGTACGTCTAGATAGCTCTGATTTTGCAACATTTTTGTCATTTCGTATTCTAGATATCATATAACCTATCATTTGTTAAAACCTCTCTCTTAAAATTTAATTTATTATATATAAAAAGGCAATAATTGTCTAGAGAAAAATAGGTTTTTTTGTAAAATCTTATTTAAGCAAACTAGTTACATGTATGCATATATTGTAATATTATCTAATTTATAGGGATACAATATATAAAGGAGATATTATTATGTATAAACCTATATTAATTAGCTTGATAGTTTTATTATTAATATTTTTTTCAGTAATTTTTGCATTAACAAATATGAATAATGAAAGAATTTATAGTAATATTGCTATAATGAATATAGATGTGAGTAATTTAACAAAAGAAGAAGCAAGAAAAAAATTAACTGATATTTTAAATGAAAAGTTAAAAGAAGATATAATATTAAAGAAAGATAAATATGAGACATGTATAAACGCTAACCAAATTGATGGAAATTTTGATATAGATTCAGCTATTGATAAAGCATATAATGTGGGAAAAGATGGAAATATAATTACAAATAATTATGGAATATTATTTGCAAAATTATTTGGGAAAAAGTTAGAATGTAATTTCAATTATAAAGAAGATGTTTTAGATAAAAAAATAACAGATATTGCTACTAAAATGCCTAATGCTTTTAAAGACAATAGTTATTATATTGAAGGAGAAAATTTAGTTATTGTAAAGGGAACTGAGGGACAGCAAATTAATAAGACAGAATTAGAAAAAGAAATAATTAATAAAATAAAAGATATACAAAGTAATGAGAATATGATTGAATTCCCCACAGAAACTATAAAGCCTAGTAGCATAGATTTAGTTCAAATAAGAAGTGAAATCTATAAAGAGGCTCAAGATGCTTATATTTCAGAAAATCCAACTACTGTACATGCAGATATAACAGGAATAGACTTTGCTATATCAATGGAAGAAGCAAAACAATTATTAGCAGAAAATGAAAAAGAATATATGATACCATTAAAAATAACAAAACCGAATATAACTTTAAAAGAATTAGGCAAGGAAGCTTTCCCTAATAAACTTGCAACTTATACAACAAGATATAATCCGACCAATAGAAATAGAAGCAATAATGTGGAATTATCTACTAAAAAAATAAATGGAGTAATTTTAATGCCTGAAGAGGTATTTTCTTATAACAAAACAGTTGGGGAAAGAACAATTACTAAAGGATATAAGGAAGCAGGTGCATATGCTGGAGGTAAGGTTATTCAAGATGTAGGTGGAGGAGTTTGTCAAACTTCATCAACATTATATAATGTAGCATTGCTTGCAAATTTAGAAATAGTAGATAGAACAAATCATCAATTTTTAACATCATATGTGGCTGAAGGAAGAGATGCAACTGTAACATGGGGAGGAATTGATTTTAAATTTAAAAATACAAGAACATATCCAATTAAAATAGAAGCTAAAGCTAAAAATGGAATTTGTGAAATGAGTATTTACGGTATTGAAGAAAAAAAGGAATACAAAGTAGAAATACAATCTGTAGTAAAAACATATATACCATATACAACAAAGTATGAATATGATTCTAATTTAAAAAATGGGGAAGAAGTAATAATGCAAAATGGATATGAAGGTTGTACTTGTGAAACATATAGAATATTAAAATCAAATGGGAAAATTGTCTCTAAAACTTTATTATCCAAAGATTCTTATGATTCATTGCCTATGATTATAAAAAAAGGGGAAAAACTAAAATAATAGAAATTGCATAAAAATAATTAGAAAAGTCAGAACCACGTGTTATACACGTGGTTCTGACTTAATTTTTGTATATATTCTGTTAAATTTATTTTAATCAAATATAGCACTGGTGCGCCATAGAGGATTCGAACCTCCGACCATTTGATTAAGAGTCAACTGCTCTACCAACTGAGCTAATGGCGCATAAATAATTATTTATATAGTAACATTAATATTATAATTCTACAGACGGTTTTTGTCAATATTTTTTCGAATTTAGTTGTAATTATTTCTAAATTATGTTAATATATTGTCTTGAAGGGGTGATAACGATGTTTAAAATGTATAGTACAGACATAGAAACAAATATAACTACAGAAACAAAAGAATACATGAGAGGAAATTGGATAAACATGGTTTCACCGAGTGACGAAGAGATTAAAACCGTATGTGAAAATATAAATATACAAGAAGACTTTATTAGATATGCCCTAGATCCAGAAGAAAAGGCCAGAATTGATATAGAAGATGATGACAATACTATATTATTTATTATTGATACACCAATTATGGGAATAGAGTATGGAGCAAAGGTATATAGTACAATTCCAATAGGAGTAATTTTTGTAAGAGATGATTATATAATTACAGTTTCTTTAAATAAAAATCCTATATTGGAAAGCTTAGTAAAAAATAAAATGAAGACTATAGTAACATACAAAAAAAGTAGAATGTTATTACAAATAATGTATTCAAATTCTGAAATGTTTTTGAATTTATTAAAGAAAATAAACAAAGAAACAGAAATAGCAGAAAATGTATTAAAAAATTCTATGAAAAATAAAGAACTTTTAAAGTTACTAAGTTTAGAAAAAGGTCTTGTTTATTTTACAACATCATTAAAATCAAATGAAGTTGTAATGGAAAAAACCATGAGAGGCAATTTAATAAAATTGTATGAAGAAGATGAAGATATATTAGAGGACTCAATTATAGAAAATAAACAAGCTATAGAAATGGCAAAAATATATAGAGACATTTTAGCAAGCACAATGGATGCTTATGCTTCAATTATTTCTAACAACTTAAATGGTGTTATGAAATATTTAACATCAATTACAATTATATTGGCTATACCTACAATGATAGCAAGTTACTGGGGAATGAATGTTGGAGTTCCATTGCAAAATAGTCCATTTGGATTTATATTAATAGTCTTTTTCTCTTTATTAATTGGAATAATAGCAAGTATATGGTTAAAGAAAAAAGGTATGCTAGACTAATTATAAATTAGTAAAACAATATTAAATAAAAATACATAAAATATAAATTAAATTTATGAAGTTAGGGGGAAACTAAATGTTAACAGCAACTGGAGTTACAATTAGATTTGGAAAAAGAACTTTGTTTGAAGATGTAAACATAAAGTTTAATAAAGGATGTTGCTACGGAATTATAGGAGCTAACGGTGCTGGGAAGTCTACATTTTTAAAAGTGTTATCTGGAGAAATAGAGCCTAGCAAGGGAGAAGTATCAAAAGAAAAACAAGAAAGAATTTCAGTATTAAAACAAGATCACTTTGCTTATGAAGAGCATACTGTTATGGATACTGTTATTATGGGAAACCAAGAATTGTATAATATAATGAAGGAAAAAGAAGCAATATATGCAAAACCAGATTTCTCAGAGGAAGATGGCATGAAAGCAGCTAAATTAGAAGAAAGGTTTGCAGAATTAGATGGATGGAATGCAGAATCAGATAGTGCAGTACTTTTAAACGATTTAGGAATTGATTCAGAAAAGCATTATAAATTAATGAAAGAAATAGAACCAAAAGATAAAGTAAAAGTATTATTAGCACAAGCATTGTTCGGAAATCCAGACATTCTACTTCTTGATGAGCCTACAAATGACTTGGATTTAAAGAGTATTAAATGGTTAGAAGAATTTTTAATTAATTTTGAAAATACTGTTATTGTTGTATCACATGATAGATATTTTTTAAACAAAGTTTGTACACATATTGCAGATGTAGACTTTGGAAAAATAACAGTTTATCCAGGAAATTATGATTTTTGGTATGAATCAAGCCAATTAGCATTAAAACAAATGAGAGATGCAAACAAGAAAAAAGAAGAAAAAATAAAAGAGTTACAAGAATTTATTGCAAGATTTAGTGCCAATGCTTCAAAATCAAAACAAGCTACATCTAGAAAGAAATCATTAGAGAAAATCCAACTAGATGAAATTAAACCATCAAACAGAAGGTACCCATATATTGATTTTAAGCCAGATAGAGAACCAGGAAAAGATATATTAGAGGTAAGAAATATTTCAAAAACAATAAATGGAGAAAAAATATTAGACAAAGTATCTTTTGTAGTAAAACCAAATGATAAAATAGCTTTTTTAGCAGATAATGAAAATGCAAAAACAGTATTATTTCAAATTTTAGCAGGAGAAATGGAACCAGATTCAGGAACAATTAAATATGGAACAACAATAACAACTAATTACTTCCCTAAGGATAATAATTATTTATTTGAATCTGATTTAACTATAACCGATTGGCTAAGACAGTATTCTAAAGACCCAGATGAAACTTATGTAAGAAGCTTTTTAGGAAGAATGTTGTTCTCTGGCGAAGAAGCTTTAAAGAAGGTAAAAGTACTATCTGGAGGAGAAAAAGTAAGATGTGTACTTTCTAAGATGATGCTTTCAGGAGCAAACTTATTAATTTTTGATGAACCTACAAATCACTTAGATATGGAAAGCATAACAGCATTAAATGAGGGATTAATGAAATATAAAGGAATATTATTATTTACATCACATGACCATCAATTAACTCAAACTGTAGCAAATAGAATAATTGATATAAAGAATGATACAGTTGTTGATAGAGAAGTAACATATGATGAGTATTTAGGAATAGAATAATAAAAAAACAAATCAATTTATAAACTATTAAATTGATTTGTTTTTTTTAACAAACTATTTTTTAGTATTATTTTTTACATTAAATATTATTTTTCCTTCTTTAGAAGGATTTGAGTCATATTCAAGGTCTATTGAAGTAGCACTTTTTGGAACTTCAAAATAAACTGATGCAGTATATTTTTCGCCAGGAGCTAAAGATTCAGAAAAAAAGTAATTATCTACATAATAGAACTCATCACAAGAAAAATCATCTGCATAACATTTAAAATCATTATAGGATACTAGTGAATAATTATTTCCTACATTCTCAAATTCAAAATCAGCTTTTAAAATTGTATATCCACTAGGAATAAATGCATAATCATTGTATTTTTTAAAATTTAAATCGACATTTTTAAAATCTACTTTAATGTTATCAGATGTAGCAGAATTGCCTACACTAGAGTATATATCAGATGATATAAGTTCTACAGAGGTATTTGTAGAAGTAGTAGAGTAATTACTTAAGGCATATATTCCTATAGTAAGTATTGCGCATACGACTAAAGCTATTGATGAAAGAACAATTCCTGCAATTGATAAACCTTTAGATTGCTTATTTTTAGTTTTTACAATTGTATCAATTATTCCTAGAACTAGACCAAGAATTGATGGCAAAACAAGAAATACATTAAAAAAAGGTGATAACATTAAACAAGATAGGCCGACTACAAAAGAAGCTATTCCCATATAATTTCCTCCTTATTTTATAATATGTATTGACATTATATATTATTTTGGTGTTAAATACAATAAGAAACTAAAACTTGCTAGGGAATAAGAGAAAAGAGGATATAGTTTATTAAGTGAAATTTTGTTAAAATGTAAATGCAAGTAAATGGAGGTTAAAATGGACAAAATTATAAACAATATAGCAGAAGAATTAAAAATAAAGACAAGTCAAGTTGAAGCAACAATAAGATTAATAGATGAAGGTAATACAATACCTTTTATAGCTCGTTATAGAAAAGAAGTTACAGGAGGATTATCTGATGAAGTTTTAAGAGAATTTGGTGAAAGGCTAAATTATTTAAGAAATTTAGAAAAAAGAAAAGAAGAAGTTATAAAATCAATAGAAGAGCAAGGGAAATTAACAGAAGAAATAACCAAATCTTTAGAAGATGCAAAAACACTTGCAGAAGTTGAAGATATATACAGACCATACAAACCAAAGAAAAAAACAAGAGCTACGGTTGCTAAGGCAAAAGGATTAGAACCATTGGCAGAAATAATATTTATTCAAGAGGATACAAGACCTATAATTGAAATAGCACAAGAATTTGTAACAAAGGATATTGAAAATACAGACAAGGATAAAGTTGTTGCAAACGTAGAAGATGCGATAGCAGGAGCACTAGATATTATTGCAGAAAATATTTCTGATAATCCTAAATATAGAAAAAAAATTAAAGGTATATGCTACAGAGAAGGAATTATTGAGGTTAAAGCAACAGATCCAGAGGAAAAGTCTAGTTACGAAATGTATTATGATTTTAATGAAAGCATAAATAAATTACCGAGCCATAGAATACTAGCTATAAATAGAGGAGAAAAAGAGGATTTCTTAAAAGTAAAAATAGATAAAAATGAAGATAAAATATTAAATTATGTTGAAAAGGATATAATAAAAGGTCAAACTCAATATGAGGAATATTTAAAAAATACAATACAAGATAGCTGGAAAAGATT
>CALXWR010000049.1 GCA_944392465.1 uncultured Clostridia bacterium | reverse complement strand
TTAATACAGTTCTACCTACGAGTCCTGTTGCTCCAACAATTGCCATTCTTATTTTCTTCATAAACATCATCCTTTACTTTAAAATTTATATAATATTATATGTAAATGATTCGGCAGAATGTCTAAAAATTTATTTTTTATTGAAATATGAGATTTTTTGGTATAAAATTAAAATATGGAGAGTAAAAAATGAGTTTTGAAAAAGAGTTTAAAGACAAAATTCGTCAAAAAATTATTAATTCAGTTGAAAAAAATTTTGAAAGATATTGGACTAATTTTGACAAGTTAGAAGAAGATTATTTAGCAGATTTAATTAGCGATATATTAAGAGATATAAAAATTTTTATTAATTTTTATAATCAAAAAATAACTGATAAAAGTAAACAAATACATTTTGACTTTAAAGAAATATCAATAGAATCAATAATGGACTTGAAAAGAAAAATTCAGCTCAATCAAAAAGAAAAAGAACAAATTGAATATGAATGTGAAATGGAATTTTATGAGAGAAATTATGGAATAGCTATCTATACTATTGCAGAAATACTAATTAGAAGATTGTTATTAGAAAAGATGGGTATACCTGATTTAACCGAATTTGAGCAAGTGGTGCAACAGGAGTGTGAAAATAATAGAGTAGCTGAAAGATATCTATATACAAAATCTTTAATTAGTGGAGAATTGTTTAATGAGTCAGAAGAAAAATTTTCAAAAATGATATCAAATCGAGTTGAGGAAGAATTTAATTGGCGTATAAATTGTGGGGGATATGCACTTGAAATTGATTCTTGTATATTTCCAAGGGAAAATGATTTTGAAAGAAATGTTTCAAGTATATTAGAATTATTTCCTTTTGTAAGATTGCTTGGAGATACTGACTTAAAAGATGATGAATATTTGGTATTATATAGGTGTTCAGGAGAATTAGAAGAAGGGCATCATTTTATAAAAAGAACAGAGGACGGAAGTTTCTCAGAAAAATGTGGTGGAAATGCACCACAAAGATTTGAAGATTGGCATAAGACCTTTAGAAATTCTCCAGAAGCGGCTTTTGCAGTAAAAAAAGATCATGATATGGGATTTTTTAGCAAACAGAGAACCATTATGTTGCCAATTGCAGGAGCTAAGAATTTTGAAGAAAGCGTAGTTCAAGCAATAAAAAATAAGCAAAACACATTTGAATATCATAATCATATGTATCAGCTTAAAAAAACAAGTGAAGGGATAGTTTATGTTTGCAGTAATGAAAAAATAGTTGCACAAGTATTAATTGATGATAAAGATTGGGATATAGAAATAGAAGAAGAATACAGAAGATATATAAGTAATACAGGGTACAGGTCAATGGTAATGAAAAATAGTACGGGAAAAATAAAAAGAGATGATGATATAGGAGAAGAGATAGAAGATAGATAATATAAACATATAAGATAAACTCTAGCTTTTATTTAATATTATGTTGAAAGTTATGCAAAATGTGATATAATATTTAATATTATTGGAGGAAGAAATGTATAAATTTTTTGTGCCAAATACTCAAATAAAAGAAAATGAAATTTATATAACCGGAACAGATGTAAATCATATATCAAATGTATTAAGGTTAAAATTAAATGATAAAATATTAATTTCAAGTAAAGATGAAAATCAAGAAATAGAAAGAACTTATGTATCACAAATAATAAAATTTTCTAAAGATTCAGTAGTATGTAAAATAATAGACATAGTAGCAAAATCAGTAGAAAGCAATATTAATATAGATTTGTTTCAAGGTTTGCCTAAAGCAGATAAAATGGAATACATTATACAAAAAACTACAGAGCTAGGAGTTAAAAAAATTATTCCTGTTAATATGAGCAGATGTGTGGTAAAAATAGATAATAAGTCAGGAGGAAAGAAAATTACCAGATGGCAAAAGATAGCAGAAGTAGCTGCAAAGCAAAGTAAGAGAGATGTTATACCCAAAATTGAAAACATATTAAAAATTGAAGATATTTGCAAAAATATTGATAAGTATGATATTATATTATTGGCTTATGAGAATGAGAGTAATATAACTTTAAAAGATGAATTATTGACCTTAAAAAAGAATATAAATAGCGATAAGAAACTAAACATAGGAATAGTAATTGGACCAGAAGGTGGTCTATCTGATATAGAAGTGGATAAACTTATAAAAGCGAATGCTAAACGTGTAAGTTTAGGGAAACGAATTCTAAGAACAGAAACGGCACCTATCGTAATGATTAGTGATATAATATATGAATTTGAATTATAAAAATGGAGGATGAACAATGCCTAGAAAAGCTAAAAATGCCAAAGAACAAGAAACAGAAAAACAAGAAGAAGTAAAAGCTAATAATAATCAAGTAGAAAGTGCAGAAAAAGTTAAAAAAACAGATGCAAAGACACAAGAAAAAACGACCAAATCAACAAAAAATACAAAAGCATCTACTACAAGTACTTCAAAAAAGAGCACTACAAAAACAAATAATAGTACAAAAACTTCAACTACCAAAAAAAGAAATTCAACTACTAAAAAGCAAAGCAATACTCAAAATGCAGAAAAAAAGAGTGAAGAGGCAGCTAAAGCCACAAAAGGCTCAAGTAATGCAAAAACAACTAAAACGGCTTCAACAAATAGTAAAAAAAGCACTAGTAGTACAAAAACAAAAAAAACAACTGGAACTGCAAACAAAAATAAAACAGCCAATACTAACAATGCAAAATCTACCAAGAACACAGTAGAAAACAAAGAAGAAAATAAAAAATCTGATAGTAAAAATTCAAAAGTTCAAAAAAATAATAACATTAAAACCGGAAACAATAATAAGACTATTGTAAAAGACGAAAGCAACAAAATAGAAAAAAAGCAAAAGGATGATATTGCAGAAGAAAGCATTAAACCAGAAGTTGAAGAAGCTGTTGCAAGTGAAATAAAAGATCAAAAAGAAGAAAAAGCTATAACTGATAAAGAACACTCAAAGTTAATAAAATTTGAGGAAATAAAAAATATATTTAAAGGGAAAAAGAAAATACCAAAAGAGGATAAAAAGAATATTCGTAAACCAGTTATATACAACTTTTTAGTAATGATAATTGTAGTACTTTATTTTGTATTCTTAATTTTAGGATTTAACAATATTGAAAAAAGTGTGTATCAAACAGATTTAAAAGTATTTGCAATATGTGCATTGTTCTTGGCAATAATATTGTTAGAAAGAGCATATAGTAAGGAAAATAAAAAAGTGGCAGTATATGGTGTTGAGACTTTAATTATTGCTATAGTTACTTTAGGACTAATATATGTTAACTTAATGCTGTCATCTCAATACATAAAAATATTATTAATTATTTTAGGAATAGTAGTAGTATATTATTTTATAAAATCAATAGTAATTCGAGCAAGAGGCAAGAAAAAATATTTTTTAGATAATATGAAAGAAATGATAAACACAGAAGAGTAAAATTTAATAATTTTTAGAGCAAACTAGCTCGAATGGAGGTTAATATGCAATTAATAAATATAGGTTTTGGAAACATAGTTTCAGCAAATAGAATAATAGCTATAGTAAGCCCAGAATCGGCACCTATAAAAAGGATAGTTCAAGAAGCAAAGGATGATGGTACAGCAATAGATGCTACATATGGAAGAAAAACTAGAGCAGTAATTATTATGGATTCAGGACATGTGGTTTTATCTTCTATACAACCAGAAACAGTAGCAGGAAGATTAGATAAAGATGATGAAAATATAGTAGAAGAAAATTAAGAGGAGGAATGTAATTATGATGGTGAAACCAACTGTAAAAGAATTGTTAACAAAAGTAGAAAATAGATTTGAACTAGTAGTAATAACAGCTAAGAGAGCAAGACAAATAGCTGATGGAGCAGAAGTTCTAACAAGTATAAAAGACGAAGCACCAGTAACTGTTGCGGCAAACGAAATTGCAGAAGGTAAGGTGACAATATGCTAGTAATATTATCAGGAGTATCAGGAGCTGGTAAAAACACAATAAAAGAAGCTTTAATAAAAAGAATGGAGCAAGTAGATTCATTACCTTCATATACATCAAGAGCAAAACGCGAAGGAGATATAGAAGGTAAAGATTATATATTTGTTAACAAAGAAGAATTTGAAAAAATGATTGAAAACGAAGAACTATATGAATACGATGTACATCACAACGAATATTATGGTACTTCAAGAAAATTACTAAATGAAAAGATGAGAAGCGGAAAAATAATTGTAAAAGATATAGATGTAAATGGAACAGAGCATTTAAAAGAATTATTAGGTCAAGATACAAAAGTTGTTACTATATTTTTACGTGTTCCAAAAAAAGAGCTAGAACGAAGATTAAAAGAAAGAGTGGACAAGCCAAGTCCTCAAGAAATCATGCTAAGATTAAATAGATTTGACTATGAAGAATCTAGAATAGGTATGTATGACTATATTATTAAAAATAACAATTTAGAAAAAACAGTAAATATAATTCAAACAATTATAGAAAATGAAATTAATCTTACTGAAGAAGAATTTTAAATTAATAACAAATAGAAAAAAGACCATCGAGTGGTCTTTTTCTGTAATAGTCAATTTCGCTAAAATTACTATATAAAATATAGTGAAAGAAAAGATAAATTATATATATGGAGATAAAACATACATGATAGCAGAAGTAATTATACAGAGTAATGTTAAAAACTTAAACAGAGTTTTTGATTATAGAATTCCGGCAGAATATGAAGATAATGCTATAGAGTTAATTGGAGCAAGAGTATTAATTCCCTTTGGAAGAAAAAAAGACTTAGAAGAAGGTTTTGTGGTAAATATAAAACAAACAACCGAGTATGAAGTAAAAGAAATTGCAAAAGTGGAAGAAAAATTTTTGAACAAAGAAAAAATAAATATGGCAAAATGGATGTCAAAAAGATATTTTTGTAATGTTTCTGAATGTTTAAAATTAATGCTACCTCCAGGTACTACGAGCAAAGTAATACAAAATAGAGTTAAGGAAAAAAGTATTAATTTTGTAAGTTTGATAAAAGATGAAGATGAAATAGAATTTGATATAGAAACTAAAAAATTAAAATCGGAAAAACAAATTAGAACTTTAAGATTTTTATTACAAAATGGTGATGCTTTAGTATCAGATATAGAAATGTTTGCTGATAGCTCTAGAGCTGTTGTTAATACTTTGTGCAAAAATGGATATGTAGAAATAATTCCAAAGAAAATAGAAAGAAATCCATTTGAAGAAAAAAACATAGAAAAAACAGAAAAATTAAAATTAAATAAAGAACAACAAGAAGCATTTGATATAATTTCAGATTCAATGGATGAGATGCTATTTTCTGAATTTTTAATTTTTGGAGTTACAGGCTCAGGAAAAACAGAAATTTACTTACAATTAATAGAAAAGTCACTAAAAGAAAACAAATCAAGTATATTATTAGTACCAGAAATATCATTAACACCCCAAACAGTTAATAGATTTATTGCAAGATTTGGCAAAGAAAAAATAGCTGTACTACATAGTAAGTTGTCAGTAGGTGAAAGATATGATGAATGGAATAGAATAAAAGATGGAAGAGCAAAAATTGTGATTGGTGCTAGGTCTGCAATTTTTGCACCAGTTTCAGATTTAGGAATAGTTATAATTGATGAAGAGCATGATAGCTCATATAAATCTGAAATGACACCTAGATATGAAGTAAAAGAAATTGCAAGATTTTTATGTAGGGATAATAATATTCCTTTGGTATTAGGAAGTGCCACCCCGGATTTAGATACTTTTTATAGAGCAAAAAACGATGAAATAACTCTATTAAAATTAAATAAGAGAGCAAATGAAACCGACCTTCCAGAAATTGAAATTATTGATTTAAGAGGAGAACTTGCTAAAGGTAATAAATCAATGATTAGTACCAAGTTATATGAGGAAATAGAGAAAAATTTAAAAAATAAGAAACAAATAATCCTATATTTAAACAGACGAGGATTTTCAACCTTTATAATGTGTAGAAATTGTGGATATACAGCAAAATGTAAAAATTGTGATATAAATTTAACATATCATGCAAATACAAATAAATTGAAATGTCATTATTGTGGTAGAGAAGAAAATGTATTAACACTATGCCCAGAATGTGGAAGTAACCAAATTAGATATTTTGGAACTGGAACTCAGAAATTGGAACATGAAATAAAAAAATTATTTCCTGAAGCCAGTACCATAAGAATGGATGTAGATACAGTTAGCAAAAAGAATTCACATGAACAAATACTAGAAAAATTTCAGAATGAAAATATAGATATTTTAATAGGAACACAAATGGTAGTAAAAGGGCATCATTTTCCAAATGTAACTTTAGTAGGAGTAATTGCAGCAGATGGTAGTTTAAATATAGATGATTTTAGGGCAAACGAAAAGACTTTTCAAATTTTAACTCAAGTTGCAGGAAGAGCTGGAAGAGGCGAAGAAAAAGGAAGAGTAATAATTCAAACATATAATCCAGATAATTTTAGTATTGAATGTGCAAAAAAACAAGATTATGAATTATTTTACAACACAGAAATTGGAATGCGAAAACAATTGAAATATCCACCATTTTGCGATATAATATTAATTGGATTTAGTTCTGAAAACGAAAAAGATGTAGCAAGTGTTGCAAACCATGTTCATGCTTATTTAAAAAATAGAGTAATAAATGAAAATATAGGAATAATACTATATAAAGCAATTCCATCACCAATAGATAGAATTAAGAATAAATATAGATGGAGAATTTTAATAAAATGCAAATTTTCAGATGAAACAATAAATCTATTAAATGAAACTCTAGAATTTTTTAAAACATTAAAAACAAATAAAACAAGAGTAACAATTGACTTAAATCCAAACAATATGATGACGCTTTAAAAATAAATTTAAGACTAAAAAGTGAAAAGGGAGTGAATATAGGTGGCAATAAGAGAAATAAGAGAAAATGGTGACGAAATCTTAAGAAAAAAATCAAAAGAAGTATCTGAAGTAAATGATAAAATAAGAGAATTATTAGACGACATGTTAGAAACTATGCATAAATATAATGGAGTAGGATTAGCAGCTCCTCAAGTAGGATTACTAAAAAGAGTTATTGTAATTGATTTATATGATGGCAATAAACCATTAAAATTAGTAAATCCTGTAATTATAAAAACTAAAGGAAAACAAGAAGTTGAAGAAGGTTGTTTGAGTTTTCCAAACCAATACGCAAAGATGATTAGACCAGAAGAGGTTGTAGTTGAAGCATTAAATGAAAATGGAGAAAAAGTAAAAATAAAAGCAAAAGGCTTATTGGCACAAGCTTTATGTCACGAAATAGACCACTTAGAAGGTATATTATTTGTAGATAATATGATACCAGGAACACTTGAGTATGTAGAACCAAATCAAGATAAAGGATAAAGGAGGAGATTATATGCTAAAAATAGTATTTATGGGAACTCCAGATTTTGCTGTAGAATCACTAAAAAAAGTGTATGAAGCAGGACATAAAATAGAAGCGGTTGTAACTAATCCAGATAGACCAAAAGGGAGAGGTATGAAATTAATACCATCTCCTGTAAAAGTTTTTGCAGAAGAGCATGAATTAAATGTATTACAACCTCAAAAGGTAAGAAATAATTTAGAGTTTATTGAAGAAATAAAAAAAATAAAACCAGATGTGATTTGTGTAGTGGCATATGGTAAGATTTTGCCAAAAGAATTACTAGAAATTCCAAAACTAGGTTGTATAAATGTACATGGTTCACTTCTTCCTAAATATAGAGGTGCAGCACCTATTCAATGGGCTGTTTTAAACGGAGATGAGGAAACTGGGATTACAACTATGTATATGGATGTTGGAATGGATACAGGCGATATGATACTAAAGGAGAAAGTAACAATAGGAGAAGATGAAACAACAGGAGAGTTATGGGATAGATTATCAGAAATTGGAGGTAATCTTTTAGTAAAAACTCTAAAATTAATAGAAGCAGGAAAAGCACCAAGGGAAAAACAAGGTGAGGAGTATACTTTAGCACCTATGCTTAATAAAGAAATGGCAAAAATAGATTGGGAAAATAAAAATGCGGTAGAAATTAAAAACTTAGTAAGAGGATTAAATCCAATTATGGGAGCATATTCTTATTTGAATGGAAAAAAGATTAAATTTTGGAAAATTAAAGTATTATCAAATGATGAATTAGAAAAAGATTATCCAGAAATAAAAGAATATGAATATAGATTACCAGGGTTAGAAAGTGGAACAGTGTTACTTTCAGATTCAAAAAAAGGATTATATATAAAAGCAAAAAATGGTATTATAAAAGTTCTAGAAATTCAAGGAGAAAATGCGAGAAAAATGAGTACTCAAGAATTTTTAAGAGGTAATAGTATAGAAGCAGGTACCATTTTTGAGTAATAAATTGCTAAACAGATATCACAAAAAGAATATGAAATAGTTGCAAAAAATGTAAGATAATAGTATAATATAAAATGTATGAATACACAGATTTATAAATTAGTAATACAAGCATATATTAAGTGCATAATATAAATATAGATATAAAAAAGGAGAAAAGAAATGGATTATTTATATATGATTCAACAGGCACTTGTATGGTTATTAACAATATTCTGGGGATATCAATTAGTTATAAGTATATGTTCACTTGTTAAGTTAAAAGATAAACCAATTTTAGAAGAAAAAACTAATAAATTTATGGCCATTATACCTGCACATAATGAGGAAAATGTTATAGAAGCTTTAATTGAGAGTTTAAACAAACAAGATTATCCAAAAGACCATTATGATGTTTATGTTATAGCAGATAACTGTACAGATAGAACTGCTGAAATAGCTAAAGAACATGGAGCAATTGTAATGGAGAGACATGATGAGGAACATAAAACAAAAGGATATGCTCTTCAATGGTTTTTAAAACAAAAAATAGAAGAAAATGCTGACTATGATGCATTTTGTATATTTGATGCAGATAATATAGTAGATAAAAACTTTTTAAAAGCAATGAATAAGAAATTATGCCAAGGAGAGGAAGTTGTTCAAGGATATAGAGATATTAAAAATCCAACAGACAGCTGGGTGTCAGCAGGTTATGCATTATTCTATTGGACAATGAATAGATTTTATCATTTAGCAAGATATAATTTAGGATTATCACCATTATTAAATGGTACAGGTTTTATGGTTAAATTTGATGTTATAAAACCTGACGGATGGAATACAAATACACTTACAGAAGATATAGAGTTTTCACTAAAAAGA
>CALXWR010000048.1 GCA_944392465.1 uncultured Clostridia bacterium | reverse complement strand
AATACTTTCTGGGATTATAGGTGATTTATTTTTACCGTTCTGGAATGTTACTTCGGTGTGTACTGTACTTTTACTTACTCCAAATTTTTTTGCTGCACCTCTTACGGTATCTTTGCTATCTATTATATAGCGTGCTAAATTTATTGCACGTTCTTCTATATACATTTTTTTCAATTTATAAAAACCCCCCTAAGAACTATGTTTTGTAACATTCTATTCCTATAGGAAGTCCTATAGAACTAAATATGTAATTAATGAGCAAAATCACAAATTTACATTATTCGACATAAAATATAATGATTTGCTTTTTTTAGAGGTGATTCAAGTTGGATAATGTAATATATACAGGAAAAATTCTTCATATAGATGGAGATAAAAAATATAGTGAAAAATCAAAGCTATTTTATAAAAAAATGGGGGTTGATGCGATAGTAAGAAACATTTCAGAAAATAGACAAGCAAATTATGTAGAACCATTATTAGAAAAATATAAACCTGATATATTGGTTATAACAGGTCATGATGGAATGATTAGGCTTGGAAGAGCTTATGAAGATATATATAATTACAAAAATTCAAAATATTTTGTTCAGACTGTTAAAAATGCTAGAAAAACTCAAAATAAAGATTTAGTCATATTTGCAGGTGCGTGCCAAAGTTATTATGAAGCTATTATGTCGGCAGGTGCAAATTTTGCTTCATCTCCGGCTAGAATTTTAATTGACTTCAAAGATCCTCTCATAGTAGCAAGTAAAATTGCATTAACAGATGAAAAAAAGTATTTAACAATATCGGATATAGAAAATGAATTAAGAGATGGAGAGCGAGGGGTAAATGGTGTTGGAGCATATGGCAAAAGAAAAATTTTAACATTGTAATGTAATTGTAACACAATTGTAATATAATCGTAATAAACCACAAACAAAACCACGAAGTTTTAGAATACCAGGCAATACAGGTAATCGACAAAACAATTCTTATTTTGACTTCAAGCTATTTTTATGGTAATATAGTCCTATAATATAGGGTAGGTGATAAAATGATTTGCCAAAATGATATAGCAAATTTAAAAACAGATATTGATGAGAAAATTGGACAAAAGATAATTGTAAAAGGCTCATTAGGAAGGAGTAAATCGTTTTCAAAAGAAGCTACTATAGAGAAGACTTATCCAAATTTATTTGTAATTAAAATTGAAGAAAACAATAGAAATGTTAGTTACAGTTATACAGATATATTAACAAGAACGATTGAAGTAGATGTATTTGATGGAACTGGCTATAGTCCATTAATACCACCTTTATCAACGGTGCAAGCATAAAATGTTTAAAATTAAAAGCAAAATTCCTAGAAATAGGAATTTTTTTTTGTCTACTTAATATATATTAAACAATTAGAAATTAAGGAGGTAGACAAATGACGATTGAAACTAACAGAGAAAATATTTGTATTAACCATATGATAAATCAAAAGAAAGAAGCATTTATAGTAAAAGGAGATTGTATTATTCCAGATATAAAACCAGATATATTAAAGGAAATTAATACTAGCGGTATTGTATGTGTTTATAAAAAAGAGGTATTAGATGGAAAAGTTAAAATTGATGGAAATATTAACACATATACAATCTATTTATCTGGTGATGAAAGCAATAGTGTAAGAAGTATAAATTTTAATCTGGATTTTTCTCAAATAATAACTGTAGATAGAGCAATGGATGGTATGGATGTAAAAATAGATGTTAAACTAAAAAATATAGAATGTAAAATATTAAATGAAAGGAAAATATCTATAACAGCATTTCTAGAAGCAGATATAAAAGTTATTTCAAATGAAAATGTAGATATTGTAGAGGAAGTAAAACTTGCAGATATTCAAACTTTAGAAGATAATTTAAAAATTAGTTCAAATATTGGAACAGGAAGTGTAAGAGCTTATGCAAAAGATACATTAATAATTGATACGATTGATAATTTAGCAGAAATAATGAAAATAGAGGCAAATATTGTAAATAAAGATATAAAGCTAAGCTATAATAAAGTATTAGCAAAGGCTGATTTACAAACAAAAGTGTTATACCTTACAGATGATAATAGAATAAATTCAGTAGAAGGCAAAATACCAATAATGGGATTTATAGATATGCCAAATATTTCTGAAGAAAATATTTGCGAAACAGATTATGAAATAAAGAATATTGTAATAAAACCAAATGCTGTAGAAGAACATTCAATATATGTAGAAGCGGAAATAGAAATTACTTGTGATGTATTTAAGCAAAAAGAAATTAAAGTAATTCAAGATATGTACAGCCCAAAAACAAATATATTGTTTACCAAAAAACAATTGCAAGTGGTGGAAAATAAAGAAAGCGTGCGTAATATATGCAACATAAGAGAAAATCAAACAATTCCAGAGATTAATGGAAATAAAATATATGATGCATCTGTTAATATTGAAATAGAAAAGCAAACATTATTAAATGATAAAGTATTATATGAAGGAGAAGTACAAATTACATATATTTTTAGTACCAATAACGGATTGGAATCAAAAAGAACAACAATTCCATTCTCTTTTAATCAAGATTTTCCGGGAGTATGTAATCAATCTAGTATAGAGACAAAAATAGAATTACAAAACCAAGAATTTATTGTATCTACTGATGAAAATATTGATGCTAAAATAGATATCATGTTTACTACATATCTTATAAAAAATACTAATATAAATGTAATAGATGATATAAGTGAAGAAGAAAGCAAAAATAAAGATACATCTAGTTTAGTAATATATTTTGTAAAAAATGGTGATACTTTGTGGAAAATAGCAAAAAAATTCTCTAGTACAGTAAGTGAAATAGAAAGGGTAAATGGAATACAAAATGAAAATGAATTACAATGTGGCAAGCAAATATTTATACCTAGATATAATGGATAAAAATAATGGATGAAAAAATATTTTCTCGAAATAGAATACATATACCCAAAATGATAAAAAAACAAAGTAATAAAAATATAAAAAAAATAATAAAAATAATTATCATATTATTAATAGCAATATTTATTGCAAAAGGAATGATGGATGCAGTTACACCAATTATAGAAGAAAGATGCAAATCGCTTGCAAACTCAGTAGCAACTAGGATATGCAATGAACAAGCAACAAGAGTAATGGCAGATTATGAATATGCAGATTTTTGTAAAGTAGAAAAAGACGAAAACAATAATGTAAAAATGATTAGTGTTAATATGATAACAATAAATAAAATAATATCTGATATACCAGTATACA
Source organism: uncultured Clostridia bacterium (assembly GCA_944392465.1). GTDB lineage: Bacteria > Bacillota > Clostridia > TANB77 > CAG-508 > CALXVA01. Next base: position 6,104 of record CALXWR010000048.1, on the reverse strand, counting down.
TTATAGATGAACTAAATAAAGAAGAAAATAATACTTTTGATATAAAAATAGGTAGCTTTACAGGAAGCAAAATATTATCAGGACTTGGACCAAGTATAAACATTAAAATGATGACAGATGGGGAAATTGAAACAGATTTAAGAACAGAATTTGTTGACGCAGGGATAAACCAAACATTGCATAGAATATATTTAAATATAAAATGCAATGTTTCTATACTTACACCGTATAGTGTAATTAAAGATGAAATTTATAATCAAGTGCTTTTAACAGAAGGAGTGATAGTTGGAAATATTCCAGAAACCTATTATAATTTAGAAGGTCTTAATACAGACCAAATGCTTGAAGCAGTAGAGTAATGAAGAGTAATGAAAAATTATTCTTCATTATTTATTGACTTTTATATAAATTTAAAGTATAAGTTAATATAATAGAAGGAGATATTAACTATGACTAAAAAACAATTATTACTAATTGTAACATTCATAATACTAGCTATCATAATTTTTGTTTTGACAATACTAATGATTAAATTTAGAAATTTATATGTAAATCTAAGAAAAGAGCCAGCTTTTGGGTATTATTTAGATAGAGATTTACAAATGACAAGTATAGATGCAGTAAATCATAATATGGTATATTTAACATTTTTTGAAGGAGAACATGACGGACAATATGTTAAGAAATTATTGAATTTCCTTTATTATTATAATAGATATAATTCTGATAATAAATATCTTTATGTTAAAGTTTATTATAAGAATGAAGAATATAATGTTGATTATGATGAAAGTATTGAAAAATTACTTAAGTTAATAAATGGGTCAAAAAGATATAAAATTATGGTTGGATATGGTGAAGATAGCGGTTTTATTACTTCAATTACAATAGATGATATATAGTTTTTAATACAACATGCATCAATCATAATAAAGGTTGGAGGAGGATAAACATATAATGATAGATTTAACAAAAGCAGAAAGAGAATTTAAAAATTATATAAACAATTATGATTTAAAAGATCCACATATAGAAAGAAAAGTTATTCATTCATACAAAGTAGTAGATGTATCTGAAGCTATAGCAAAATCATTAAATTTAAGCGATGAAGATATACATCTTGCAAAATTAATAGCTCTTTTACATGATATTGGTAGATTTGAACAACTAAAAATATATGGAACTTATAGAGATAATGATAGCATAGACCATGCTGATTTTGGCATTAAAATATTATTCGAAGATGGGTTAATAAGAGATTTTATAGAAGATAATAAGTATGATAGTATTATATACGAATCGATAAAAAATCATAATAAATATAGAATCGAAGAAGGTTGTAGAGATAAAGAGTTGTTACATTGTAAAATAATTAGAGATGCAGATAAAACAGATATTTTTAGAGTACATTTTGATGATATTACAAAAAAGGAAAATGTTTTAACTAACTACGAAAAAATAAAAAAGCAAAAAGTAGGAACAAAAGTACTAAATGCATTCAAAGAATTTAGGCTTATAAATTTTAATGAATTGCAAAGTGATTTAGATTGGTACTTAAAAGATATTGCATTTATCTTTGACTATAACTTTCCTAAAGGTGTAGAAATAGTAAAGGAAAAAGGATATATAAACACGATGCTTGAGCCAATAGAAGATGAAAAATTAAAAAAACAATTAGATTTTATAAGAAGTAGTTTAAATAGATATTTCGAAAAAAATTAGGAAAATAACGAAAACCTCGGAAGTATATAACTTCTGAGGTTTTTGTATAATTTCTATCTTTTTGAAAATTGTGGAGCACGTCTAGCTTTCTTAAGACCGTATTTCTTTCTTTCTTTCATACGTGGATCTCTTGTTAAGAATCCAGCAGATTTAAGTGTAGGTCTATATTCATTATTTGCTTCTAATAATGCTCTTGCAATACCTAAACGAATTGCACCAGCTTGACCTGTAAATCCTCCACCTTGTACTTTACAGATAACATCATATTTATCAACTGTATTTGTTGCTGTTAGAGGTTGTCTAACTATAACTTTTAATGTTTCTGTTCCTAAATATTCATCTATATCTTTTCCATTTATAGTAATAGTTCCTTTTCCTTCTACTAATCTTACTCTAGCTATAGAACTTTTTCTTCTTCCTGTACCATAAAAAACAATTTTATCTGTTTTTGCTTTAGGCATTTTACATATCCTCCTTTAATTAAAAATTCCAAACTTCTGGTTTTTGAGCTATATTTTCATGCTCTGCTCCAGCATATACTCTTAATTTTTTAAGCATTTGTCTTCCTAAACTATTGTGTGGAAGCATTCCTTTTACAGCATGCATCATCATTTTTTCTGGGTTTTTATTTAATAATTCTCTAGCTGTAATTTCTTTCATTCCACCTATGTATCCAGAATGATGTCTGTAAATTTTTTGATCTAATTTTTTTCCTGTTAAAACAACTTTATTTGCATTTAATATAATAACATGATCTCCAGTATCTAAGTTTGGAGTATAAGTTGGTTTATGTTTTCCTCTTAATAATTTAGCAGCTTCTGTAGCAACTCTTCCTAGAGGTTTTTCAGCTGCATCAATTATATACCATTTTCTTTCAATTTCATTTTTCTTAATACTATATGTTGTATTATTCATGGTAATATGCATCCTCCATTTCATAAATAAATTTTAAAATATATATGAAACCATATTAATAGGCTACCGGGGAGAAGCTATTAAACGGTCATATTCAATATAATGCTATAATATTTTATAACAAAACGCTTAAAATGTCAAGCAAAATACAAAAAAATGCTTGACATTTTAAGAAAAATGTTGTAAACTTATATAGTCAATTAAAGAAGAAGCAATCCACTTCTCACCTTAACCATAAGGAAAAAGGTTGGAATATTAATAATATGTGAATAACTTATTGCAAAATTTAAGTTATTTGTAAATATGTGTGGATTGGTTTGTTCTGACAAATCAATTTTTTTCATGTATGTGCAATAGCACAAAAATATTTTGGAGGTGTTTTAATATAAAACAAGAATTACCTATTAATGGACAAATAAGAGCAAAAGAAGTTCAACTTATAGATGAACAAGGTGAAAAAAGAGGAGTAATGCCACTTAACGATGCTTTAGATATAGCATATGATAAAAAGTTGGACTTAGTATTGGTTGCACCAAATGCACAGCCACCAGTTTGTAAGATTATGAACTATGGCAAATACAAATTTGAACAAGCCAAAAGAGAAAAAGAAGCTAAGAAGAAACAAAAAAGTTTTGAAGTAAAAGAAATAAGAATTACTCCAAATATAGAACAACATGACTTTGAATTTAAGGTAAAAAATGCAAGAAAATTTATTGAAGATGGAAACAAGGTTAAAATAACAGTTAGGTTTAGAGGAAGAGAATTAAACTATGTTAAACTTGGCGAAAACAATTTAAATAAATTTATAGATGCATTAGCAGATATTGCAAGTCCAGAAAAGAAACCTATTTTAGAGGGAAAAAATATGTTTATCATATTAGCTAAAAAAGTAGAAAAATAATAAAAACATCAAAAAAGATAAATTCCGAATAGGAAAAATACAAGACTGATTAAAGTATTTAAAATTACATAAAAATATATAACAATATATTTTATATAAATTAATAAATAATTACAAGGAGGAAGAAGGATATGCCAAAATTAAAAACAAATAAAGCAGCTAAAAAAAGATATTCATATACTGCTACAGGAAAAGTAAAAAGAACAAAATCAAATAGAAGACATCTTCTAGCAAATAAAACATCTAGAGCTAAATCTAGAGGAAAAGTTATGGATGCTTATGCAGATAAAACATGTGAAGCAGGTATTAAGAAATTATTGCCATACGGCAAATAATATTAATGAATAAAGAAAAATTAAGGAAGGTGAAAAATAGATGGCAAGAGTAAAAACAGCAATAATAACACGTAAAAAACATAAAAAAGTTTTAAAAAGAGCAAAAGGATATTATGGAGCAAAACATTATAGATTTAGAATGGCTAAACAAGCTGTTATGAAATCTGGAATGTATGCATATGTAGGAAGAAAAGATAAAAAAAGTAATTTCAGAAAATTATGGATAGCAAGAATAAATGCAGCAGCTAGAATGAATGGAATTACATACAGCAAATTAATAGCTGGATTAAAGAAAGCTAATGTTGTAGTAAACAGAAAAATGTTAGCAGATTTAGCTATAACAGATCCAAAAGCTTTTACAGAAATAGTTGAAATTGCAAAAAAAGCTTAGGATTTAGTTTAATAAAAGATGAATGAAATTTTAAAGATGAAGTGTATTTATTAGAGACAATGTTTTAATGTCGCAAAATACACTTTATTTTTTTATCTTTTATTATTTTGAGTCTTTTGTTTTTTACAATCAACTAATAGGAGTGAAATTTAAACTATGTTGTAATTATGTCTAAATTATTTAAAAATAGCCTAAATAAAATATAGTAATTAAATATAAATTATGATAATATATCTATATAAATAAAAATAATAAAAAAGTAAGGTGAAAGGTCTGAAAAATTAATTATTTTCCAACCAAATTTATACCCTTAGGAAGGAATGAGATTAAAAGTGAGAATAGGTATTGATATAGATGGCGTTTTATTAAATATGGGGCAATTTGTTTTAGATTATGGTTCAAAATTTTGTTATGAACATAATCTTGATTTTGAAATACAAGATGGTGAATATGATGAGAGAAAAGCCTTTGGATTATCAGAAGAGGAAGCAGAAAAATTTTGGAATGAATATTTAGTAAAATATATAGAAAGCATGCCAAGAGAGTGCACAAAAGAAGTAATTGATATATTAAAAGAAAATCATGAAATATATATAATTACGGCAAGAGATGAATATGGTTTGCCACAAGAATATTATGGAAGTATGCAAAAACTTACAAAAAAATGGCTTGAAGAAAATAAAATATATTATGATAAATTAATTTTCTCGTCAGAAGGAAAATTAGATGTGTGCCAGGAAAATAAGATAGATGTGATGATAGAGGACTCGCCAAATAATATAGAAAAATTGTCAAAAGGAGATTTACAAGTATTTTGCTATGATAGTTCATATAATAAAAAAGCGAATGGAAATAATGTTATAAGAGTGTATAGTTGGTATGATATATTAAACAAAATACAAAAGATTTATAAATTAAATAAACAATAAAGCAAACAATAAATTAAATAATAAAAAACAATAAAACAAGCAATTAGGAATAATTAGGTTTTAATATTTATCATAGAAATATATTAAAATTTATTCTAATTGCTTGTTTTTATTTTCTATTGCTTTTTTATTTTTGGTTTTGCTATTAAGGACGCGATGTATCCGAAGAAGATGGCCGCAGCAATTCCTCCAGCAGAGGCTTTTACACCACCGATAAATGCTCCAAGTAATCCAGAATTTTGTACTTCAGTAATAGCACCTTTTGCAAGATTGGCTCCAAATCCAAGTAAAGGAACTGTAGCACCACAACCAGCAAATTCAATAATATATTTGTATACTCCGATGGCACCTAATATAACACCAGTAGTAACGAATATAACTAATATTCTAGCAGAAGTAAGCTTAGTTTTATCAATTAATATTTGTCCAATTATACATATGATGCCACCTACTACAAAACATCTTAGTAGTTGCATCCAATCAATACTTTGTATAAATTCCATAAATATAACTCCTTATCTATAAATTTTCTATTGCTATAGCATGAGCAATTCCTGGTATACTTTCCCCTTGCTGTGATGAGGTAGCATTCATTAATGCACCAGTTGCTATTAATAAAATTCTATTTAATTTATGTTCATTAAGCATTTTATACAAATATCCAGAAAATACAGAAGCTATACAGCCACAGCCACTACCGCCTGCATGGGTATCTTGTTTGTCTTTATCAAAAATTAAAACACCACAATCATTATAATTGTTTTTTATATTGTATCCTTTAGTTTCAGCCATTTCTGTTAATATTTCTTTTCCAACATGACCTAAATCTCCTGTAATAATCGCATCATAAAAACTTGGCTTTCTTCCTGTATCTCTAAAATGTGTAATCAATGTATCTAAAGCAGCAGGTG
>CALXWR010000047.1 GCA_944392465.1 uncultured Clostridia bacterium | reverse complement strand
ATTAGATATATTAGCATATCAATATGATGTTGTATGTAACGGATATGAAATGGCATCTGGAGCAGTAAGAAATCATGATCCAGAACTTATGGTAAAGGCATTTGAAATTGCTGGATACAGTGAAGATGAAGTGGAAAATAGATTTGGGGCATTATATAATGCATTCCAATATGGAACACCTCCACATGCTGGTGCTGCACCTGGATTAGATAGAATGATAATGCTTATAGCCGATTCTGATAATATTAGAGAAGTTATTGCATTTCCTAAAAATAAGAAAGCAAGAGATTTACTTATGCGAGCACCAAGTACAGTAACGAAGCAACAATTAGAAGATGTTCATATTAAAGTTGATGTAGAAGAAGAAGCAAAAGATTAGCAATATATAAAGATAGGAGAAGAAAAATGGAATATAGATTTGTACCAAGTGGAGTATGTTCAAGAGAAATGATAATAGAAACAGATGGAAATATAATAAAAAAAGTTAATATAATAGGTGGTTGCCATGGAAACACACAAGGAGTATCTAGATTGGTAGAAGGTATGAAAATAGATGATGTAATAAAAAAATTAAAGGGAATACCTTGTGGAAACAAAGGTACATCTTGTCCAGATCAACTAACTAAAGCTTTAGAAGAAATTAAATCAAAACAATAAAAGAGGTATAAAATATAATGAATAAAAGAGTTCTACTTGGTATGAGTGGTGGAGTTGATAGTTCCACATCAGCAATTGTATTAAAGGAAAAAGGCTATGAGGTTGTTGGAGCTACAATGAAACTATGGGATAATGGCAAAGAAGAATATGATGAAATAAAAGATGCAAAAAATGTATGTGATAAATTAGGAATTGAGCATCATGTAATTGATTTAAAAAAAGAATTTAAAGAAAATGTAATTGATAATTTTATATGTACATATATGTGTGGAAAAACACCAAATCCATGTGTGGAATGTAATAAGTTTATGAAATTTGATATGTTTTATAAATATGCTATAAAATTTGATTGTGAATATATTGCAACAGGACATTATGCTAAAATAGAGTATTCTGAAAAATATGGACAATATGTGCTAACAAAATCCAATGAAGAAAAAAAGGATCAGACATATTTTTTATATGGAATAAACAAAGAAATTTTATCACATATTATATTTCCACTTTCTGAATTTAATAATAAAGAAGAAATACGAAAAATAGCAGAAAAAAATGGCTTGAATGTAGCTAAAAAGAAAGAAAGCCAAGAAGTGTGTTTTATACCGGATAATAATTATGTTGGATTTTTAGAGAAAAATCAACCAGATTTTAAAAAGAAAAATAAATCAGGTAACATTATTTTAAATAATGGAAAGATTTTAGGAAAACATATAGGAATTATAAATTATACAGTAGGGCAAAGAAAAGGTTTAGGAATATCATATTCAGAACCGCTATATGTTCTTAAATTGGATAAAGAAAACAACAATGTAATAGTCGGAACTGAAAAAGAATTATATAGCAATATTCTAAAAGCAAATGAACTAAAATTTTTGTTAGATATTGACTTAAGTAAAAGCATAGAAGTAAAAGCAAAAATAAGATATAGGGCAAAAGAAGCAGATGCAATTTTAAAAGTAAAAGATGGTATAGCTACATTAGAATTTAAAGAACCACAAAGAGCAATAACACCAGGACAATCTGTTGTGTTTTATATAGATAATAATATTGTACTTGGTGGAGGAAAAATAATATAAACAAATTTTCGCAAAATATCTTGATTTATTTTTATATAGATGATATGATAAATAACATCTATTAATAGTAAATGAGGTGATTAAATGTCGAAAAGTAATAGTGAAAAGGAGACTTTAGAAAACTTAGAAACATTAATTACACAAATAAACGAACTATTAAATGAAATAAAAAATGAACAAATAAACCTAAAAAAAGATGTAGCAAAAAACCATAAAGTTAATATGCATAAATTTTCAAAATTAATAGAATACACTAAGATTGCCGATATGACAAATACAGTATTTGAGAAAAGAATTTCTAGCATAGAAAAACTATTATATGAAGTTTTCAAAGGTTAAAAACGAAAAAAGATAGAATTTTTAAACAAGAAATTCTGTCTTTTTTTCATAAATAAATAAAAAAGTGTACTAGACAGGTTAATTTTTTGTTATGATAGAAATTCGAACAGAAGATAGCTTAAAAAAGCCTAAAAATTTCTATCTTTTATTGATTTAACTAGTTTTTTAATATATAATACCGCTATAAAATACAAAATAGGTGATAATAAATGAAAAAAGGATTTAGATTTTATATAGCTCTATGGGGAGCAAAAGTAGGAACAATTTTATTAAAAATATTAAGAAGAAATGCAACATTTTTTCCAGGAAAATTTGCATTAAAAATATGTCCGGATTTTTTAGGAAAAATAGGAAAGCCAAAAACTATTGTAGCTGTAACAGGTACTAATGGGAAAACTACAGTATGCAATATGACAGAAGATATTTTAAGAGATAATAATTATCAATTTATAGATAATAAATATGGATCTAATATTAATGCAGGTGTTACAACAACGTTAATTAGTGGGGCTAGTATCACAGGAAAAGCCAAAAAAGATTTAGCAATTTTAGAAGTTGATGAAAGAAGTGCTCCTAAAATATTTCCATATTTAACACCAACATATTTAGTATGTACAAACTTATTTAGGGATTCACTTATGAGAAATGCTCATACTGAGTTTATTTCTGGGTTGCTTACTAAATATATTCCAAAAGAAACAACACTAATTTTAAATGGTGATGATTTAATTGCAAGTAATATTGCACCTGAAAATAAAAGGATATATTTTGGAATTGATAAATTAGAAACAGATGGAGATAAATGTGAGAATATAGCTAGAGATATAACTGCATGTCCTAAATGTAATACAAAACTAGTATATGATTATGTAAGATATAACCATATAGGAAAAGCTCATTGTCCAAAATGTGATTTTAAGTCACCTGATATAGATTATTTAGCGACAAGTTTAGACTTAGAAAATATGAAGATGTCTCTTAAGCATGATAAAACAGAAGAAATATATGATTTGATTAGTGATAATATAATAAATATATATAACATAGTTACTGTAATAACTATACTTAAAATATTAGGTTTAACATGCACACAAATAAATGAATCTCTAAAAAAGCAAAAAATAGTAGATACTAGATATAGTGAAGAAGTAGTAGATGGAAAAAAGATAATAACTCATTTAGCGAAAGGAATGAATCCAATTGCTTGCTCAAGAGTTTTTGATTATACAAGAAAATATAAAGGAGATAAGGCTGTAATATTAATTTTAGATGATTTGCATGAAGCAGCAAAAGGGCTTGAGAATACGGCATGGCATTATGATACAGATTATGAGTTTTTAAACGATGACAGTATAAAACAAATAATTGTAGCTGGTGTAAGATATTTAGATAGCTTGGTGAGACTAGAAATTGCAGGAATTCCAAAAGATAAAATAGTTTATGAAAGAGATGAATTATCTGCAGTGGATAAACTAAAATTAGATGGTGTTGAAACAATATTTATATTACATGATTTATACTCAATAGAGCTAAAAGATGCAATAAAACACAAAGTAGAAATAATGATAAAAAGTTCAGCAGAAAAGAAAGAAGAAGAGAAAGGAGAATAATAGTGAAAATAGAAGTTTTATTCCCTGAGTTTTGTAATTTATATGGGGATATGTATAACATGAAATATTTAAAAATGTGTATACCAGAAGCAGAGTTTATAGAAACAGCGACAGACGATAAACCAGCATTTGTAACAGAAAATGTAAATATGATATACCTTGGACCAATGACTGAAAATACACAGGAAAAAGTAATAAAAAGATTGAAACCATATAAAGAAAGAATAGAAGAATTAATAGACAAAAACGTAGTATTTTTATTTACTGGAAATGCAATAGAAGTACTTGGAAAATATATAGAAAATGAAGACGGAAGCAAAATAGAAGCATTAGGAATTTTTGATGTATATAGTAAAAGGGATATGATGCATAGATATAATTGCTATTTCATGGGAAAATATGAAGATATTGAAATTGTTGGCTTTAAGAGCCAGTTTACAATGATGTATGGAGATAATAAAGACTCATATTTTATAGAAGTAGAAAAAGGAATAGGGTTAAATAAAGAGAGTAATTTAGAAGGAATAAAGAAAAATAATTTTATAGGAACATATATAATTGGACCAATACTTATACAAAATCCATTATTCACTAAAAAGATTTTAAAAATGTTAGGCTCAAATGAAGATAAATTAGTATTTGAGGAAGATATAATAAATGCTTATGATGTAAGATTAAAAGAATTTGATAAATTATAAAAGTGTAACTATTTAGTTAAAATTAAATTACATTGTTTACAAAAAGTAACATATAATAGCTAAAAAATTTTAATTTACGATTGCTAAGATAATGTATTGAAAAATAAATTAAAATATGATATAAATTAAACAAAATAAATTAACGGAAGTTATTAAGTAAAAATAAAGTAGAATGATTAAAATGAAAAATATAAAAGAATATAATTTAGATGAGTTAAAAGAAGAATTAGTTTCAATAGGAGAAAAGAAATATAGAGCAGAACAAATATTTAAATGGTTATATGTAGATAAAGTAAAAGAATTTGATGAAATGACTAATTTATCTTTAGAGTTACGTGAAAAACTAAAAAAAGAATATACAATGTGTAATTTTAAGATATTAAAAAAACAAGAATCAGCAGATGGAACAAAAAAATATTTGTTTGATGTACTAGATGGTAATGCTATAGAAACGGTTTTAATGCAGTATCACCATGGAAAAACAATATGTGTTTCTTCACAAATTGGTTGTAAAATGGGATGCAAGTTTTGTGCATCTACAGGAATAAAATTTGTTAGAAATTTAACAAGTGGAGAAATTGTGGAACAAATACTTGCAGTAGAGCAAGATATTGGAGATAAAATATCTAATATAGTATTTATGGGAATAGGTGAACCTTTTGACAATTATGATAATGTAATGCAAGCAATTAAGATAATAAATAATCAAAAAGGTTTAAATATTGGAGCTAGACATATTAGTATTTCAACAAGTGGTTTAGTACCAATGATATATAAATTTGCAGACGAAGAACTTCAATGTACATTATCGATTTCACTTCACGCTACAAATGATGAGAAAAGAAGTAGTATGATGCCAATAAATAATAGGTATAATATTAAAGAATTAATGGAAGCATGTAAATATTATATTTCAAAAACAAATAAAAGAATTTCATTTGAATATGCCTTAGCAAAAGATAATAACGATAATTTAGAAGATGCTAAAGAATTAGTAAAACTACTTAAAGGAATGTTATGTCATGTAAATTTAATTCCTATAAATAAAATAGAGAATGGAAGTTATACAAAAAGTTCAAATGAAAACATTATAAAATTTAGAGATTATTTAAATGAAAAAGGCATTGTTGCTACAATAAGAAGAGAATTAGGATCTGATATTGATGCAGCATGCGGTCAATTGAGAAGAAAGAATTTGAAAGACTAATACTTTGTATTATTAAATGAAAATAAACCTACAAACATAGAGTAAAATTAAAACAAAAATTTAAGAAAGGAAAGGTTATAAATCAATGATTTTTGCAAAATCAGATATAGGAAAGGCAAGAGAGTTAAATCAAGACTATTACTATATCTCCAAAGAAACAGATGAACCTAAGATATATATACTGGCAGATGGAATGGGTGGCTATAAAGGTGGAGAAATAGCTAGTAAATTGGCTACTGATTCTGTTAGGAAGTATATTGAAAACAATTTTGATAGTACTCCAAAGGAAAAAGAAGAAATTTTAAAACTAATAAATAGTGCTGTCGAATATGCTAATATGGTTGTATACGAAAAATCAAAAGAAATTCCAGAATTAGAAGGAATGGGTACTACAATAGAGATTTGTCTAATATATAATAATAAGGCATATATTGGACATATAGGAGATAGTAGAATATATAGAATTAGAAAAGAAGTTATTAGAAAGCTTACAAAAGATCACAGCTATGTGCAAAAACTTGTGGAAGATAAGAAAATCACAAGAGAAGAAGCTAAAAGTCATCCTAAGAAAAATATGCTTACAAGAGCTCTTGGGTGTACACCGTATGTAGAACCTGACTTACGCGCAAGAAACTTTGAAAAAGGTGATGTTTTCATAATATGTTCTGATGGATTAACTAACATGGTAGACGAAAAAAGAATTTATGAGCTTGTAAAAAATGATATAACAACTGCAACAGATAATTTAATAAAAGAAGCAAATGATGCAGGCGGATATGATAATATTACTGTTATTATAATAAGTTAAGAGGAGAAGATTTTATGAATCTAGAAGGAAAGATACTAGGAAATAGATATGAGATACTAGAGATAATTGGTAAAGGCGGAATGGCAACAGTATATAAAGCTCAAGATAAAATGCTAAAAAGATATGTTGCTATAAAAGTATTACGAGAAGAATTTACAACAGATGAAGAATTTATAAAAAGATTTAATACAGAAGCACAATCAGCAGCAAGTTTAACACATCCTAATATTGTATCAATTTATGATGTGGGAATAGAAAATAATATATACTATATTGTAATGGAGCTAATACAAGGAAAAACATTGAAGCAAATAATTGATGAAGATGGAGTGCTTCCATGGAAATGGGCTTTAAATGTAGCTATTCAAATTGCATCAGCATTAGAAGTAGCACATAAAAACAATATAGTACATAGAGATATAAAACCTCATAATATAATAATTACTGAAGATGGAGTGGCTAAAGTTACAGATTTTGGTATAGCAAAAGCAGTATCAAATTCTACAATAACGGCTTTTGGTACAACCATTGGCTCTGTGCATTATTTTTCACCAGAACATGCGAGAGGGGGATTTACAGATGCAAAATCAGACCTTTACTCATTAGGTGTAGTAATGTATGAAATGCTAACAGGAAGAGTACCATTTGATGCAGATACAGCAGTATCTATTGCATTGAAACATATGCAAGAAAAGCCAGTAGAACCAATCAAACTAAACCCATCTATACCATATTCAGTAAATAAAATAATACTAAAAGCAATGGAAAAGGATATAAATTTACGTTATCAATCAGCAACAGAAATGCTTAAAGATTTAAATATGGCACTTAAAGACCCTGATGGAGACTTTGTAAGAAAAGGTTCTAATGAAATGGCATACACACAAAGAATAGATATACCAGAAGAAGCATTAAATGATGAGATTAAAGATGATAGAAGAAGCGAAAACAATAAAAAGAAAAAAGGCAAAATAAGACAATTTTATGAGAAACATCCAGCAGCTAAAGTAATAACAATTATACTAGCAGTTATATTAATTCCAGTAATATGTTTTTTTGGAGCTCAGGCAATATTAAATATAGGAAGTGTAGAAGATGTGGCTTTGCCTAATTTTGTAAATATGACTAGAGAACAAGCAGAACAAACAGCATCAGGAGCTGGATTACAGCTTGAAATAACTGAAGAATTTAGTTCTGATGTAGAAGCTGGCAAAGTAATATCTCAAGATCCACCATATTTAGATGGATATACAGTAAAAGAAAATTCAACAGTAAAAATAGTAGTTAGTAAAGGTGAAAATATAAAAATAGTTCCAAAGGTAATAGGAGAAACAGTAGATAGTGCAACAGAATTATTAAAAACAGAAGAACTTGAAATAGAAGTAGTAGAAGAAGCAAGTGATACTGTAAAAGCAGGAATAATAATAAGACAAGATCCAGAAGCAGATAGTGAGTTAAATGCAGGAGAAACAGTAACTGTATATGTAAGTACAGGAACAAAACAAATAACAATGACAAATGTTGTTGGAGAAAGCGAAGAAACAGCAAAAAAAGAACTTACAGATTTAGGTTTTGAAGTAAATGTTGAATATGATGAAGATTCAAGTAAAGAAAATGGCGTTGTATTAGAACAAAGTATAAGCTCAGGTGCAACTGTAGATGATGGTTCAGAAGTTACATTAACAGTAAATAAAATAGTTGCAGATAAAGATGTAAACGTAATAATAAATGTGCAAAAGGCAACAGGCGGGTATACAGAACCAGCTGAAGGAGAAGAAGGAGAAAGCCCTACTGTAAATATTAATGTAAATGGAGAGAGAAGAACAGGTGTAAGTAAAAATGAAACAGCATATTCAGGAATAACACTTTCAGGAAAAGATGGTGAGCGTCTAGAAATAACAGTAACTATTACAGATTCAGCAACAGGTGAGGAATACTATACTTCTACAAAAACAGTAACATTAGGCTCACAAGATTCAATTACATTTAATTAAAGTATATAGAGTTTAAGCAGAAAATAAAAATTAGAAATATATATATAACTTATAAATTGAATAGTAAATAATAATAATCAAACATAAAAACCAAAGTATTAAAGTAAATTTAATATTTTGGTTTTTTTTATTCTTTAATTATGATATAATAGCCTAAATTATAAAGGAGGAAAGCGATTGCTAAAAGGAATTGTATTAAGTAATATATCAAATTTATATAAAGTCGAAGTAAATAATAAAGTATATGATTGTAATGCAAGAGGTATATTTAAAAATAATGAAATAAGTCCTGTTTCTGGAGATTTAGTGGAAATAGACATAACTGATGAAGAAAAAAATGCAGGAGTAATAACAAAAATAGAGGAAAGAAAAAATTATATAAAAAGACCTAAAATGGCAAATCTTTCTCAAATTGTTTTTGTAATATCAATGAAGCTTCCAAAACCAGATATGGAGCTTTTAGATAAACAATTGGCTTATGCAGAGTTTATGGGAATTAAACCAGTAATTTGTTTAAATAAGATTGATTTAGAAAAAGAAGAAAAAATAAATCATATTTATGAAATATATACAAAAATAGGTTATACAGTAATAAAAACAGATGCAAAAGATAAAATTGGAGTCGTAGAATTAAAAAAGCATTTAAATAATAATATAACAGCATTTTCTGGAAATTCTGGAGTAGGTAAGTCTAGCTTAATTAATGCTTTATTAAAAGAAAATATTACAGAAGAAGGATTAATAAGTAAAAAGAACAAAAGAGGGAAAAATACAACCACACAAGTTAAGTTATATAAAATAGATGAAAATTCATATATTGCAGATACTCCTGGATTTTCTACATTTGATATTAATGAAATTGAAAAAAAGGATTTAGCAAAATTTTTTAAAGAGTTTAATCAATATATAGCTTACTGTGAATATGGGGATTGTAGCCATATAAAAGAAGAAAATTGCGGAATAAAAAAAGCTTTAGAAGAAAACGAAATATCTAAAGAAAGATATGAAAGGTATTGCAAAATTTATGAAAATATGAAAGAAAAGGATTATTAAAACTTTAAGTTTAAGAATTGTAATTAAAAGCAAGATTAACAAATAAATTTGAATTATAAGAAAAAAGATTATTAATAGGATTTACACAGCGTGAAAGGAAGGATAGTAAAAATGGAAATTGCAACATCAGTATTAAATGTAAAAAAAGAAAATTGCATAAAAACTTTTTATAATATAGAAACATCTGGAACAGATTATTTTCATATTGATGTAATGGATGGAAAATTTGTTCCAAATAATACAGTAGCCCAAATGACAGAATATTGTGAATATTTAAATAATATAACAAGAGTACCATTAGATGTGCATTTAATGGTACAAGATGTTATGGCGTATATAAAAAGTTTTTTAATATTTGAGCCAAGAAATATTACAATACATTATGAAGCTACAAAAAATAAAGAAGAGCTAAAAGAATGGATTACATATATAAA
>CALXWR010000046.1 GCA_944392465.1 uncultured Clostridia bacterium | reverse complement strand
TCTACTTTTGTACCTAAAGTATTTTCATCATCACTTATTGAAACATTAACATCACATCTAATTTGACCTTTTTTAGGGTCTGCCTCTGAAATATCACAATATTGATATATTGCCTTTATATATTCTAAAAAAGCTACCGCATCATCTGCCGAATGTAAGCAAGGCTTTGTAACTAATTCAAACAATGGTGCACAAGCTCTATTATAATTTAAAGTTGTTATACTATAAAGATGAGTGCTTCTTGCAGTATCTTCTTCTAAATGAAAATTATCAATATCAACTCTAAATGTAGTTCCATCGTCTCTTTCTATATCAATATATCCACCATTTCCAACACAATCTTCTGGAGGATTTTGTGTTATTTGATATCCTTTTGGAAGATCTGGATAAAAATAGTTTTTTCTTTCAAAATACATATATTCAGGAATTCTGGCATGTAATATAGAAGACATTATAATAGACATCCTTACAGCCTCTTTATTAACAACAGGAAGAATACCTGGAAAAGCCATATCAATTGCTACTACATTATCGTTTGGTAAATCACTATATGCATTTTTTGCAGGGGAAAATACTTTTGATTTTATTTTTGAACCTTCACAATGCATTTCTAAACCAATACTTGCATAATATTTAGACATTTATTTTTCCTCCTTTGCTATTTGATTTTTATAATTCATTAATGATTCTATTCCATAAGCTATATTTAGAACATCAGCATCTTTCATACAATTTCCTGTTATGTTTAGAGCAACAGGCATTCCATCAATAAATCCATCTGGAATAGTAATTGAAGGAAATCCACCAAAATTTCCAACTTGTAAATGTTCTTCTAAAACCTTGGTTTCTTCTGTTAATATATCTATAGAATTTGTTTCTAATTTTTTAGCTATTCCTGTACCAACAGGTAATATTACTGCATCATATTCTTTAAATAATTTTTTCCATTCATCAACAAGCAATCTTCTAACTCTTTGTGCATTTTTGAAGTATCTTTCTTGATTTTCTCTTTGAAGAACATAAGAGCCTATTACAAATCTTCTTTTTATAAGTGGAGAAAATCCTTTTGTTCTATAATCTTTAATCATATCAATATAATTGTCGCCTTCTCCTCGTGGTCCAAATATCAATCCTGTTAAATTAGCCATATTTGAGGTTGCTTCGGCACAAGAAATAATTACATATGTTGACGCAATAGCATTTAATAATGTTTGATCTATTGATACTTCATCAACTTGAACTCCGTTTTTTCTAATTAATTCTACTTTGTCCATAAAGTTATCTAAGTGTTTTGTCAATTCTTCATTTGGATTGCTATAGTTATTAATATCGCATATTTCTTTAATATAGCATAATTTTTTGCCATTAATATTTCCCGTTAGTGAATTAACTAAGTTAATTTCTGAAGAATCCCATGATGTCATATCTTTTTTGTCTAATCCCTTCATATTATCAACAACTATTGCAGCATCTTTAACACTTCTAGTTAATACTCCCAAATGATCAAGAGATGATGCAAATGGAAATAATCCATACCTTGAAATCATTCCATAAGTTGGTTTATATCCAACAATCCCACAATATGCTGCAGGCTTCCTAATTGAGTCTCCTGTATCTGAACCTGTAGCATATGGATAAACTCCAGCAGCAACAGCACAAGCCGAACCTGCAGATGAACCAGCACACATTCTTGTTCTATCCCATGGATTTCTTACAATTCCAGTATGGCCAGTAGTTCCAGTTCCACCCATACCGAATTCATCCATAACAGTTTTATTAACCATAACTGCTCCAGCATTTTTTAATTTTTCATATGCAGTAGCATCGAAAAATGGTATATAATTTTTTAATGTATTAGATGAACCAGTAGATAAAACACCTTTTGTAGAATAATTATCTTTAACTCCAAAAGGTATTCCTGATAATACATTATCAGTTATTGAAGTTTCTTTTGCATCATCTAAAATTGTTACAAAAGCATTATATTTTTCTTGAACTTCATGTGATAAATTTAATGATTCTTCTATTAGTTCTTTTGAAGTTACTTTTCCATTTTTTAATAATTCATGAAGTTCTTCTATTGATAAATTCATATATTTCATTTATTTCACCACCTTTGGAATTTCTATTTCTCTATCTCTAACTTTTCCACAATTAGAAAGCAATTCTTCAATAGGTACAGATTCTTCAGCAATATCTTCCCTAAGTTCAACACAAAAATCATCTAAACAATGTGTCATTGGCTCAACTTCACTTATATTTGGGATTGAATTAACAATATCACAATCTTTATCTATAACATCAAATTCTTCTAAAACTAGTTTATTTTCTTCTGGAGTTAGTCCTATTAATAATTTATCAGCATAACTATCAACCATTTCCTTTGTAAATCTACTCATTATTATCACATTCCTTTCTAAGATACCAATCTGGTTGTTTTTCAACAAATTAGTTTATTTAACATTCTATTGACATATCTTACTATTTTAATCGCAAATGCATTACTATTATAACATTTTCAAACTTAAAAATCTATTATTTTAATATATTTTTTTAAGTAACCATGCTTTTAAGCAAAAAATAAGACCTTCAAATCTTTGAAAGTCTTAATAGTATTGGTTGGGCTGGCTAGATTCGAACTAGCGCATGCCAGAGTCAAAGTCTGGTGCCTTACCGCTTGGCTACAGCCCAATATATTAGATGGGGTGGAAGATGGGACTCGAACCCACGGTCTTCAGTGCCACAAACTGACGCGTTAACCAACTACGCTACATCCACCATCTTCTAGACACATATAATATTTTACCCCATCAATTGAATTTTGTCAACTATATTTTATAAATTATTCGACTTCTCTTGCCCATATAATTAATCTCATCTTTGTATCATCTGTACAAGTTGATAAAGATAGTTCTCTTTTTCCGTTTGTATCTCTAGTCATGTATTCTGAATCACTTGTACTTGTTTCATATTTTTTATATATTTCATATGTAATTTTTCTTCCAGTATTATCTGTTATGTATATTTTGTCACCATTTTCTAGTCTTTTATTATTTGAGAAGAATGTTCCGTTTCTATAGTTATGTCCAACTAAAACTGTATTTCCTGGCTCATTTAAATCTATAGTTCCTGGGTACATTTTAACAATAGCTACATTCATTGCATTTATACTCATTTCATAATCTGCTACTATTGGATATTTTACATCTGTTTCTGGTATTTCAATTGTACCTATAACATCATATCCCATGTATTGAACTCCAGATCCTCCATTAGACGATTGCTGTGTACTTCCATCTTGTCCTATTCCATTTACATCTATAGATCCCGATAGACCATTTATATCTAAAACATTTCCCTGTGGCAATGATGCTATCTGGTTCATTTGATCTTCAAATTCTTTTACTGCATCTCCTGCAGCCCTTTCTATATAATATTTTCTATAAACATCTATTCCAAAATATATAAGTAGACCTACAATTGCAATTATAACTAAGACCAACACTATAGTTAAGGATTTGCTATATCTATTTTTACCCATATCTTTTCCTCCCTTGTTACTTTATCTACATATAATATATTATAACATAATTTTTGCAGATTTTCTACCCTTTTGTTTTTTAGTTTTTATTATTTTTTCTTTGGGCTATATGTTTATATCTACATTTAATTTTCTACTTATTTAATAATTTATAAACTATAATTTTAACCAACAATCTTTGGACCTAATGTCTTTCCTGCTAGAATATGGAAGTGTAAATGCATTACTTCTTGTCCTGAATCCTTTCCACAATTTGTTATTACTCTAAAGCCCTTTTCGGCAAAACCTTGGTCTTTTGCTATTTTATTTATAACTTTATAAATATGTGCTACTATTTCCATTTCTTCATCTTTTAAATCTAGTACTTTCTCTACGTGTTTTTTTGGTACTACCAATATATGAATTGGTGCAGCTGGGTTTACATCGTTAAATGCAATAACTTTTTCATCTTCGTATACAATTGTAGATGGTACTTCTTTATTAATTATTTTACAAAAAATACAATTTTCCATTATAATATCCTTTCTATATTAACGTTTATACTAATATATCTTTTCTAAATAAGTAGTTTTTTAACCTGTCCCCAAAAGTGACAACTTTGGCGCAAAAGAGCCTGTCCCTTTAAGTGACATTATTCTAAAATTGCTTTTATCCTTCTTACTCCTGCTGAGCTTGATTCTTCTTTTTTTATTTTAAAATGTCCTAATTCTCCTGTATGAGTAACATGTGGCCCACCGCATATTTCTTTACTGAAGTCTCCTATTGTGTATACTTTTACTTTGTCTCCATATTTATTTTCAAATAGTCCCATTGCTCCAGATTTTTTTGCTTCTTCTAATGTCATTTCTTCACAGGTTACTGGCAAATCTCTTTGTATTTGTTCATTTACTATATCCTCTACTTTTTGTAATTGTTCTTTTGTCATTTTTTCTGAATGTGAAAAGTCAAATCTTAATCTTTCTGTTGTTATGTTTGATCCTCTTTGTTTTGCATGTTCTCCTAATACTATTTGTAATGCTTTATGAAGTAGGTGTGTTGCTGTGTGGTAAGCTATTGTTTTTTCGTTTTGTTCTGCTAATCCACCTTTAAATTTTTGTTCACTTCCCATTCTAGATTTTTCTTGGTGTGCTTTAAATAGTTTGTCAAATTCTGAATTGTCTATTTCGAATCCTTGCTCTTTTGCTAAATCTGCTGTGATTTCTGGCGGAAATCCATATGTTTCATATAATTTGAATATAGTTTGTCCATCTATTACTTTTTTATTCTCTGATTTTGCTTTATTTATTGCTTTTTCAAATTCTTTTTCTCCATGTGCTAATGTTTTTATGAATTTATTTTTTTCTTCTATAATTACTTGTTTTATTGTGTCTCTATTTTTTTCAAGTTCTGGATACATATCTTTTAATATATCTATATTTAAATTTATAAGATTTTCTAATTCATTTAAGTCAATTTGTAGTTTATTTAAATGTCTTGACATTCTTCTTATTAACTTTCTTAGTACATACCCTCTATCTATATTAGAAGGTCTTCCTCCATCTGCTATTACCATCATACTTGCACGTAAATGCTCTGCTACTATTCTTCTGCTTTCTATACTATCGTTTTTTGCAAGTTCTTTTAATTTATTCATAACTGGTTCAAAAAGTTCTGTATCAAATGGTGTTTCTTTTCCTTGTAATAGCATTGCCATTCTTTCTAATCCAAGTCCTGTATCTACATTGTGTTGTTTTAATTTTTCATATTTTCCATCTTTTGTTTTGTAATATTCCATAAATACATTATTCCAAATTTCAACATATTTTCCACAATCACAAGATGGCTGACAATCAGGTGAGCATGCTGGCTTTCCTGTATCATAAAACATTTCTGTATCTGGTCCACAAGGTCCTTCTTCTCCTGCTATCCACCAGTTGTCATCTTTCCCATAATAATATATTCTATTTTCTGGTATTCCTGCTTTTTTCCAACATTCTGCTGTTACTTCATCTCTTGGAGCATCTTCATCTCCTGCAAAGCATGTTACTGATATTTTTTCTGCTGGTATTCCTAGTTCTTTAGTTAAAAATTCAAAACTCATTGCTATAGATTCTTCTTTAAAATAATCTCCCAAAGACCAGTTTCCAAGCATTTCAAAATATGTTAAATGCCTGTTATCTCCAACTTCATCTATATCGTTAGTCCTTAAACATTTCTGATAATCTGTAAGACGTGTACCTTCTGGATGTTTTTCTCCTAATAAATATGGAACTAATGGTTGCATACCAGCTGTTGTAAACAAAACTGATGGATCATTTTCTGGTATAAGTGGTGCACTTGGTATAACAGCATGTCCATGTTTTTTAAAAAAGTTTAAATATTTATTTCTAATATCTATTGCCTTCATTCATATTTCCCCTATTCTTTTTGTTTTTCTCATAATTTTAGATATAGAGAATTATATTACATTATTAGTTAAAAATCAATACTTTCATAAGTATTTGCAGTTACTCTATTATTCTTTATTATAAGATATATGCGGACATAAAGAGCATATATATCATTATTTATTTTTCTTGTCTGACTTACAAATAAAAGAATTCTATATATTAATTATAATTAGTCCATAGATATATCAATTGATTTTCACTTTACATTTTCTTTTTCATATATAGAATTCTTTTATTTTTTATTTTATCCTTATGTATTGTCCTTTATTCCAAATATTAATTTTACAAATCCTCTTAAGAATTTTGGTACTTTTTTTACAATAATAGTCATATATCAATTCCCTCCTTAGCACAATTATTCTTTAACAACATAGCCACATAATACCAATCGCTATAATTACTATTCCTATTACAAATAGCCATCCCGCTATAGGAAGTAATAATACAAGTAACATTCCTAAACCTAATCCTATTAAACAAACTGCAATAGTTTTCTTTAATGCTTTTAACATTTTAAAACTCATTCCTTTCTAGCTTGGATTGAAGGCATATATAGTAATAATTTCTTTCAAATTATTACCTCCTATCTTTTGTATATTATATTATCTTGTTTTTTAGTTTGTTACCACTTTATGTAATTTTAAGTTTTATTATTTCTCCTTAAAACATTATCATACTTCATTTGTCTAATATTACTAGATAATGATATTAGTAAATTTTATTTATGCAATCCAACTAGTATGTATCATACTAGTTGGATTCTAAGACGAAAAGAAATTAAAATCGTTATCTACTAACATTATAATAATTAAGCATAATATATAAATCTTGTAAAAATCATTATTTTATGTTTTAATATGTGTATATTTAAAAGTTTTGTGTCTTAATAAATATAATAATATTAAATCATACACTGAAAGGATTGTAGGTAATTATGAAAAAAGATGAAGCTATAAAAATTTTAAATATTTTAAAACAAACTTATCCTGATGCTAAATGTAGTTTAGATTTTACTACTCCTTTTGAAATGCTTGTAGCAGTTATTTTGTCTGCTCAATGTACTGATGATAGAGTTAATAAAACTACTCCTGGTATTTTTTGCAAATATTCTACCCCTGAGGATTTTGTTAAAATGCCTTTAGAAACTTTAGAAGAACTTGTTCATCCTTGTGGTTTTTATAAAAACAAAGCCAAAAACATTAAGCTTACTGCAGAAAAAATTGTTAATGAATTTAATGGAAATGTTCCAGATAATATGGATGATTTACTTTCTCTTCCTGGTGTTGGGAGAAAAACCGCAAATGTTGTGATGCTTGAAGCTTTTGGAAAGCCTCAAGGTATAGCTGTTGACACTCATGCTAAGAGATTATCTAATAGAATTGGTTTTTCTGATAAGGATACTCCTGAAAAAATCGAACAAGATTTATTAAAATTATTTCCTTATGAATATTTAAAAGATGTTAATCATATTCTTATTTATCACGGAAGAGCTACATGTACTGCTAGATCACCAAAGTGTGAAAATTGCTCTATTAATTCATATTGTAAATATTATAAAAATTTAAGTAAAAACACTATCGATTAATCTTATGTATAACGGTCATCATTTATTTTTTAAATTATTTAATTATTTTTAATTTTTTTGTATATTTGTTTTTTATCGCTCCATAATAATATTATGGGGTGGTTTTATTTTGACTAATATTAATTGTTCTTGTAATTGCAAATATCAAGTAGATGGAAAATGTAATTTTGAGAATATAAAACCTCAAAAAATATCTTCTAAAAACAAAGAATGTATATATTTTTCGCCTAAATAATTATTGACAAATTTTATATTAAATTATATTATATTTTTATGTTTTAAGGAGGGATTTTTTTGAAAACTAATTTTTTTAAAAGGGCTTTTCTATGCCTATTACTAATATTTTTAGTTCTATCTTCAAGTGTTGTTTTTGCAACTGATAATAATGAAGTTACTACCACTAAAGCTCCAGAACCAAGAACAGTTGAAGATGAGCAAACTGGTGTAAGTGCCATATCTGCTACACCGGATTCAAATAATACATATTCATCAGATTTGTTTTTGTATAATACAAATGTAGAATTATCTAACACAGTTGATGGAAATGTTGCTATCTATGCTCAAAATGCTAATATTACAGGAGTTGTACAAGGTGATGTATTAGTTGTAGCAAATTCTATAACAATATCTGAAGATGCAATGATTTATGGCAATTTATTTGCTCTTGCTCCTAATTTGAAAATTGCAGGTGTTGTATCAGATGTATTTGGTCTTACTAATAATTTTACATTAGAGGAAACTGGTAGAATTGCTAGAAATTTAAATATATTAGCACGAAATGCTACTTTAAACGGAAAAGTTTCTAGAAATGTAAATATCAATACTACTAAAATAGCATTTCCAGAAAATTTTGAAGAACCAATAATTGGTGGTAATCTTAATTATTGGTCTAGTGCAGAAATAAATATACCAGAAGGTGTTGTTAATGGAGAAACCAAATATACTTCAACAGCCACAAAGCGAACTACTGAAAATATTATCTCTTCTGCAATTTCTACTGTTGTTACAGGTCTTGTTTTATCTTTTGCTATTATAATGTTATCTTTATGGATTGCTCCAGAATTTAAAAACAGATTGGGTATAATGATTAAAACTCATTCTATAAAAAGCTTTTTAATAGGTCTTTTAATTGCTTTTGCAGTAATTGTAGGTTCAATATTCTTATTACTATTTACTGCAGGTTTGGGAGGAACTATAGCAATTTGTTTACTAGGATTATTAATAATAGCTTATGCAGTTTCTGGCACAATATTTGCAATGGGAATTGCTAAACTTATTACAGATAAACTAAAACTTACCAAAAAGACACCTTTTGTATTATTTTCACTTTTAGTAGTGTTAATCGTTTCTTTATTAAAATTTATTCCAACTATAGGTGGAGTTATTAATATACTAACTTCATTAGTTGGTTTAGGTATGTTAGGTATGAATTTTTATAAAAGAAAAAATTTATATGAAGAAACTGAAAATTAAAGAATGAATTTTTTATAGATGATAAAATTTATTGTACATTCAATATTTAATTTTGAAAAATGGTTTAGTAGAAATACTAAACCATTTTTTATTATCTTTTTACTTTTTTAACTGTTTTTACTAACTCCACAAATAATGGTGCTGGCTTGTCCGGTCTTGATTTGAATTCTGGATGAAATTGGCAAGCTATAAAATATGGATGGTTTTGTAATTCTACAATTTCAACTAATTCGCCATTTGGTGAAGTTCCTGATACTTTAAGGCCTTTTGCTTCCATTTCTTCTCTGTATTTATTATTATATTCAAATCTATGTCTGTGCCTTTCCGCAATTTCTTCTGCTTTATATACTTTTTCTGCTAAAGAACCTTTCTTTATTACACATGGATAACTTCCAAGTCTCATTGTTCCACCTTTTTTTGTTACATCTTTTTGGTCATACATTATATGTATAACTGGATTTTCACAAATTTCATCAAACTCTTCTGAATTTGCATCATTTAACCCTAGTACATCTCTTGCAAATTCTACAACAGCCATTTGCATTCCTAAGCATATTCCAAGAAATGGCACTTTATTTTCTCTTGCATATTTAATTGCCTGAATTTTTCCTTCTATTCCTCTATTTCCAAATCCACCTGGTACTATTATACCATCACAACTTTTAAGTATTTCTTTTGCATTTTCTTTAGTTATTTTTTCTGCATCTATTAATTTTGCATTTACTTTAACATTATTCTCATATCCTGCGTGATGCAAACTTTCTATTATTGATAAATATGAATCTTCTAATTTTATATATTTACCAACAATACCTATTGTTATTTCCTTATCAGATAATTTTTTTATTCGATTATTTAATTCTTCCCAATTTTTATTATTGGGTTCAATATTTTCTAAGTGTAAGTGTTTGCATACCTCTTTTGCTAATCCTTCATTTTCTAGCATAAGCGGTACTTCGTATAAACAACTTGCTGTTTTATTAGCTATTACACTATCTTTTCTTACATTACAAAATAGTGCAATTTTGTTTCTTAAATTATCTGGAATATCCACTTCTGTTCTACATACTAATATGTTTGGTTTTATTC
>CALXWR010000045.1 GCA_944392465.1 uncultured Clostridia bacterium | reverse complement strand
CTTAAGCCCAGAAGTGCCAGTACAAAAGCCTTCTAGGCTAAGAGCAAACCACCAGTTTTACTGGTGGTTATGATTGTTATTAATTTGGGATTTTACTGGTTTTTATATACTTGTTATTGTAAATTATTAAAAAATAGAGTATAATATACAAAGATTTTTTAGATAAAGAGAGGGAAGAAAATGGATTACAAAGACTTAGCAGATTTAATATTTCCAAATGCAAAGGATATTTCATACTATGAGGAAAAATATCCAGAAAGAAATTTGCCAGAAGGAGCAATAGTATCAAGATTTGCACCAAGCCCTACAGGTTTTGTTCACATAGGAGGACTATATCAAGCTTTAGTAGCAAGAGAAGCTACTAAAAGAACGGGTGGTATATTCTTTTTAAGAGTGGAGGACACAGACCAAAAAAGAGAGGTAGAAAATGGTGTTACTGGAATAGTAAATTCATTACAAGATTTTGATATGGCACCAGATGAAGGAATGATAACAGAAACAGAAGAAATAGGAAATTATGGACCATATAAACAATCTTTAAGAAAAGATATATATCAAGCTTATGCAAAATATTTATTAGCACAGGGAAAAGCATATCCATGCTTTTGTACTTCAGAAGAAGTAGAAGAGATTAGAAAAAAACAAGAAACTGCAAAAGTTAGACCTGGCTATTATGGTATATGGGCTAAGTGCAGAAATTTTACTATTGAGGAAGCAGCAGAAAAAATAAAAAATGGAGAAAAATGTATAATACGTTTTAAATCACACGGAAAAGAATACAATAAAATAAAACATCATGATATTATAAAAGGAAATGTTAATTTCCCAGAAAATGACCAAGATATAGTAATAATAAAAGCAGACGGATTGCCAACATATCATTTTGCACATGCAGTAGATGATCACTTAATGAGAACTACACATGTAATACGTAGTGATGAATGGCTTTCATCTGTTCCATTACATTTACAATTATTCTACGAACTTGGATTTAAAGCACCAAAGTATGCACATATAGCACCTATAATGAAAAATGACAATGGTAATAAACGTAAATTAAGCAAGAGAAAAGACCCAGAAGCAGCGGTTAATTATTATAAAGAAGAAGGAATACCACCACTTGCAGTAAAGGAATATTTACTAAATATAGCAAACTCAAATTTTGAAAACTGGAGAAGAGCAAACCCAGATAAAAGTATAGATGAATTTGATTTTCAGTTAAACAAAATGAGTGTAAGTGGAGCATTATTTGATATGGTTAAACTATTAGATATAGGAAAAACTGTTATATCAAAGATGTCTGCAGAAGAAGTATACGAAAAAGCTTTAGAATGGGCAAAAGAATATGATAAAGAATTAGTAGAAATGTTAGAAAATAAAGAATATTCTTTAAAAGTATTAGGAATAGAAAGAGGAAATAAAAAGCCAAGAAAAGATATATCAAAATGGTCTGAAGTAAAAAATAATATTATATATATGTATGATGATAAATTCTTAAATACAGATATTTCATATGATTATGCAAAAATTAATGATAAAGAAGAAATAAATAAAATATTAAAATTATATATTGAAGAATATTTTGATATAGACCATGATAAAGAAACTTGGTTTAATAAAATAAAAGACTTGGCAGAAAAAACGGGATATGCAAGAGAAGTAAAAGAATATAAAAAAGAGCCAGAAAAATGGCCAGGTCATGTTGGGGATATTAGTACAGTTATAAGAGTAGCATTAACAGGTAGACAAAACACACCAGATATGTATGAAATAATGCAAGTGCTAGGAAAAGAAAGTGTAATAAAACGTTTAGAAAAAGCGAGGTCATAATGGAATATAATATAGGAGATATAGTAAGAACTAAAAAACAACACCCTTGTGGTAGTAAACTATGGGAAATAACTAGAGTAGGAGTAGACTTTAAACTTAAATGTTTAGGGTGTGGTCATACTATAATGCTAGAAAGACAAAAAGCACTTAAAATGATTGTAAGAAAAGTGGAAAAAGAAGAAAAATAAATAAGAAAAACTGCTATTAAATTAGCAGTTTTTTTAGATATTACAAATTATATAAAAAATGTTCAATAATCGTTACTTTGAAAAATTTTCTATAAATTTGTTAAGTCTATATATATTTTTCAATTTCTTCCCAAACTTTATCAGAATAAATTCTCCTTTCTGAAGAGTAAGGTAAAAAGGTAAAGTCTTTTAAGGGATTTAATTCATTTTGCAACTTTTCTACAGCTGAATCCACCTTAGTAATTGCAATTTTGTCAGCTTTATTTGCTATTATTATACATGGACTATTTGAATTAATAACATACTGATACATTAATCTATCATTTTCAGTAGGGGAATGTCTTATATCGATTAAAAAAACTATTAAAGCTATGCTTTTGCACTTTTTTAAATACTCTTCTATAAATCCACCTACTTTTACTTGTTCTGTTTTTGACATTTTACTATAACCATATCCAGGCAAATCAACAAAATAAAATAAATCATCCATTTTATAAAAATTAATCTGTCTAGTTTTTCCAGGTTCACTACTCGTCCTTGCTAATCTTTTTCGATTAATCATGCTATTTATAAAAGAAGATTTGCCAACATTTGATTTGCCAACCAAAACAACTTGAGGAAGTCCATCATTGGGATATTGCTTAGGACTAACTGCAGAAATTTTAAATTCGGGACTTTTAATTATCATTTTTACCTCCGTTTAAGCAAACTTAAATTTTGCATTTATTATGAGATTATTATAAAAGGATGGACTAATTTTTTCTATTTAACAAGGTTAAATTACCTTGGAATGTGCATATTGGCGAAGCCACTTTTCTTACAAAACAAGTCCATCTTCTTTTGTAAAATTATTTTTTGTTTGGAATTAATTTTTCAGTTCCCCCCATATATGGACGAAGTACTTCTGGAATATTTACACTTCCATCTTCATTATAGTTATTTTCCAAAAATGCAATTAACATACGAGGTGGAGCAACAACAGTATTGTTTAGAGTGTGTGCATAGTAATTTCCTTTTTCTCCTTTTATTCTAATTCCTAAACGTCTGGCTTGAGCATCTGTTAAGTTTGAACAACTTCCAACTTCAAAGTATTTTTGTTGTCTTGGACTCCATGCTTCAACATCACAGCTTTTAGCTTTTAAATCAGCTAAATCTCCACTACAACATTCAAGAGTACGAACTGGAATATCCATACTTCTAAATAATTCTACAGTATATGACCATAATTTATCATACCAATTCCAACTGTCATCTGGTTCACATACAACTATCATTTCTTGTTTTTCAAATTGATGTATACGGTACACACCACGTTCTTCTATACCATGAGCACCTTTTTCTTTTCTGAAGCAAGGTGAGTAAGATGTCATTGTGTAAGGCATATTAGCCTTTTGTAATATTTGTCCTTTAAATTTTCCTATCATAGAATGTTCACTAGTTCCAATTAAATAAAGGTCTTCTCCTTCAATTTTATACATCATGGCATCCATTTCTTCAAAACTCATAACGCCTGTAACAACATCACTACGAATCATATATGGTGGTATACAATAGGTAAAACCTTTATTAATCATAAAATCTCTAGCATATGAAAGTATAGAAGAATGAAGTCTTGCTATGTCACCTACTAAATAATAAAAACCATTTCCAGCTACCCTCCTAGCAGAATCCAAGTCTAATCCATTAAAGCTTTCCATTATATCAGCGTGATATGGAATTTCAAAATTAGGAACTACTGGGTCACCGAATTTTTCTATTTCTACATTTTTACTATCATCTTCTCCAATAGGAACTGATTCATGAATCATGTTTGGAATTTTCATCATTCTTTCGGTTATAGCTTCAGAATATTCATGTTCAGATTTTTCATTTTCTTCAAGCTTTTCATTTATTTGTTGAACTTCTGCTTTTATTTTTTCTGCTTCATCTTTGTTTCCTGCTCTCATTAGGTTTCCAATTTCAGAACTTAATGAATTTCTTTTCATTCTTAAATCATCACCATTTAATTTAGCTTCTCTGTTCTTTTTATCAAGTTCTAAAACTTCATCAACTAAAACAAGTTTATAGTCTTGAAATTTTTTCTTAATATTTTCTTTTACTGCATCAGGATTTTCTCTTAAAAATTTAATGTCTATCATAAAAACCTCCATTCGAGCAATATATGCTCTAAAAACTTTATTTAAAACCTCTAAAGTAAACTATTATATATTATAAGATATCATCATATTCCAAAAATATCAAGAAAAATTTAGTAAATTGTGAATATATGGATAAAATAAAGTTAGAATTGTGGATATTTAAGTTAAATTTATTAATTGGTAGGTATTTGTTTATGATAATTCAAATTATAAAATTATGTATATATTCTATTTTAATAGTATTAATTTCAAAATATATTTTAGTAAGAGTATTAAGGAATATTGCAAATAATTTGAAATTGAAGCCTAAAACAAGTGGAAATATTGCAGGATTTGCAACTTCAATTCCAGAACTACTTACTATATCATTTTCGGCAGGAACAGGTTTTATAAATACAGCTTTTTTTAATGTACTTAGCTCAAATATATTAAATCTAATTCAATATTTTTTTACTGTGGTAATAAATAAAAACCAGAGAAAACTACAAAATAAAGCTATAAAAATAGATATATTATTAGTAATAATAACAATATTAATTCCAGTGTTAATTATAATTCTTAATATAAACAACAAATTTTTATATGTATTTATTCCAATTTTTATAAGTTTGTTTTTTATTATAAATTTAGTAAGTAAAAATGCACATAAATTATACATTGAAAATGAAAAAAGTGAGAAGCAATATGATTTTAAGGAAAGCAATATAAATAGTTTCTCGAAAAAAATTATATGTGTAAATGTAATAATCTTAATTATTTCAGCCCTTGTTTTGTATATTATAGGAGAATTACTAGGAAATACTTTAGAAATATTATGCATAGTCTTAAGTGTTCCAGAATTTATCATCGGAATTTTGCTAGGAGCAATTACAAGCATCCCTGAGTTTATAACTTTTTTTGAATCTCAAAAACATTATAGAGATAAAAAATCAAATGATGGAGTTGTTGAAGCTACAAGCAATTTGCTATTTTCAAATATGATTAATTTATTCATTATTCAAACTTTGGGAATTATTATATTTCTAATATTTTCATAAAATGTATAAATTTAGCTAATATGAATAAAATAGTATAGAAAAATACAATAATGTGGGGGTAATATGTACGAAAAATATATTAGAGAAGAAAAAATAAAAGATAAGTCTGAAGAAGAAAAAAATTTAGAGTTAATTGTAAGTATTATAAAGGCAAAAAATGAATTAGAAGAAGCATATAAAAACTTTGAATTTGCAGAAGAAGGTCTTATTGATTATTACTCATATCAAATAAAAGCTAATCAAACAAAACTAGATTATCTTATGAAAAAAGCACACAAAAAAGGAATTGTATTAGATATGATAAATGAGATTTATATAAGAAAAAATAAAGCTTAAGTTTAAAAGAATATTTGTCCATAAATAAACATATTAATTACAAAGAGGTGTTTTATTTATGAACATTAATACAATCGGAACTTTTATCATATGTATAATTTTGTTATTTATTTTAGGTAAAATATTTATATGGCCTTTAAAAAAAATTTTAAAACTGATACTTAATTCAATTTTTGGAGGAATACTTATATATATAATTAATATTATAGGAATGAACTTTGGATTTCATATAGGATTAAATATATTAACAGCAATTATTGTAGGAATATTAGGTATACCTGGAGCAATACTATTAGTGTTACTTAAAATAATAATTCGGATAAATATAAAGAAAATTTATGACTAGTATGTGAAAATATCTAGATTTTAAGTTCTAAGCATATTAATTACACATACTAGTCATATCATTTTACTGATATTGTTATTCAACTGTTACAGATTTTGCAAGATTTCTTGGCTTATCTACATCTAAACCTTTAAATTTAGAAATATAGTAAGAAATAAGTTGCATAGGTATAACAGATAGAATAGGTGAGATTAGAGGATTTGTTTCTGGTATATTTATTATATAATCAAAATGTCCATTAGGAAGTATTTGATTTGTAATAACCAATGTTTTTGCTCCTCTTGTTATAACTTCTTGAATATTACTAATAGTCTTTTCAACTAAATGTGGGTTTGTAATAATACCTATAACAGTTACTCCATTTTCTACAAGTGCTATAGGACCATGTTTTAATTCACCTGCGGCATATGCTTCTGAATGAATATATGATATTTCTTTTAATTTTAAAGAACCTTCTAAAGCAACATTATAGTCTGTTCCCCTACCTAAGAAGAACATATCTTTTTCTGTATATACTTTTTTTGCAAAATCTTTTATTTCATCTGTATTTGCAAGTATTTGATCTATTTTTGAAGGCAAATCAATTAAGTCTGATTTTAGAGCTTCAATTTCTGCCTCGCTTGTTGTTTCAAGAGTTTCAGCGAAATACATTGCTAAAATTGCAATTAATGCAACTTGTGAAGTATATGCTTTTGTTGATGCTACAGCAATCTCAGGTCCTGCATGAGTATATATTGAATAATCAGCTTCTCTAGTTATAGAACTACCTATAACATTTGAAATAGCAAGTGTTTTTGCTCCATGAGACTTAGCGAGTTTTAAAGCTGCTATTGTATCTGCTGTTTCTCCAGATTGACTTATATAAATACATAAAGTATGTTCATCAATTAATGGATTTCTATATCTAAATTCAGATGCTATATCAACCTCTGTTGGAATCTTACAAAGTTTTTCCATTAAAGCTTTACCAACTAATCCTGCATGCCAAGCTGTACCACAAGCAACAAAGTAGATTTTGTTAACAGTAGATAAATATTCTTTAGTAATTTCTATATCATCAAAAGAACATTTTTCACCTAATTTAAATCTAGAGCCAATAGTTTCTCTTATAGCTGTAGGTTGTTCATAAATTTCTTTTAGCATATAGTCTTCATAACCGTCTTTTCCTGCAGCATTAGCATCCCATTCTATATTTTTAATAGATTTGTTATGTTCAACTAGACCATTATCATAAAATCTAACGTCATCTTTAGTAACTACAGCAAATTCATTATCATCTAATAGATAAAAATCCTTTGTATGACTTAAAATTGCTGGAATATCTGAAGCGATAAAATTTTCTCCATTTCCTTTTCCTATTACAAGAGGGCTGTCTTTTCTAACAACTATAATTTCATCAGGACATAAAGGCGATATAGCTTCTATAGCATAACTTCCTTTTAAATCAAATACTGCAGATTTTACAGCACCTAAAAATCTTTCTCTTTTATCTTCTAAAACAGATACAGGTCCGTTAGTATAATAATAATGAATTAAATTAGGAATAACCTCTGTATCAGTTTCTGAATAAAATGTATAACCACTTTTACTTAAAAAATCTCTTAAATCTGAATAATTTTCTATAATACCATTATGAACAACAGCAAAGTTTTTACTATTATCCATATGAGGATGAGAGTTTTCTTTTGAAGGCTTACCATGTGTTGCCCATCTAGTGTGAGCAATTCCAACAGTACCTTGTAAATCATTTATACCATCTAAATTGTATAAATTATTAACTCTTCCTTTATCTTTCATAACCTTTATTGAATCTTTTTCAATAGTTGCAATTCCAGCAGAATCATATCCTCTATATTCTAAACATAAAAGACCATCAATTAATACTGGTGTTGCTTTTTTATTTCCTATGTATCCTACAATACCACACATAAAAAATACCTCCTTAAAAATTGTTTAAGAAAGCACTACAAATAAAGATTACCCTACTAGCTCTGTTTACTAATATTACTATTAGGCTTTAACTAGCATTTATGGCAGTAATCCGATGCCAAGAAACCATCCGCCGAATATTTCGATAAGTTTCTACCCTCGTCAACGTAAATTGTATATAATTTACGTCCAGGCGCTTAAAACAAACTAACTCCTTTCTTAAAAGTTTAATATATTTGCATTGCTTTACTTATTATATGGTAGTATATTACTATAAAAATAAAAATGTGTCAATTGTATTTAAATTATATGTTATCATCAGTAGTTCATATATGGCTAAAATTGAATGTAAATAATGTTAAAGTTTAAAACAGTTATTAATTTTTTATTTGGTATGGATAAAGAAATATAGAAGAAGAAAATAACGATAATCGAAAAGTTAAATGTAATTTTGTAAAAGAAAAGTAATTTTATGATTAAACAAAAAAGAACAAATTTTCGTATATATATTGAAAAAAGGTTGAAACTATGATATAAAAAGAAGAAAAAAACTTTTAAATTGTTTGAAAATTTGAGCAATTTAAGGAAAAGAGGTGACAATGGACCAAAATAGTGAATTAAAATTATTTGAAAATAAAAAAATTAGGGTTAAGTGGGATGATAAACAAGAAAAATGGTATTTTTCAGTAGTTGATATAATTGCAATTTTAACAGATAATGATTATCAAGGTGGTAGAAAATATTGGAAAACATTAAAAATGAGATTAAACAAAGAAGGAAGTGAACTGGTAACAAATTGTTACCAGTTGAAAATGATAGCTTATGATGGAAAATTAAGAGATACTGATGTAATGACTACTGAGCAGGTTTTACGTTTAATTCAATCAGTACCATCTAAGAAAGCAGAACCATTAAAATTATGGTTAGCACAAGTAGGAAAAGAAAGAATTGATGAAGCATATGATCCAGAAATAACTATAAATAGAGCGTTAGACACATATAGAAAAAAAGGATACTCAGAAGAGTGGATAAATCAAAGATTAAAAACTATCGATATTAGAAAAGAATTCACAGACGAATTAAAAGAAAAAGGAATAAGTGCAAGTAAAGATTTTGCAATATTAACGAATATATTGACACAGGCATGGAGTGGCTATTCTGTTAAAGAGTATAAAAATTTGAAAGGATTAAAGAAAGAAAATTTACGAGATAATATGACGAATATGGAATTAGTCTTAAATATGCTTGCAGAAACATCTTCTACTGAAATATCAAAAAGTAAAAAGCGAAAAGGATTTAAAGAAGCAGAAGATTCAGTTAAAAAAGGAGGAAATATTGCTAAAATTGCAAAAGAGCAATTAGAGAAGGAAACAGGGAATAAAGTTGTATCTAATAAAAATGCTAAAGAAATGAGAAAGTTAAACTCTGGTGAAGAATAGTTTTAGCAATTTACAAAAAGGTGAGTACAACCGGCAACAATATAATACTGGTTAATTTATACAGTTTGAGAAAAAAATTAACAAATTACTTGTAAAAACCAAAAAAATGTGCTAGAATAGATAACGTTAGAAAATAGCCACGGCTATTTTTCCTTACTTATGACGATTAAAGTTCATAGGTTATATATCCATAAGGAGGTGAAAGATAATGAATAAATACGAAAGTGTTGTCATTATTAATCCAAATGTTGAAGAAAATGCTTTAAATGAATTAACAGAAAAGTTTTCAGCATTAATTAATAATGATGGAAAAGTAGAACAAGTTAACAATTTAGGAAAGAAAAAATTAGCTTATGAAGTTAAGAAAAACAAAGAAGGATACTACGTAGTATTTGATTTTGAAGCTAATCCAAACTTAATAGCAGAACTTGAAAGAAATTACAGAAT
The DNA here is from genome assembly GCA_944392465.1 of uncultured Clostridia bacterium. Taxonomy (GTDB): domain Bacteria; phylum Bacillota; class Clostridia; order TANB77; family CAG-508; genus CALXVA01. The sequence goes on along the minus strand of CALXWR010000045.1, from coordinate 1,036 downwards.
AACAGATGAAGTAATTAAATTTATAGTTATAAAAAAATAAACTATAACCCTTAAATACGGGGGCCTTATGAAAGGTAAAAGGTGTAAAAGATGAACAAAGTAATTTTAATGGGAAGATTAACAAGAGACCCAGAAGTAAGATATACACAAACAAGTAATACACTTGTAGCTTCTTTTAGCTTAGCAGTTAATAGAAGATTTGTAAGACAAGGAGAAGAAAGACAAGCAGACTTTATAAACATAGTTGCTTGGGGAAAATTAGGAGAATTTTGTAGTAAATATTATAGAAAAGGTCAACAAGTAGGAATAATTGGTAGAATACAAACAAGAACCTGGGATGATGACCAAGGTCAAAAGCATTATGTTACAGAAGTTGTAGCAGAAGAAGCATATTTTGCAGACAGCAAAAGAGATGGTGATGCAGGTTCATCAACATTTGATGCAACATTTGGAGCAATGCCAAATACAAATTCAAATGCAAATTCAGATTTTGAAATATCTTCAGGTGATGATTTACCATTTTAGAAATATACAATACATAATAAAAGTTTTGTAAAATAAAAAACAAATTATAAAATAAAAAAACTACTTAAACCTTATAAAATTTAAGTCAAGTAAGGGGGTTAAGAAAATGGCTGACAACAAGAAAAATAAAAGAAATAGCAGAAATAATGGTGATAATGATTATAATCCAAGATTCAGAAAAATGAGAAAGAAAGTATGCCCTTTATGTGCAGACAAAAACTTAGTTTTAGATTATAAAAATGCTGAACAAATAAGAAAGTTTGTTAATGATAAAGGAAAAATACTTCCAAGAAGAGCAACAGGAGCTTGTGCTAAACATCAAAGAGATATAACATTAGCAGTAAAAAGAGCAAGACAAATAGCAATATTACCATATACAGCTGAATAATTTAATAAATAATAAAAGGCATTATTATAAATAGCTTATAATAATGCTCTTTTTGGATCATGAAAACCCCCTGTTTTACAGGGGGTTCTAAAAGCTTCTAGCTATGAGTAAAAAAATTCCTCC
>CALXWR010000044.1 GCA_944392465.1 uncultured Clostridia bacterium | reverse complement strand
AAATTGTGGTATGGAAATAAAACAAGGTAATAATTTTTGTACAAATTGTGGAATGAAAGTTGTAGAAGATAAAGCCATAGATAAAGAAAATAATAATCAAACCAACCAAGATAAAGAACTTGAAGATTTTAAATATACGAAGAAAGAAAAAATTACTATAATAATACTGATAATGCCATATTAATGACACTTTTAGTTTAATATATACATATTTTAAACAGTGCAAAAAGAGAATTTAAGGAGGAATACTAATGAAAAGAAAAAATGAACTAAGTTACAAACAATTAAAATTGACTTGCGATCCTAAAGCTTTCAATTTTGAAACAACAGACGAGCTAGAATCAATAAGTACAGGAATTGGTCAAGAAAGAGGCTTAAAAGCATTAGAATTTGGTCTTAGTGTAGATATAAATGGTTATAATGTTTATGTTGAAGGTCCTTATGGAGTTGGTAAAACTTCATACGTAAAAACATTGTTAAAAACAATATCAAAGAAAAGAAAAGCTCCAAATGATTGGTGTTATGTATATAATTTTGATAATGCAAATGAACCTGTTGCTATCTCTCTTCCTGCCGGACAAGGTAGGGAATTTAGAGATGCAATGAAATCATTTATAAATGAAATTAGAGTTGATATTAAAAATACTTTTAACAATGAGGATTTTGAAAAAGAAAAGAATTTAATTAAACAAGAATATGAAATTAAGCGTAATTTATTATTAGAAGATTTAAATAAAAAATCTGCTGAATATGGCTTTACTGTTAAATCTTCTCAAACTGGTATTTATATGATGCCTATTTTAAATGGTAAAACTATTGCTGAAGAAGAATTTAATAATTTATCTGATGATGTAAAGAAGGATTTTGAAGATAAATCTGCAATTGTTCAAAAGCATATTATGGAAGCAATTGGTCAAATAAAATCTATTGAAAGAGAAGCTGATAATCGTATTCAAGAGTGGCAATCTAATGTTGCTCTTCTTACAATTAATGCACATATTAATTTGATTAAGACTAAATATAAAAGAAATAAAAAAATTAATAATTTCTTAGATGCAATAAAAAAAGATATTTTAAAAAATATAAATTTATTTACTGTTGATGAAAAACAATTAGAAGCTAGACTTCAAGGTCCTCAAGCTGCTCATCCTGAAATTGTAAAACCATGGCTTAATTATAGAGTAAATCTATTTGTAGATAATAGTAATTTAGAAGGTGCTCCTGTAGTTGCCGACACAAATTATTCTTATCATAATATTTTTGGAAAATTAGAATATGAAAATTATTATGGTAGCTTAAAAACAGATTATACAATGCTAAAACCGGGTCTTCTTCATACTGCTAATGGTGGTTATTTGGTTTTTCAGGCAAATGATCTTTTAACTAATCCTTTGTGTTATGATGCATTAAAAAAAGTTTTAAGAAGTAAATCTTTAGGAATTGAAAATGCTGCTGAGCAACGTTCTTCTATGGTAATGCTATCGTTAAAACCTGAGCCTATTCCTCTCGATTTAAAAGTAATTTTAATAGGTGATGAAAATCTATATCAAACATTACTTGCTATGGATCCTGATTTTAGAAAATTATTTAAAATAAAAGTAGAATTTGCAGATGAAGCTCCTATGAGTAAAGATAATATGAATAAGCTTGCAAGATTTGTAAAAGGTTACTGTGAATATGAATCTTTGCCAGCATTAGATGCAGAAGCAATGGCAAAAGTGGTTGAATATGCTTCAAAACTTGCAGATAGTCAGGATAAATTATCTACACGTTTTACAGATTTATCACTAATAATTGGAGAAGCTGCAACTTGGGCTAAGCTTGCAAAATCTAAACTTATAACTGCTGAATATGTAGAAAAAGCACTTACTCAAAAGGTTGATAGGGTTAGAAAATATGATGATAAATATATGGAAATGATAAATGATCATACACTTCTAATAGATACAGATGGATTTGAAGTTGGACAAATCAATGGTCTTACTATTATGAATGTGGGAGATTATACTTTTGGAAAACCTGTAAAAATAACAGCTAACACTTATACAGGAAAAAATGGAATTATAAATATTGAACGTGAAGTTGCACTTTCTGGTTCTTCTCATTCTAAAGGTATATTAATACTTAGCGGATATTTAGGAGAAATGTTTGCACAAGATATGCCACTTTCACTAACAGCAAGTATTTGCTTTGAGCAATTATATAGTGGTGTTGATGGAGATAGTGCTTCTAGTACAGAGCTATATGCCCTACTTTCTAGTTTGGCGGATATTCCTATTAATCAAGCATTTGCTGTTACAGGTTCAGTAAATCAAAAAGGTAGTATTCAACCAATTGGTGGAGTAAATGATAAAATAGAAGGTTTCTTCAATGTATGTAAGATGAGAGGCTTAGATGGTTCTCATAGTGTAATAATACCAAAACAGAACATTCAAAATTTAAATCTTTCAGATGAAGTAATTAAAGCTGTAAAAGATGGAAAATTCCATATTTATGCTATTTCTACTATAGATGAAGGAATTGAATTATTAACAGGTGTACCTGCAGGAAGTAAAGATGAAAATGGAAAATATCCAGCTGGAACTGTAAATTACTTAGTTTATCAAAAACTAAAAAAATATGCAAAAATAAGTAGAGATAATAAATAAAACTGTAAAAAATAAAGGGCGACCAAATGAAGTCGTCCTTTATTTTTATTTTTCTTCTTTTTTGTCTGTAGCTGTTTCTTCTTTTACTTCTGTTTTAGCTTCTTCTACTGGTGCTGTTTCTTCTTTTACTTCTTCAGCTACAGGTGTTTCTGTTTCTGCTACATTTTCAACTGCTGGTGTTTCTACTGGAGTTTCTTCAGAAATTTCTTCTTTTATTGTAATTTCTTTGTTTTCAATTCTTGCTCCTGTATCTTCTTTAGTCTTAGCAGCTTTACCTATTCTATCTCTTAAGTAGTATAGTCTAGCACGTCTTGCTTTACCTACTCTAACTACTTCTACTTTTTCTACCATTGGAGAATGTACTAAGAATGTTTTTTCAACACCTACACCATAAGCTATTTTTCTTACAGTAAATGATGCATTTACACCTCCACCTTGTTTTTTAATTATTGTTCCTTCAAATACTTGGATTCTTTCTCTATTTCCTTCTTTAATTCTTTGGTGTACTCTAACAGTATTACCAACTTTTAAATCAGGAATTTTATTTTTTAATTGTTCATGTTCTATTGATTTTATGATATCCATTTGATATCCTCCTTCCTTTAATTTTTATTTTAATAAGTCTGGTCTTTTTAATTTTGTTATTTCTAGTGATTTTTCATCACGCCATTTTTTTATGTTTTCATGATGTCCAGAAATTAATACTTCCGGTACTTTTTTTCCTTTAAATTCTTCTGGTCTAGTATATTGAGGATATTCTAAAAGTTTATTACTAAATGATTCCTCTTTTACAGATTCATTATTCAGTACACCATTTACGTATCTGCTAACAGAATCTACAACTACCATTGCTGGAAGCTCTCCTCCTGTTAATACATAATCTCCTATAGATATTTCCTCATCTACTATTTCATCTAAAACTCTTTGGTCAATTCCTTCATAATGACCACATAGTAAAATTAGATGTTCTTCTTTTGATAGTTCTTTAACTATATTTTGGTTTAATGTTTTGCCTTGTGGAGATAAATAAATAACTTTTGCATTTTCTTTATTTTCAATGCTAGAATATGCATCATAGACCACATCAGGCCTAATAACCATTCCTGCACCTCCACCATATGGAGTATCATCAACTTTTTTGTGTTTATCTTTAGAAAAATCTCTAATATTTATTAAATTAATTTCTATTAGTCCTTTTTCTTTTGCTCTTCCTATAATGCTTTCATCTAAAGTTTTAAACATCTCAGGAAAAAGTGTAAGCACATCAAATTTCATTTTTCCTCCAATTTTTTTATTATCAACTTCAACTAAATTTGAAAAGTTTTAATTTGTATTATTAAAAAAAGAAACGAATATTGCTAGGCAAAATTTAGTAAAAAAGCGGAAGCATGCTTCTTGCATGTTGAGCATTTTTTATCTAAATTTTAACAACGCAAGATGAAGTTTATTTTTTTAATTAAATTAAACCATCAATCAAATGAACTATAATTTTATCATTATCAATGTCAACCTCTTTTATAACTTCCTTTGTAGAAGGCAATAATATTTGTTTTCCTAGGTCATCTTTTATTACGTATATGTCGTGAACTTTATTATTGTAAATATCATCTACTTTTCCTAGCAAATTTCCGTCTTCATCATATACACTTACTCCAATTAAATCTGCTATAAAATATGTATCTTTTGGAAGCTTTCTTGCATCTTTTCTGTGTATTTTTATATAGCATCCTTTTAATTTTTCTGCCATATTTAAATCTTCTATTCCTTTGAATTTAATTAGTACTAAGTTTTTATGATATTTTACTTCTTCAATTTGCATATCTACAAGCTCTTTGTTTTTTACAACAAATACACTTTTTAATTCTTCAAATCTTTCTAAATCATCTGTAAATGGTTTTACTTTAACAAAGCCCTTAATTCCAAATGTATTAACAATTTGACCTATTTCAAAATATTCTTGTTTCATTTTTACTCCTTCAAAGTTATCTAAGATTTAGTCTAAAAATTCTATTGACATTTTCTTTTTATCCTTTGAATTTAAAGCTCTCATAAGAGTTCTAATAGAATTAGCAACTTTACCTTGCTTTCCTATTATCCTTCCCATATCAGATTCTGCTACTTTAACTTCAAAGATTGTTTTATTTTCTTCTTCTTTTTCTGTTATTGTAACTTCATCTGGATTTAATACAATGTTCTTTACAATTGTTTCTAAAACTTGTTTCATCACAAATTCCTTTCTATTGTTAAGACAAAGTTTATTTTACAAATTTTTATTTTGCTTTTTCTATTAAAGTCTTAACTGTGTCTGTTGGTTTTGCACCATTTTTTATCCATTTTTCTACTTTTTCCTTATCTAGAACTATTGTAGATGGTTCTGTCATAGGATTATATGTTCCTATTTTTTCTATTATTTTTCCATCTCTTGGGCTTCTAGAATCAGCAACTACTATATGGTAGAATGGAGCCTTTTTAGCACCTTGTCTTTGTAATCTTATTTTTACCATTAAATTCACCTCCTGAAAATTTTGTAAGAATTATTACTAATGGTTGATAATAATTCTTAAATATATATTTAAAAAATTAAAATCTAAATTAAAGCATATATATATCTATATAGTAAACAAAAAATTTATATTTTGGCGTTGTTTACTATTTAAACATATTTTTCAAATCTTGTGGATTCATTCCTTTCATCATTTTTTTCATATTCTTGCTGTCTTTCATTTGTCTCATCATTTTTTGTGTCATTTCGAATGATTTCATAAATTTGTTTATTTCCTGAACTGAAGTTCCACTTCCTTTTGCAATTCTTATTCTCCTGTTTCCATTTAGTAATTTAGGATTTCTTCTTTCTTCTTTTGTCATTGAAGAAATGATTGCTTCAATTCTTACAAATTCTTTATCATCTATTTTAACATCTTTTAATTGATTCATACCTGGAATCAATTTTAGCAATGATGAGAATGAACCCATTTTTTTAATTTGTCTTAGCTGAGTTAAATAATCATCTAAATCTAGGTCTCTTTTCTTTTTTAATTGTTTTTCTAATTTTTCAGCTTCTTCTATATCTATTGCTTCTTCAGCTTTTTCTATAATTGAAAGCACGTCACCCATTCCTAAAATTCTTGATGCCATTCTATCTGGATGAAATACTTCTATATCACTTAGTTTTTCACCAGTTGCCGCAAATTTAATTGGTCTTCCTGTAACTTTTTTTACAGATAAAGCGGCACCACCACGAGTATCACCATCTAACTTAGTTAGTACTACTCCATCTATTCCAAGTGCTTCATTAAATGCTTTTGCAACATTTACAGCATCTTGACCTGTCATACTATCTACTACAAGTAATATTTCATGTGGTTTTACATTTGCTTTTACATTTTTAAGTTCATTCATCAATTCTTCATCAATATGTAAACGACCTGCTGTATCTAGTATAACTACATCATTTAGTTTGCTTAATGCTACATCTACTGCTTGCCTTGCTATTTTTACTACATCTTTTGAATTTTCATTTGCATAAACTGGTATGTTTAACCCCTTTCCTACAACTTGAAGTTGTTTTATAGCTGCAGGTCTATACACGTCACATGCAACTAAAAGTGGCTTTTTTCCTTCTTTTCTAAGTAAATTTGCAAGTTTTCCTGCTGTAGTAGTTTTACCAGAACCTTGAAGTCCAACAAGCATTATTATTGTTGGTGGGTTAGGAGTAAAATTAATTTTACTTTCTGTGCCTCCAAGTAATTCTACTAATTCATCTTTAACTATTTTTATAACTTGTTGTCCTGGTGTTAATGATTTTAAAACATCTTGCCCTAAAGCCTTTTCTTGTATGGTATTCACAAATTCTTTAACAATCGCATAGTTTACATCTGCTTCTAATAATGCAAGTTTTACCTCTCTTAACATTTCTTTTAAGTCTGATTCTGTAATTCTTGCTTTTCCTCTTAATTTTCTGGTTACTTCTTGTAATTTAGCAGATAAACCTTCAAATGCCATACTTTATTCCTCCCTAGTTTTTATAAATTTTGTGACACTAGATGTTCCTTGTTTTGTGTAATAGAAAATCTTTTCCAAATTCCTATTGCACTATAATTAATTTAAGCAAATAAGTTCTTTAGTAACATTATTCAAAATCTTTTCTATTTTCTTATCTGATGAATTATCTTTTATCTTATTTAGTTCTTCTATAATGCTTTGAATTCGCTTTTCTTGGTTTTGCATCTTTTTCATAATTAAAAGCTTTTCTTCAAACTCGAAAAGTTTACTCTCCCCCTTTTTTATCATATCTCTTACTGCTTGCCTTGTTATGTTGTTATTTTCAGCTATTTCAGAAAGTGAATAATCATTATTATAGTAATCATTTATAACCTCATATTGCTTTTCGGTTAAGAGTTTTCCATATATCTGGCAAAGAATGCTAATTTCAACTTTCTTTTCCACTTTATCACTTCCCTACTTTTTATATACATAAAAATATTAGCATTATTTTGTAATGCTAATATACTTTACACCATTTTTGTTCATTTGTCAAGTGTTTTATTGATTTTTTCTTACATATGTAACATATTCATAATCATAAGGATTTTTTTCATCTTTTAATCCTTTTTCTCTTTCTACTATTGTCCACTCATTTTTATCTATTTCTGGAAAGTATACATCTCCTTCAAATTCTTCGTTGATTTCAGTTATATATAACTTTTCTGCTTTTGAAAGAAGTAATTTATATATACTTGCTCCTCCTATAACAAAATTTTCTTCATCTGAGGTCTCATATTTTGCCAATTTACTAATATCATCTAAAACTTCTACATTTTCATTATCTATATTAAGTTCTGCATCATTACATAAAATTATATGTTTTCTATTAGGAAGTACTCTTCCGAAGTGATTCAAAAGTTTTTCTTCCCATTATTATATTATGACCTGTTGTTAATTTTTTAAATCTTTTTAAATCTTCTGGTAAATGCCATATTAGTTTATTATCTTTTCCTATAACATTATTTTTTGCTACTGCTACTATAATACTAAGCATTATTTTTCCTCCTATATTGCAACTGGTATTTTTCCTAGTTTCACATCTTTGTTATAATCATAATTTTGTATTTCAAAATCTTCTACTTTAAAGTCGTAAAAATTTTTAGTAGGATTATTTATTAAAAGTTTTGGGCAAACATCCATAGGTTCTGCTTCAATTAATTTTTCAATTAATGGTATATGCCTATCATATATATGACAATCGCCTATATTATGAGTTAATGTTCCTACTTCTAGCCCAGCGACCTGTGCAAACATACATAAAAGTGCAGCATATTGCATAGTGTTCCAGCCATTGGCTGCAAGCATATCTTGTGAACGTTGATTTAAAATCAAATGTAACTTTCCACCCTTTACTAACCATTGTGTTCCATATGCACATGGCTCTAGCATCATATCTTTTAAATCTTCAAAATTAAATATATTTGTCATAATTCTACGGCTTGATGGATCATTTTTTAACAAATATAGTGCATAATCAACTTGATCCATTTCCTTTATTCCATCTTTTGTTTTAAATTCATATTTTTTACCAAGTTGATATCCATAAGCTTTTCCAATAGTTCCATTTTCATCAACCCATTGATCCCAAATATGTGAATTTAAATCTTTTACCGCATTTGATTTTTTTTGCCATATCCATAAAATTTCATCAATTGCTCTATAAATTGTTTTACTATTATTCCTTAATGTAATCATTGGAAACTCTTTTCCCACATCATATACATTACTAACACCAACTACTGAAATATAGTTGGCCTCTTCTCCATCTTGCCATCTTGTTCTTACATTAGTACCTTTTGAAGAATAACCTTCGTTTATTATTCTTTTACATGTTTCAATAAAATGTTTGTCTGCTTCTGTCATTTTACTTCCTCCTTAATATTATTTATCACTGTGCCATTCATTGGCATTTTAATATTCCCATTTTGGAACATATTCTTCTTCGTGTTTTCCTAACTCTTGTATATATCCATTGGTTATATTTAAGGTATATAAAAAGTTTTCTATTTCTTTATATTCTTTTTTGGTTAATTTTCTGCTTATATATTTATCTTGCTTTGCCCTATATGTAGGAAAATATTGTGCCATAACACTTACATAAACATCTTCGGGCATATTTTCTTTTATCCATTTTAAAATATTTTTGCTGTTTTGCAAGTGGTTTGGAAGTACTAAGTGTCTTATTATTACTCCTTTTTGTATTATTCCATCAGCATTAAATTCAGCTGTTCCCACTTGATTATACATTTCTTTTATTGCTGTTGTTGCATATTTAAAGTAATTATCAACTCTAGAATATTTTTTTGATATCTCATTAGAATAATATTTTAAATCTGGCAAGTATACGTCTATATATCCTTTTAAAAATTTTATTGTTTCTACATTTTCATATCCATTTGTGTTGTATATTATTGGTATATTTAATCCACTTTCTTTGGCTATTTTTATTGCTTCTTTTATTTGATAAACATACATTGTTGGAGTTACTAAATTAATATTGTTTACTCCTTTTTCTTGTTGAGATATAAATATGTCTGATAATTCTTGTATCGTAACATTTTTTCCTCTACCGTTCCTGACTTATCTCATAATTTTGGCAATAAATACAATTTAAATTGCAATTAGAAAAAAATATCGTACCAGAACCATGTATTTTACTGATACATGGTTCTTCATAATTATGTGTAGAAACTAATGCAATTTTTATTTTATCATCACATCTGCATCTTCCCACTTCTCCTTCTTGTCTGTTTACGCCACATCTATGTGGACATATTTCACATTTTTCTAGCTGTGTCATTTCTTATTCTTCTTTCTTAAGCAATTTTCCTTTTTTGATTTTAAATAAACTTTATGTTTTTAACACTCTGCCTATTTCATACTCTCTACCGCCTTCTATAAAATAGTTTGTTTTTTTAGCAACTATTAGTAAACCTGTCCCTAATAGTGACAAGATTGGCAGAAAAGAGCCTGTCCCTTTAGATGACAAAGTTGGCGGAAAAGAGCCTGTCCCTTTAGGTGACATCTTTTAGGTGTAGGTAGCCTAGTTCGTTCCATACATTATATGCTAAGTTTAATCTAAATAATAATTTTGGTTTTGCCCCTGCTCTGTTCTTATCAACCACACATGCATAATATCTGACGTCTGGGTCGTCGAATTTTTCTAGTTCAAAGAATTTTGTGTCTACTTCTTCTAAAGAGTATTGGTATTTGTCTAGGTCTGCTCGCATTATTTGTTTAATTAAACATAGTGTGTCTAATACTTCTTTTACTGTTCTACTTACTGCTAAGTCATTAACTGTCAAGTTAATTGGAAGTGTACTACTTTCTGTTAGTTGTAGTGTTGAGCATATGTACATATTAAAGTTTTGTGCTAAGTTTGATAGTATTGTTGCTGTTCTTTTTATTTCTTCTCCATTGCCGATGTTAGCTGTATCTGTTTTTAATGTATCGTAAAATACATATTCTATTTTTTCTTTATAGTAGTAATTCATTATTACTTTTTGTAGCTCGTCATTAGTATGGTCTGTTATATTTATAAAGTATATCATATTGTTTATTTGTTTGTTTACCCAGTCTGTTACTGCAATTGTTTTATTAAATTCTGAAGATACTTTTTTTAATCTTTCTACAAATTTTTTTCTTGTTTCTTTAGGTTCTTGTATTATAAAACCTTCTTCATCTACTTTTACATCTGCTCCTTCATCTGGTCTGAATTTAAATTCTAGTAATTCTCCTTCTGTTTTGCTTATTTTTTGTCCATGTAATTTTTGAATTTCTGGATTATTTATTACTGTAGTTATTAAACAAAGTTTCATTTTCTCTTCTGACATTTCGTTTGAAATTATAAGTACTTTTTTTCTATGTATAAATGCCGTATATGCAGATATATCTATTGTAAACCTACTTTTACCAGAGTTTGATGGCATAGCGAATGCCATTGTTTCTCCTTTTCTTATACCTTTAAAAACTGAATTTAGTATCGGAAATGGTAATTCTAAACCATTTCTTAAATTATTCTCTCCTGATTCAAGAAATGTTGTTAAATCTCTATTTAATATCGCTCTTTTAAATTTT
>CALXWR010000043.1 GCA_944392465.1 uncultured Clostridia bacterium | reverse complement strand
AATCTTCACAATAGAATATTGGAAGTGGAACACCCCATGTACGTTGTCTTGAAATACACCAATCATTTCTGCCTTTTATCATTTCAGTCATTCTCTCTTCGCCCCAACCAGGATGCCATTTAACTGTTTTTATAGCTTTTAACACTTCTTCTCTAAAACCATCAACTGAAGCAAACCATTGTGGTGTCGCTCTATATATAACTGGTTTTTTACATCTCCAACAATGAGGATAAGAGTGGAATACTTCAACTGCTTTTAGTAAATATCCATTTTCATCAAGCCATTTTGTAATTTCTTTGTTTGATTTAGCATAAAACATTCCTGCAAAAGGTCCTGCACCTTCTGTTTGATGACCTTTAGCATCAACAGTAACTACTATATCTAGTCCATTTTTTAGTCCTGCTAAATAGTCTTCTTTACCATATCCAGGAGCTGTATGAACTGCACCTGTACCTTCTGTTAATTGTACATCTACAGTATCTTCACTCCCCATTATAACTACTGAATCTCTATCTAAGAATGGATGACGACAAAGAACGCCTTCTAATTCCTCACCTTTGATTTTCTTTATTTCTTTATAATCTTTTATTTCTGCAAGTTCCATAACTTTCTTAACAAGTTCTGTTGCCATTATATATTTTTCTTTTCCACAATCAACTATACTATAATCAAACTCTGGTCCAACTGTTATAGCTAAATTGCCGGGAAGTGTCCATGGTGTTGTTGTCCAGATTACAACAAATGTATCTTTTGCATCAAATTTTCCTTTGCTATCAATTACCGGAAATTTTACATATATAGATGTTCCAGAAACATCTTTATATTCAATTTCTGCCTCTGCTAAAGCTGTTTCACAATCAGTACACCAATATACAGGCTTTAATCCTTTATATATATAACCTTTTTTATACATATCACCAAATACGCCTAGTTGTCTTGCTTCCATTTTTGGATCATATGTGACATATGGATGTTTCCAATCTCCTAAAACACCTAGTCTTTTAAACCCTTCTGTTTGCATTTCTTTATATGTACTTGTAAAATCTTTACAAGTATCTCTAAATTTAGTTACAGGTATTTTATCTCTATCTAATCCCAATTTTTCTATAGCCTTTTTCTCTGTAGGCATACCATGTGTATCATATCCTGGTATATATGGAGCATAATAACCTCTCATAGATTTATATCTTACTATTGTATCTTTTAATATTTTATTTAAAGCATGTCCGGCGTGAATTTCTCCATTTGCATATGGTGGTCCATCATGAAGCACAAAACTTTTGTGCCCTTCGTTTTTCTTTAATATTTTTTCGTACAAGCCATTTTCAAAAACATCTTTTAGAACTTGTGGTTCTCTCTCAGGCAAATTGGCTCTCATAGGAAAGTCTGTTTTTGGCAAATTTAATGTTTTTCCATAATCTTTCTTTTCTTCACTCATAAAAAATCCTCCTCCAAAGTAATGTTTTAATAAATTACAGCTTTTTTATATAATATACATTTCCTATTACATAAAAAACAAAAAAAGCTACATCGTAACTAGGACGAAATAGCTTTGATTTTCCGCGGTACCACCTATTTTAAAAGAATTTATATTGAATAATTTGCTTTTTAAAACCATACAATTTTTTAGCTAAATTTGTTGTAATGCAAGCTATCTATAATTTTAAAAGCAGATTGTTATACATTCTTTTCTCTCAAATACTTTTAACGCAAGTATACGGCTTTATTTAATAAAATAATTTTATTCATATGTGTTTATTGCCCTCAATTCAGTTAAATAATTAAGCTTTTTTGTAATATCTATTTGTTCAATAAAGCAACTAAAAGGTGATAATAAATATATGCTTATTTACCAAATCTCAGCTATCTTGGTTCTCTGTAAAATGCTAATATATTTACCGTGTCCTTTATCATCGTTTTTACACTTTAATGGCAATATATTATCACATTTTTACATAATGTGCAAGTACGAATTTTGATTTTTTGAGAATTTCATGAAAAAATAAACTTTACTTATAAAAGCGTTTATGATAAAAATATAACATAATATTTTATAGGAGATTTTATAATGACAAGTTTTACTTTAAAAATTATTGCTTTAGTATCAATGTTTTTAGACCATATAAGTTATCCAATATTTGGTGGATATAGTTTTCTTAATCTACTTGGTAGAATCGCATTTCCAATATTCGCCTTTCAAATAAGTGAAGGATTTATACACACAAAAAGCGTAAAAAAATACATGTTACGTCTTGGATTATTTGCATTAATTTCACAAATACCTTATCAATTGTTTCATTATAAATATATAGATTCAAGTAACATAGCTCTAAATGTATTTTTCACCTTATTACTTGGTCTAGTTGCTATATGGATTTATGATTGGTTGAAAAAACGTTTTGAAAATAGTTTCAAAAGCAAATATCATTTAGAAGTAATTGTAGGAATAATAATTGCTTGTTTCATTGGCTACATAGCTAAATTAATACATACTGATTATGATTTTTGGGGAGTTATTATTGTATTTATGTTTTATTTATTTAAAGAAAATAAACTTGCAATGATAATTTCATTTATAACACTTTGCATAGTGAAATATGGTTATAGATTAATTATCTACGGATTTAACACACCAACATTACTATTAGGCATATTTACTATTTTGCCAATTATCTTTATTAGCCTATACAAAGGAAAACAAGGTAAGAAGATTAAATATTTACTATATTTCTTTTACCCTGTTCACTTATTACTATTATATTTATTATTTTAATTAGTGCCAATGGGGTCTCTATGTACTGTCCTCATTGGCACAATTGATTTGCATAAAATTCACAAAATAGATTTTACTTTTTGTTCCAACCTTCTTTGTTTGTTTGTCTTTGTCTTGCTATTGCTAGTGCATAATCTGGTACATTATCTGTTATTGTTGATCCTGCTGCTACAAATGTTTCGTCTCCTAATGTTACTGGTGCTACTAAGTTTGTGTTTGATCCAATAAATGAATGATTTCCTATAATTGTTTTGCTTTTATGGAATCCATCATAGTTGCATGTTATCGTTCCACAGCCAATGTTGCATTTTTCTCCTATTTCACAGTCTCCCATATATGATAAATGTGGTACTTTTGTACCTTCTCCTATTATTGCTTTTTTAATTTCTACAAAACTTCCTATTTTTACTTTATTTGATAGTTTGCAACCTTCTCTTATGTATGAGTTTGGTCCTATTTCACAATCTTCTCCTATTTCAACTCCAGATTTTATTATTGTGTTAGGATGTATTACTGTATCCATTCCTATTTGAACATCATCATATATATATGTATTGTTAACATCTTCTATTGTTACACCATTTTTCATATGTTCTGTATTTATTCTCATTTGCAATACTTTTGTAAGCATTTCAAGTTGTATTCTATCATTTATTCCTAATATTTCTGTATTATCTTCTACTATTACTGCTCCTGTTTTTAGCCCTTTTTTATTCATAATGCTTATTACATCTGTAATGTAATACTCTCCTTGAGCATTATTTGGCTTTATTTTATCAAGTGCAGCAAATAATTCTTCTACATCAAAGCAGTATATACCTGCATTTATTTCTTTTATTTTTCTTTGGCTTGGTTTAGTATCTTTTTCTTCTACTATTCCTTTAATATTTCCACCTTCGTCTCTTATAATTCTTCCATATCCTGTTGGATTTTCGTAAATTGCAGTTAATAGAGTGGCATATTCTCTGTTTTCTATACTTTTTTCTATTAATTTATTTAATGTGTCTGGTCTTAAAAGTGGTACATCTCCATTTAATACTAAAACTTTTCCTTTTTTTCCTGCTAAAAATTCTTTTGCTTGCATAACTGCATGACCAGTACCAAGCATTTCATCTTGATATGCATATTTTACTGAATCTCCTAGTACTTCCATTACTTCTTCTTTTTGATACCCTACTACTGCAACTATATCATGTATTCCTGCTTTTTGAGCATTTTCTACAGCTCTTTTTACAATTTCCTTGCCATATATTTTTTGAACTAATTTTGATTTTTTAGATTTCATTCTAGTTCCTTTTCCTGCTGCCATTACAATTGCCATAATATTCTTTTCCATTAAAATCACTTCTCCTTTTTTTCTGTTTTAGTAATATTTTATGATGTTATTTATTAAACGTCCTTATTTTATCATATAAAAAATTTTTTAGCAAATTTTATTTTTTGTTCCAATGTGCCAATGGAATCTGTCCTGGGTGGCACAGTTTGTCCTGGGTAGCACATAAAAATTGCCCTGCACTAATCCACTTTAATGTAGATCAGTGCAGGGCGATGCTACATGCAACTAGCACGCAACACTTCTGAGAAGCATCACCTTCTCCTGTGCAAGCTCGAGCTTGGCTTCCAACTCAGGATCCTTACGGATGGTATCCAGATGACGCGTAAACCTGCCATGGATAACACCGTCTGGAGACATGCTGTACTTAGCATGACCCGGATTCAAGTTCTTGTTGCCAAGCCTAGCGTTCGTTCCGTCCGGCAACTTGAATGTTGCCTTATTGCTGTAACAGTAGATCTCGTCAGGTGGCAATTCCATGAACATCCTTTCGAGATACGGAACGTACTGCCTATCATAGGAGTACTGGTTGACCGGATTGAGGGTATTGACAAATACCACCACACCAGTCTTTTCCCTGGCATACTTGATGAACCCCAAGAGGTCTTCAAGTGTAGGAAACCTTTCTACCGTTGCCAGAACCTCGAGGACAATGCGAGGCTTCCAGTCGGCCTGCCGATACTCAAGGGAAAGTTCACCCCTATAGGAAATCTTCAGCTCGTCAAGCAAACCGTTGAGCTCACGAATCTTGTAAAACTTGATGCCATTCGTGAACATCTCCAGGGTAAACCCTTCCTCCTTTGCCCTACGGGCAAAATCGACGACCAAAGGATGCATCGTCGGCTCTCCTCCATGGAGGAAGAAATGGGGCAAATCGTGCTCGTGCGCAAAGGCAAGTGCCTTCTCAAAACTCTCTGCGGTAAGATCCTCCTTTTCGTTAATCCTGGTTTCAATGCAGAACGGACAGTTGCCGTTGCACCTATACGTAAGAAGCGTGAAGAACTCGTTCAAGTCCAGCCTCTCACGAGGGTGCATGGTGATAGCATTGTTCCTTCCGGACATGATGCCACTCCTTCCTTCTTGCTAATTATAACAGTAGGATAGCATATTGGAGTATGTTAACTCCTTTTGCTGATTTATAGAATAGCACTTTGTTCTAATTATGTCAATACATTTGGTATATATTTCCATTGTTATTTTTGCTTTTTATTGACTTTTTTTCACTTTATATGATAAAATAGAAAAATATTTATTTAGGAAGGTGTCTATATGAAAAAAGTAGTAGTTAACAAACATAATTTATCTGATAGTGACATAGATAAAGAAGAAAATAGAGTAAAAATTTTAATGTTTAACTCTAGAGGTGAATTACTATTATGCAGAGTAAACGGAGTATACAATTTTGTAGGTGGTCATATAGAAAATGGTGAAACATTAGGTGTTTGTGCCCAAAGAGAATTACTTGAAGAAACTGGAATTAGACTAGACCCATCAAGATTTACACCTTTTTTTGAATTACAACAATATGAACAAAATTATTATAATTTAGGAAAAAATTACTTAACAACTATATATTTTATGGAAGGAAATACAGATGTACATTTTGACTATTCTAAGAGACAATTAGATAGCAAAGAAGCCAAAAAAGATTTTAGCTTAGCTTATGTTCCTTTCGATGAAATTGAAAATGTATTAAATCAAAATAGACCTGTTGCAAAGCAAGCCAAACGTGAATTTATCACAGATGAAATGCTATATGTAATCTCTGAATATAAAAAGTACAAAGCTATGCGAGAAACATCTACTGAAAGAACTAGCACAGCCAAAGTTCAGAAAGATATAAGCTTTAGATAATATAATGTTAATTATATAAAAAACTCGCAATACGAAAACTTTTTATGCATAACTTAAGCTTTCAAAGATAAGTTGGAAAATTAAATATTAGAAAGGAGCATATGCTATATTTAAATTATTAAATATAACATAGAAAATTAATACACATGAAAAAAAAATTAATAAGTAAAACATTTTTAAAAGATGTTGAAAAATATAAACTACAAATATTTTATAATTTTGATGATTATTATCTAGCTATAAAAAAAATTATAAAAATTAAAGAACCTTTTATTAGTACAACAGACTTTTGTTTAATAGATAATAACTATTATATAGCTGAAGTAATACCTAAAGGCGAAAAATACACTATGCGAATCTTTTTTAATAACAAAAAAGAACGTCTACTATATTATTTTGATATAACTTTAGAAAATGGTTTGGACAAAGAAACTAAAATTCCTTTTTATGATGATTTATACTTAGATGTTGTTTTAAGAACCGATGATAGTATTGAAGTTTTAGATGAAAACGAACTATTAGATGCTTTAAATCAAAAAAACATCACTAAAGCACAATATGATTTAGCTATAAGCTCAAAAAACTCACTTATAGAAAGTATAAAAAATAAAAGCAATAAATATATAAAACTTGATATAGAAAGTTATTTAGATTAACTATGCCAATTGGGTCTGTCCCCTAAGGCATTTTTATTTTTTTAAATTTTTGTCATAAGTTAAAAATATCTTAATATATATTAAATAAAGTTTAGTACAAACATTTTTTTAAGGGGGTTATTTAATTAATGGATGAAAATTTAAAATTATATCAAGATATAGCTAATCGAACTCAAGGTGATATTTATATTGGTGTTGTTGGTCCTGTGCGTACTGGTAAATCTACTTTTATTAAAAGATTTATGGATTTACTTGTTATTCCTAATATAGATAATGAATATAAAAGGGAACGTGCTCAGGACGAACTTCCTCAAAGTGCTGGTGGCAGAACTATTATGACTACAGAGCCTAAGTTTATTCCAAATGAAGCTGTTGAAATCACTATTGGTGATAATTTAAAACTAAAAACTAGATTGGTGGATTGTGTTGGTTATTTAGTAAATAATGCTATTGGTTATCTTGAAGATGACGTTCCTAGAATGGTTAAGACACCATGGTTTGATGAGGAGATTCCTTTTGAACAAGCTGCCGAGATTGGCACTAAAAAAGTTATAGAAGAACATTCAACTATTGGTATTTTGGTTACTTCTGATGGTAGTATTACTGACATTCCAAGAGAAGATTACGTTTCTGCTGAAGAAAGAATTGTTAAAGAATTAAAAGAATTACATAAACCTTTTGTTATTGTTTTAAATTCTGATGACCCATTTTCTGATTATACCAAAAACTTAGCTCGTGAATTAGAAGAAAAATATGAAACTTCTGTTATTCCTGCTGATTGTTTAAGATTAGATATGGAAGATATAACAGATATATTTAGTAAAATACTTTATGAGTTTCCTATTGAAAAGGTTAATATTAATTTTCCTAAATGGATTGATGGTTTAGATTCTTCTCATTGGTTAAAAGAAGAATTATATTCAGAAATAAAGACTGGTTTTGAAAATGTTTCTGTTTTAAAACAAGTAGATGGTGGTATTCAACAATTACAAAAAACTCAAATTATCGATAAAACTGTAGTAGATGAAATTAAGCTTGGAGAAGGTACTGTTAATATTTCTATCAATCTTTATGACGAACTATTTTATAAAGTACTTACAGAAATATCTGGTGTTTCTATATCTAATGAAGGCGACCTATTTGCTACAATTACAGAACTTGCAAATGTAAAAAAAGAATACGATAAAGTATCACATGCATTGGAAGAAGTTAAAGCTACTGGTTATGGAATTGTAACACCTTCAATTGATGAATTAATATTAGATGAACCTGAAATTATAAAACAAGGAACCAGATTTGGTGTTAAACTACATGCTCGTGCCCCATCGGTTCACATGATTAAAGCAGAAATAGAAACTGAAGTATCTCCTATTGTCGGAAGTGAAAAGCAATCTGAAGAATTAGTAAATTATTTGCTTTCAAACTTTGAAGATGACCCAACAAAAATATGGGAATCAAATATTTTTGGAAGAAGCTTACATGAATTAGTAAATGAAGGTCTTCAAGCAAAACTTGCTAAGATGCCTGTAGATGCCCAAGGAAAATTGCAAGAAACATTAGAGCGTATTGTAAATGAAGGTAGTGGCGGATTGATTTGTATAATTTTATAAACATTAAAGACTAGATTTTTCAATCTAGTCTTTAATTACTCATATCTCTTTTCAATTTTCTTAAAGCTTTTCCTTTACTTCATTGCTAGTCTTTGTATTGCCTGATTCCATATCCTTTATACCTTTTCGAATTTCTAATTGTATATATAATGTATATAATATTTCTTCATAACTTGTTTTATCATCTATATTTTGAACTGTATTTATTATCAATTGTTTATCGCTCATATATATCTCCTCCAATCTATCTTTATTTTACCATATAAATTAGTTTTTTACTATATATTTTGCAAATTTCTCGTTTTTAATATAACTGCAATATTACTATGGATAATATGGATTAGGTTTTAGTATAAGAATAATTAGGTCAACTATAACTCCTACTCCAAATAAACCTCCTGTAAATATGTAAATAATTCCAAACAATATTCTACCTTCATAGAATTTATGTGCTCCAAATATTCCTAAGAACAAACATAGGAAAAACGATACCCATTTACTCTTTGCCATAACTCATCACTCCTTTTTTGCGGAATTTTTAATTATTTTCAGCTACATTTAATCCATTATTGTCTATAATCATGGTCTCACCTTCTATTTCTTCACTTCAATTGTATATCCATCAGGTATAGCATTAGCCAATATTCCCTTTATTAAAATTTCTGATTGTTGATTTGCTAGCTCCAATATGCCTGTCCCAGCGGCTTGTTCCCTTGCATCCTTTTCTGTAAGAGACAATGCCTTTGCTAAATCCTCTTTTTCATCAACATTAAATAATGCAAATCCTGTATCATAGAATCTAATATTTTCTGGATCTACCTTAACCTCAAATATTTCAGCAGCTGGTATTGTAATAAATATTTTTTTCTGTATTGAATCTGATTCTATTTTTACATTTTCTAAGTTGATACCTGCTCTTACTGTTGCTGTAAAGTACATTGTAAAATCAGACCTATTTAGAATATATACTCCTTCATCATTATATTCTGATAATCCTGTCAACTTAAGTTTTGCAGTTGTTAATTCGCTAGATTTTGTTAATAGCTGAGTTAGAAGTGCAGTATCAACATCTGCTTTTCTATTAACACCAAAAATCATGAATAAAGCTATACATAGGATAATTATTAATGCAATTATTAGCTTAATATTTTTCTTTAATTTTCTCCATAAATTTATTTTTTTGCTTTTACCTTCGGCTTTTTCTACTTTTTCTTCTTTTATTTCTTCATTTACTTCCTTGTCCATTTTTCCCTCCTATTATATTTATAAACTGTTTCTTTCTTTTTACTTCGATGAACGTATTTTTTCTTTGATACAACACATTAAATTACCCATATTATTAAAGCCCTTATAATTATGAATAACACTATAACACCTAAAATTATTGCTAAAATTTTTTTCATCTTATCCTTGTCCATTTTTTCCCTCCTTATATTTTTTCTCATAATACTCTTTGTTTTTTTCGCGAATTAATTTAATAGTAGTTTGAAAATCATTTTGCACATATTTCAAACTACCATTACTTAATTAATTTATAAAATATTCATTCACCATTCTCAACTACTAGTCTGCTTTTTTAAATGTGTATTTTCCATCCGGTATTTTATACATTTCTAATTGCTTATTTATAACATCTCTTACTTGAATAGAAATACTTATACTTTTATTCTCGTTATATGTAATATCATTAAAACTATATGTAGCTATTGCATCTTCATTCTCATTATCCACAAGTACTATATTTAAACTAGTACTCCAATCCCCCCACAATTCTTCACTTGCATGAGCCACTTCATTTGGATAGTATAACAATCTATATTTTGTTTCTCCATTTTCTTCAGATAATTCAAATGATATAGAATTATCTCCATCCTTCCAAGTATATTTGCCTATATAGCTTTTATCAAATTTTTTAGCATTATCTGCATTAATTGGCATATCTACAGAATTTCCTTGATCAAGCCCATTATTTAAAGATACATATTCTACATTATTAGTATTATTAGCATCTATCTCATTTGTGTCTTCATTTGCCGCATTTTCTTGTAAACTATTGCTATACACTTGTCCTATTCTGCTACCATTCTTTGCACCATTTACAAAAAATACAACAAGTATAATAGCAAATATTACTACCATTAATATAATAGCTCCAAACATAATTCCTGTTCCGTTATTTTTATTTTTATCCATTGTTTCCTCCTAAATTTCTCATTATAAAAATTCCACTATTATATTATCATAATTTAAATTTAGAGGCAAACTTTTTTTATACTTTTTCTGTTTTAAAAAATCCAAAATCAAAATAAAACCTGGTCGTTCTTTATCTTGCCCACTCCATAAAAAGATGCCATCTCTGGCATCTTTTTAGTTAAGAAAATTTAAATTCATTAGCCTTATTTTTTCTTTTTTGTATTATTTTTTACAACAACTTTTCTTAAAATAACCAACGCAATTACTGCTACAACTATTGTTGCTATTACTATTATTGCTCCATTTGTTTGTGGCTTTGTTTCTTCTTTTGCATTATATCCATATATTCCTTCTAATCCGTTTTGTTTTATCTTTTCTGTTTCTGATACTGGTGTTTCTCTACTTTCGTTTAGTATTTCGTTTTCGCTGTATACCTCATATTCTTTTGTTTCTGCATTGTAAACTGAAACGTAACTGTTGTCTGAGCTTGTATTTGAATTATTGCCTGAGTTTCTATCTTCGTTTCCACTTGTTGTTCCTTGCGCTATATCTTTGTTGGCAGTATTATTGTTTTCTTCTAGCTTATTTGGATTTCTGCTTACACCATTTGTATTATCGGTGCTACTATCCATAATTTCCTTTAACGCTTCTTCTATTGGTAATTTTGTAAGCTTTTGTTCTAAATCCTTGCTCTTTGCATACTCTTGTTGTTTTTCTTCATAATTATTCCATATGTTAGAAATACTTCCTTCTAAGTAATCTACTAATCCTGAGTCTGCTTTTTCGTTATTTTCATAAATTACTTCTCCTGTTACATAGTTAAATACTATTACTTTTCCAGTATTGTATAATACTATCATTTCTGT
>CALXWR010000042.1 GCA_944392465.1 uncultured Clostridia bacterium | reverse complement strand
TAATACTTCTCATTCCAATAAACACAATGATTTAATAACTCTTCTCTAAAATCATCAAGAATATCAGAAACATAATCAGAGTCCTTGTCTGGAATAATATCAAGAATCTTTTCGCAAAAAGTATCATAATTAAGAGCATGTTTTCTATCTTCATCAGTCAAATTACTTTCTAATTTTTCAAATCTAAATTCCATCCAATCTTGTAATAATTCGTCATCATTATCATCTTTATTCATATTATTAAAACAACAAAAACATTTTTTATTCATAATCAAAACCTCCATAAATTTATTAAAATAATTGGGCTCAAAATGGGCACACAACTCACCAAAAATAACCCAAAATCACATAAATTTACAAAGTTAAAAAATTGGGCACACCGAATATACCAACAAATACACCTCAAAGCTAGATTTACCAATACTTTACGAGCTTTACTCATAACCCGAAGGTTTTACAATATACTATAGATTCCTATATAAATATCTGCTATAATAAAAAAAGATAAATGCAAGGAGGATTTTATATGAAAAACTTATTTATTGAATATCCCAAATGTACAACATGTCAAAAAGCAAAGAAATGGTTAGAGGCAAATGACATACAATTTGAAGATAGACATATTATAGAAAATAATCCAACAGAAAAAGAATTAACAAAATGGATAAAAATAAGTGGAAAAGAAACAAAAAAATGGTTTAATACAAGTGGACTGAAGTATAAATCATTAAACTTAAAAGAAAAACTTCCTAATATGACAGACGAAGAAAAGATAAAATTACTTGCAAGTGACGGAATGTTAATTAAAAGACCAATACTAATTAGTGATAAAGGTATATTAATAGGGTTTAAAGAAACAGATTGGGAAGTAAAGCTGTGCATGATGAGTGCAAAAAACTAGATTATAAAACTGGCAAAACTGCAATTGCTGATCTATGACAAGTAATTTATAAAAAAAGATTAAGAAACATGTTTAATTATCTTCATTGGTTTGTCTGATATTGAAACGTTATTTTCAAAAATGTATATATATTATCATACTCTTAAAATAGACATAACAGTACAAAATATAAAAAATAAATACAAAATAATATATTTATCTTGAAAAAATTGGAAAAAGATGATAAAATAAGTCAAAAAATATGTGTTATACATAGAATAAAATTGTTTAGAAGCTTAAGCTAACTAAAAATTAAAGAACAAAGGAGAAAATAAATGGATGCAGGATTGGTAAACTTTATAAAAAATGAAATATCTAATGATTTTTGTAAGTTAATATGTAATGTGGCAATAGAATTTGATGATTCAGAGCATAATAATTTATATATATTTGATTTAATGAATTATTGTATTCTTTATGATGCAACATACTTTATAGAAGATTTATATAAAGAAAAGTTAAAGAATTCTCTTCTTGATAATTTGGACGAAGAGATTGATTTGTTGTATTTATATTACCTAAAAAAGAATAACAAAGAAAATTTAGAATTGAAGAATGAAATAATTGAAAGATATGTTGAAGATAAAAAATTAATAAGCAAAGAAATAAAAACATTGAAACTTATTGATGTGGGAAGAAAGAAATTAAAGAGTAATCGCAGAAGGCGAGGAAATGCAATTACGAAAAAATATGCAGAAATTAATTTAAGATTTGCTATAATTGCTAATTGTTTGAAGTATAAATTCTTAATTGAAAATCTTAATTTAGAAGACAATAAAAAGTTAGACAGATTAATTCATTGGAATGTTTATTTAATTAAGAAAAGCAGTACAATAGAAAATAAGTTAGTATTAATGTGATAAAAGTGTTGGGATATTTGTGTAAAAGGACAACAACTATTCACATAATTATGTTAAAATATAAACATAGTGGTTAAATTTTAAACAAAATATTATCATTGCACCAAATAGAGCAATAATATATATGTGCAAGGGAATAAGCACATTAAATTATATCATATCATATTATATCAAATCATAACAGCGGATTATAACTTAGAGAAACTACTAAACCTCTTGTTCTTCATTAGATCACTTTATAATTTAGGAGAAAATTACAATCCCAACCTCATCCGTCATATTCCATACCTTGCCACAAATCTTTTTCTTTCATTAACTTGTCTAATCCATTAATAATCCACTTCTTGTGTCTGTTCCATTCTGGTGCGACAAGTAAATCTTTTGGTGCATCACCAGATACTCTATGTATAATAAGCTTAGGGCTTATATGTGTTAAAATATATGCACAAGAATGTAAGTATTCATCTAACTCTATAGGTCTATAAATCCCATTTAAATACATTTCTTCTAATTTTGTATTTTTTACAATATAGCATGAATGGATTTTTAGGCCTTGTATATTTTGTTGGTTTATAAATTGTATAGTGCTTTTTATATCTTCATTTGTTTCGTTTGGTAGTCCTACCATAATATGCGTTATTACGTCTATTTCGTATTTATTTAGTATTTTTACTGCTTTCGTAAAGTCATCGTTTGTATAGCATCTATTAATTAAAGTTCCTGTTTTTTCATTTGCAGTTTGCAGACCTAGTTCAACTGATACGTAATATTTATTTGTATAGCTTTTTAAAAGCTTGGCAATATCATCATTAATACAGTCTGGTCTTGTAGCAATTGATAGTCCTACGATTCTATCATCTATTAATGCTGAGTCATATCTTTTCTTTAAATTTTTCAATGAGTCATATGTGTTAGTATAATTTTGAAAATATACTATAAATTTATTTGCTCTTTCGGCTTTATAGCTGTTAAAATAGTTTGTTATTTGGTTCGTAATTGTGTCTTTGTGTAGATGGTCTCCTGAGCCCTTTTCACTACAAAATATACATCCACCAATTCCTTTTGTTCCGTCTCTAT
Organism: uncultured Clostridia bacterium; assembly: GCA_944392465.1. GTDB lineage: Bacteria > Bacillota > Clostridia > TANB77 > CAG-508 > CALXVA01. Next base: position 9,326 of record CALXWR010000042.1, on the reverse strand, counting down.
TTGGACAAGTAAAATTGCCATCAATGCATATTTTTAAAGTTCTTTCTCCAAATTTTTCTTTTAAATATTTATTTAAATGGTTGTATCTATTTATTTCTGCATTAACTTTGTTCATTTTTACCTCTTTTTGCTTATAATATCAAAAACTCGTTATAAAGTAAACCTGAAATTGCATTTTAGAAAATAATAGAAATTGGTCAATTACACTAGATAGTTATTTCTAAATATGATATATTATATAAAGATAGTTTATAAAAAAATGTTAATTGTAATATTATATGTTATATGTTGGGGTATATTATGGAAAAAGAAAAAAATAAAGAGATGAATGCAAAAAAGCCAAAATCAGAAAATTTAGATGAAAATTTAAAGGTTAGTGATACTTCAAAAAAAAGCAAAATAGAAAATACTGGAAACGACACGAATAATAATTCAAGGAAAAGTAAGTGTTCAATTTCAAAGCCGGATAAAAGAAAAAATAACGAAAACAACGAATTTGGTACGATTGATGAGTTATATAGAAAAAAATTGTATTTTATGATTGTAGCTGTTATAGTAATAATTTTAGTTATTATTTTAATTATGTGGGGTGTAAATAAAGCTTCACGTAGTTCGGAAAGTTTGCTTAACTTTAATTCTGATGGAAACTTTCAGAATAGTGGTATAGGCATGACTGAAAATGTAATAACTAATGAAATTACTGATATGGATCAAAAGGATAGTTCTAATAATGAAGATGATTTAAAAGATGATGATAAAGATAATACAAGTAAAACATCAAATAACAAAAACACTAAAACTTCTATTAATATAAAATCAATAAAAAATAAATCATCAAATACATCTAGTTCAGTTGTTTCGGAAGGAAAGAAAAAAGCTTTATCTAAGGCAAGAAAATATTTAAAATCATCTGCTTTTTCTAAATCTGGATTAAAGAAGCTTTTAAGAAATAAAGGGTATACAGTTTCACAAACAAGTTATGCGGTTAATAATTGTGGAGCTAATTGGAAGAAGCAAGCGGTTAAAAAAGCTAAAGAATATTTAGAGGTAACTGCTTTTTCGGAATCTAGTTTAAGATATCAGTTAAGAAATGCGGGATTTTCTGCTTCAGAATCTACTTATGGTGTGGAAAATTGTGATGCAAATTGGGAAAAGCAAGCAGCATTAAAAGCAGAAGAGTACATGAGTATTAAAACATTTAATAAAAAAGAGTTGGTAAAACAGCTAAGAAATGAAGGATTTACTTATGCTCAAGCTTCATATGGCGTTAAGTCTGTAGGACTTTAAAATATATTAATAAATTAGGAGGGGAAAATGTCTAAGAAAACTAAAATTATAATTATTTCAGTATCTATTTTGGCTTTAATAGCATTATTTGTTGTAATTGGCTTTGTAGTTAGAAATATGATGTTAAGTGAAAGCGTGGGATCAGCATGGGGTGATACATACTATGCATATTTAAAAGAGGTAAAAACTTCAGAGGATAAAACTAAATATGGACTTGAGCAAGAAATAAATAATGTGTCTGTAGAATTTGTTCAGGCTACAGAGGATAAAAATCCAGTAATGGTTATTTCTTATCAAAAGGAGAATAATGAGTATTCAAACATATATTATGCTGATGCAGAGGGAATGAGTTTTAGTAAAAGCGATAGTCCAAGTTCTGTAGAATATTTATATAATATAGAAAGTTCAGAATATGGTTGGTATGAGCATGTTAAGTCTGACGGAATGCATACTTATCAATCAATAGATAATCTTACAGATAGTTTAACAGGCAATACAACAGAAACTTTGGAAGTTGCTTTTGATGAGGATAGTTTTGTTAGAAATGAGGAAAATATGAATGTTTCTGATTTTGATAAGGTTTTTGTTGAGATAGATATATCTAATGAAGGCAAATTTGATGTAGACTTTAGTTCTGATGCTATGGATTTTAGAGACACAATTACTAATGCTGTTAATGATTATAGACCAGATGAAGAGCTAACGACTGATGAGATTAAGCAAAATGTTACCAATAGAGTGGAAGAAATAAATAAAGTAATTGATGAACAAAAAAAGCAAGAAGAATTGGAAAAAGCAAAATTAACCAACGATAATATTAAATCTAGAATTGGAGATAATCTTAAGTGGTTTTCAGCAGCTTATTTAGGCTCAACATATGGTTGGTATTATGTATATGACTACAAGGATGTAACAGGAAAAGTTTCAATACCTGGAGTTGATGAGTTTATGATGGTAGATGAAGTTGTTGGAGCTCAAAGTGTTGATAATATGAAAAAAAGTTTACAACAATATATGACTTCTGATGTTATAAATAAATTAGCTTCTGATTCAAACTTTGATTATGGTTTTGAAGAATATAATGGAAAATTGTATTGGGTATCTGGCGGTGTTGGAGATGGAGATGTTATAGATTATGACAAAGCTAAAGTTATTAGTTCAGACGGTAACACTTCAAAAGTTTTATTAGAGAATTATAATTCTATAGGAAATACTATAAGACAGCGTATAACTGTAACTGTTATTTATGAAAACGATAAATACATGATAACAGATTATTCAGTTGAGAATGCCTATTAGAAAAGAATTTTATACAAAATCAATTTTTAAATAAAATCAAAGAAAGCAGATAATTTTTTTATAAAAATTATTTGCTTTTTTATGTAATGAGAAATTTCTCATTACATAAAAAAACTACAATTGCCATTTCCCTTAGGATTTCCTCCTTGCGTCGGAAACTTGAATCGGCAAGAACAAAGGGTGACCAATAAAAAAATAAAAAACATTCTTAAAACTATTGACAAATTATGGAAAATGTATTACTATAGTTATACTTTTTTCAAAAGATTTATGTTCTAAATAAATTTCCAAACAAATGAATTAATTTTAATTATAATAATTGCATTTTGTAAAAGTGCAAGGAGGGATGCTTTTAGGTAAAATGTATCTAAGACACGAAATAGGCAAAATCGGTGAGGAGATTGCGGTTAAATATGTAATGGGTTTAGGATATAAAATTATCGAGAGGAATTTTTATGCTAACCAAGGTGAAATTGATATTATAGCAAAAGATAAAAAAGAAATAGTTTTTATTGAAGTTAAAACTAGAACCAATTTGTTTTTTGGAAAGCCAATTGAAGCAGTTACTAACCAAAAGCAAAAGCATTTAATTAGGACAGTAAAATATTATTTATATTTAAAACATATGGAAAATGAATACATAAGGTTAGATGTAATTGAAGTATATATAACAGAGGATAAGTTCAAAATTAATCATATCAAACAAATTATTTAATATTGTTTTTTGTGCGTGAAGTTTATATTAAAAATACTTTTGTATAGTAAATAATTTTTTCGCAAAAATTTAAATTTTAAATATTTTAATAATCAAATAAAATTTTTTTTAAATTCAAATCCAATAAAAGAGGTGTAGTATGTTATCTATAATTAAAAGTATGTCTTTACAAGGTTTAGATGGATATCTTGTTGATATTCAAGTTGATGTGTCATCTGGACTGCCTAATTTCGAAGTGGTAGGCCTTCCAGATACTACAGTAAAAGAATCAAAAGAAAGAGTGAGAACAGCTATAAAAAATTCTGGGTTTGAATTTCAAAGTAGAAGAATTGTAATTAATTTGGCACCTGCTGATACTAGAAAAGAGGGGTCTTTCTTTGATTTGCCAATAGCTATTGGAATTTTAATGGATTTTCAAAATATTAGATTTCAAAGTTTTGATGATACAATATTTATTGGTGAATTATCTTTAGATGGCAAAATTAATAAAGTTAATGGTATTTTGCCAATATGCATTGAGGCAAAAAAGTTAGGGATTAAGAGAATGATTTTGCCAAAAGATAATGCAGAAGAAGCGGCTATTGTAAAAGAAGTAAAAGTTATAGGAGTACAAAATTTATCTGAAGTTGTTGATTATTTAAATGAAAACAAATATATTATTCCAACTAAAAGTAATATGGGAGACTTTTCAGATAGGAAATATCAATATGCTGTAGATTTTTCTGAGGTAAAAGGACAAGAAAATGTAAAAAGAGCATTAGAAATTGCTACTGCACGGTGGACATAATGTTTTAATGGTTGGAGCACCTGGGTCACGGAAAAACAATGCTTGCAAAAAGAATTCCTACAATATTGCCAGATCTTACTTTTGAGGAAGCTTTGGAGGTTACAAAAATTCATAGCATATCAGGTTTACTTTCAAAAGACTGTCCTATACTTTTAAAAAGACCTTTTAGAGCACCTCATCATACTATAACTGTAAATTCTTTAATTGGAGGAGGAAAAATACCAAAGCCAGGAGAAATTAGTTTGGCACATTATGGAGTGCTTTTTTTGGATGAGCTTGCTGAGTTTAATAAAAATACCTTAGAAGTATTAAGAGGACCATTGGAAGATAGAGAGGTTACTGTAAGTAGAGTAAATGCATGTTTTACATATCCGTGCAATTTTATGTTTGTTGCATCTATGAATCCATGTCCATGTGGTTTTTATGGGTCAAGAGATAAAGAATGTACATGTTCACCGGAGTCCATATCTAGATATATGAGCAAGATAAGTGGACCTCTTTTAGATAGAATAGATATTCAAATCGAGGTTACACCTGTTAAGTATCAGAAACTAGAGAGTAGTGATAGAGTAGAATGTTCCAATGAAATAAAGCAAAGGGTTAATAATGCTAGAAATATACAGCTTGAAAGATATAAAGAATATGGTATTTTTTCTAATAGTGAATTAACACCAAACTTAATGGAGATATATTGCAAAATAGATGATGATTCAAAAAGGATAATTCAAAATGCATTTGAGTTGTTAGGCTTAAGTGCTAGAGGATATAGTAGAATACTTAAAGTAGCAAGAACAATAGCTGATTTAGAAAATAAACCTAATATTGAAAGTAAGCATATTGCTGAAGCAATTCAATATAGAAATTTAGACAGAAAATATTGGAAAAATTAAAAGGTGGGATTATTATAGATATAATAAAATTAGACATAGAAGATGAGAGATATCCTAAAAGATTATTGGAAATAAACAATTTTCCCATAGAACTTTATGTGCTAGGAAATATAGAATTATTAAATTCTGAATATATAGTGGGAATAGTTGGGGCTAGAAAGTGTACTGATTATGGAAGAAGAGTGTCAAAGGAATTCGCAAAAGAAATAAGTGAAAAAGGAATTTGTATTGTAAGTGGTATGGCACTTGGAATTGATAGTATTGCACATGATACAGCTCTTAACAAAGACGGAAAAACTATTGCAGTTTTAGGAGGAGGGTTTAATTATATTTATCCTAAAGAAAATGAATGGTTATTCTACAAAATATTAGAAAGCGGAGGTTGTATAATTTCAGAGTATCCGCCAAACACTCAAGTAGACAAAAGAAATTTTCCTCTAAGAAATAGAATTATAAGTGGGTTATCAGATGCATTACTTGTAGTGGAAGCAGCATTTGTAAGTGGTAGTAGTATTACTGCTAAATATGCACGTTTACAAGGAAAAACTGTGTATGCTATTCCAAATAATATATATGCTAACACAGGATTGGGCACAAATGCGTTAATTCAGAAAGGTGCTATATTAGTTACTAAACCAAAACAAATAATAGATGAAATTAATCCTACTAAAACTAAAGTTGAGACAAGTAATAAGAACAACAAAAACAATGCAAGTGATAAAACAGATAAGATTAATAAGTCGAACAATAAAAGCAATAAGAATAATAAAAGCAATAAGAATAATAAAAGCAGAAAAACAAATAAAAATAATGAATCGGACGAGAGCTATATGTTAGATGAAAAATTAGAAAATTTAAATACAGAATTTAATATAGATTTAAATGTAAAAACAGATCAAAAAAATATAATTAATTATTTAACTAAAAAAACAAGCATAGTAAAAAACAAAGATTATTTGATGATATACAAAATGCTTTCTAATTTGCCACTACATATAAATGAAATTGCTATTAAATTAAATAAGCCGATACAAGAGATAACATCAATAATAATTATGATGGAGATAGAAGGATATATTGAGCAAATTAAACCTAATTATTATATTAGAAAAGAGGATAAATTATAAAAACATATGAGTTCAAAAAATTATGAATTTAAAAAACGAGATTAAAAATTGGAAAAAATCTACTAAAAATATTGACAAGCATATGAAAAATATTATATACTATGATAGTATAGGAGTTTTATCGGACGACATGGTAAAACTTACGGAAACTCTTAAATGAAAACTAAGGGTGATTCAAATTAAAAAGTTAATCTTTGCTAATAAATTTTAACAAATAAACAGAAGAAGGTTAGTTGGTAATTGATAAAAAATACCGACCTGCCTTTTTATTGCCGTTTTTTTATCGTTATGTTAATTTGGAAAGAAGAGGAATTGCTTCAATGTTATTTACGGAAATAAGGGTTTAGAGAGCAGTAAACCAATAAAAACGTATACATAATGTTGATGACAAGAAGGACTTCTTTGTGAATTTTATATATTTTAATTCTGCTTAATCTTTTTTAGGGGTGATTTTCTTTGATAAAAGAAATTAAACATGAGAAATGTTCTCGTAAGACTTTTGCAAAAATTGGTGATTCAATCGAAATGCCAAACTTAATTAAAGTCCAAAAAGATTCATACGATTGGTTCGTAGAAGAAGGACTAGGAGAAATCTTAAGAGATATATCTCCGATAGTTGATTATTCAGGAAATTTAATTCTAGAATTCCTTGATTACTACATGGAAGACAAAACTAAATACACAGTAGAAGAAGCAAAAGAAAGAGATGCAACATATTCAACAAGATTGCATGTAAAAGTAAGACTTATTAATCGTGAGACAGGAGAAATAAAAGAACAAGAAATTTATCTTGGAGATTTCCCACTTATGACTGATAGTGGTACTTTTATAATTAATGGAGCAGAAAGAGTTGTAGTAAGCCAGTTAGTTCGTTCACCAGGAGTTTATTTCGATTCAAGTTATGATAAAACAGGAAAGAAAATTTATACATCAACTGTAATGCCTTTAAGAGGTGCTTGGATAGAATATGAAACAGATGCAAATGATGTGTTCTGGGCAAGAGTTGATAGAACCAGAAAAATACCTGTTACTTGTTTACTTCGTGCTTTAGGTATAATGACAGATGAGCAAATGGTAGAACTTTTTGGAGAAGAACCAAAATTAACGGCAACAATTCAAAAAGATACAATAAAAACACAAGATGAAGCTTTAATTGAAATATATAAGAAATTAAGACCAGGAGAACTTCCAACAGTAGATGCTGCTAGAAATTTATTTAATGGATTATTTTTTGATCATAGAAGATATGATTTAGCTAAAGTTGGAAGATATAAATTTAATAAAAAACTAAGTCTTGCTACTAGAATTACAGGACAAGTTGCTTTTGAAGATGTAGTTGACCCTGAAACTGGTGAAGTATTTGTTCAAAAAGATAATGTTATATCAGAAGAAGTTGCAGAAAACATTCAAAATTCTGGTATTAATGTGGTTGATGTAAAAATAGAAGACAGAAGAGTAAGAATTATAGGAAATGGTACAGTAAATATTCACAAATATTTGCCAAATGTGGATGTGAGTGATATTCACATAAAAGAATATGTAAATTACAATGTATTGAAATCAATTATAGATTCAACTGAAGAAGATAAATTACATGATGTTATAAAAGAAAGATATGAAGAATTAGTTCCAAGACATGTAACAACTGAAGATATAATAGCTTCTATAAGTTATTTATTAAACTTGGACCACGGACTTGGAGTAATTGATGATATTGATCACTTGGGAAATAGACGTATTAGATGTGTTGGTGAACTATTACAAAATCAATTTAGAATTGGTTTAACAAGACTTGAAAGAGTTGTTCGTGAAAGAATGACAATACAAGACTTAGATGTTGTAACACCACAAACATTAATTAACACAAAACCAATTACATCATCAATAAGAGAATTCTTTGGAAGCTCACAATTATCACAATTCATGGATCAAACAAACCCACTTTCTGAGCTTACACATAAAAGAAGAATTTCAGCATTAGGACCTGGAGGTCTTTCAAGAGAAAGAGCTGGATTCGAGGTTAGAGATATTCACTATACTCACTATGGTAGACTATGTCCGATAGAATCACCAGAAGGACCTAACGTTGGACTTATTTCAGCACTTTCATCATTTGCTACAATAAATGAATATGGGTTTATAGAAACTCCTTATAGAAAAGTAGACCATGAAACTGGAAAAGTTACAGATGAAGTTGTATATATGCCAGCAGATGAAGAAGATAAATACATAATTGCACAAGCATCTGAACCATTAGATAAAAACGGAAAATTTGTAAATGATAAAATAAAAGTAAGAATGAGAGAAGAAATTACAATGGTTGACAAAGACAGAGTTGACTTTGTAGATGTTTCTCCAAAACAACTTGTATCTGTTGCAGCAGCAATGATTCCGTTTGTAGAGCATGATGATGCTAAACGTTCTTTAATGGGTGCTAACATGCAACGTCAAGCAGTTCCACTTTTAATGCCAGAATCTCCAATTGTTGGAACAGGTATGGAATATAGAGCTGCTAAAGATTCTGGAATTACAGTTACAGCTAAAAATGCAGGTGTTGTAGAAAAAGTAACTGGTGATGAAATTACAGTTAGAAATAATAAAGATGAATTAGATACTTATAAGTTAAGAAAATTCAAGAGAACTAATGGTGGTACATGTATTAACCAAAGGGCAGTTGTTTCTAAAGGAGAAAAAGTTAAAGAAGGAGATATCTTAGCAGATGGTCCTGCAACTAAAAATGGAGAAATGGCACTTGGTAGAAATGTGCTAATAGCATTTACAACTTGGGAAGGTTATAACTATGAAGACGCTGTTTTAATTAGTGAAAGACTTGTTAAAGAAGATGTTTATACATCAATCCATATTGAAGAATATGATTGTGAATGTCGTGATACTAAACTTGGACCTGAAGAAATTACGAGAGATATTCCAAATGTTGGAGACGATGTATTAAAAGATTTAGATGAAAACGGTATTATAAGAATTGGTGCAGAAGTAAGACCTGGAGATATCTTAGTTGGTAAAGTTACTCCAAAAGGAGAAACAGAACTTACTGCAGAAGAAAGATTACTTCGTGCAATATTTGGAGAAAAAGCAAGAGAAGTTAGAGATACATCACTTCGTGTTCCACATGGAGAAGCAGGTACTATAGTAGATGTTAAAATATTTACTAGAGAAAATTCTGATGAATTAGGACCTGGTGTAAATCAAGTAATTCGTTG
>CALXWR010000041.1 GCA_944392465.1 uncultured Clostridia bacterium | reverse complement strand
ATACAAATCTTAGCATTCCACTTATGGTTATAGCTGCAACTTTAGGTTCTTTACTTGGCGCTATTGTTTTATACTATATTGGTAAAATATTAAATAAAGAGCGTCTTAAAAAGATAGTATCTGGGAAAATAGGAAAAATTTTAAGAATAAAATATGAAGATATTGATAAAGCTGACGAGTGGTTTGACACCAAAGGAAACAAAACTGTATTTTTCTGTAGATTTATTCCTATAGTTAGAAGTTTAATTTCTATTCCTGCTGGTATGAGTGAAATGCCTATAGGGAAATTTTTACTTTATACAATAACAGGTTCTGCTATTTGGAATACAGTTTTAATTGTAGTTGGTAGTATAGTTGGTGAAAATTGGACAAATATTCTTGGCATATTAGATAATTATTCACACATAGTTCTTATATTACTTATTATTGCGTTCGTTGTATTTGTATTTTGGTTTTATCGTAAAAAAATGAAGAAAAAAGAAGATAATACTGAAGAAATTAAAGAAATATCAGAAAGTTCAGAATCTTTAAATTCTGATGATATCTCCACAACATCTTCTAACAAAGTAGATAACCTTGAACTAGAATCTGAGACCGCAAATAAGTCTGAGAAGAATGCTTCAAAGAAAACTTCTAAAAAGAAGAAGAAAAAAGATAAGAAGTAATTATCCCCGTCACAGCCGTAAGCTTACATTAAGCTTACATTAAGTAAAAATAAATCCACTACTTTAGTGGATTATTTTTATTTATATTTATATTCATATTCATTTAATGTATTATTATAATTCTTCGTCAGTAATTTCTTCAAAACGATATTTCTGCTTTACGTCTGGATATTTTTCATGGTCAACTTCTGATAAAAACATTTCTAATGGTCTTGCATAAATTCCATCTTTATGGTTTGTCTTTCCTTTATTATCCATACAGCAATATACAACTAAATCTTCCCCAGTTTCACTATGTTTAGCAGTAGTAATAACTAAAGCTCTTGAACCTTTGAAATGTCTATACATAGTATAAGGTTTTACTTCTCTCATAAATTTTCACCTCCGTTCAAAATAAATACTATAATAGTACTTTATAATCTTTTAATTTTCTTATAAAACTAATATTAGTACTAAGATGTATTCTTATAATTAGCTCATTATTTCTTCTATAAGTTTATCTATATCTAGCTTTTCAATATCGTCTATATTTATAACATTTCCCAAGTTGATACTATTTGATAGTAACTCATAATATTCTTTCTTTAATTGGTTATAGTCATATTCAAAATACGGTTCATATTTTTCCTTTTTACTCTAAATGGTTTTTCTAACATAATTACGCCATCATTTCTTTTCATGTATTGTTTGATTAAACTTTTATATATCTTTTCATTTAAAAGTCCTAAGTCTTTTTTCTCCTTTTCGTTATTAAAGCCTATCATATCATAAGTATTTTCAGATAATTTGTCAAATGATATTATAACACTATTCTCTATTTTGTTATATAGCATTTGGGCTAGTGTACTTTTTCCTGTTCCGCTTATTCCTGTAATAATAATTAGTTTATTCATTTTGGTACTCCTCTTTATGAACACATTATAGAGAATTTATTATTGGTTGTCAATTTATATAGTAAAAATATTTTAGATAATAGTCTTTCTGAAGAATATGTAAATCCATATTTAATTACATTCTTTAATGACTCTCTATTTGGAAATTCAAACTTTAATTTCAAGTTATATAACATATATATCACTGAGATAAGCCAAGAAATTATAGTTGCAACAAATAATAATGTTAAGTTTTTAGTAAGTAAATATGCTATTGCATCTAGTATAACCAAAAAAACATAGTAAACAATTAAGCTTTTCCTATATAATTTTAATTGACCTTTAAGTCTTATTATTTCAAAAATTCCATTTGCTAATCTTCCAAATACTATATAAGCAATATAAAAATTTAATAATATAGCTAACATATACCTTTTGTTTATAATTCAATAAGATTATACTATAAACGACAAAAAAATTGATATGCTAATAAAATTTATGTTTTAGTATTTTATATAATTTTTATCATTTATGTTTTATACATAAAATACAACTTACGAACCTTTTATAGTCCATAAGTTGTCTTCAGATGGAGCGGGTAGTCGGTAATGACAGCCAATTTTTACCTAATTACTAAATATTTCCCGCTCCGTTTATTGTTTTTTAATGTAATTTTAATGTAATTTTTTAATCAATAATGCCAATTAAAGCCTTGCTTGATTCCCTTTATATAAATTTTGTATGTATAGTCTTAAAAAAATATAGCAGTATTCTGTCTCTAAAAGTTAAATGTTTTCTTAATTCTTTCAACATTATATTTCTTTTACTCTTCATCTTTATGGTTCCTCCTATATAATTATTTTGACTATTTATATTTTACCATATTATGTAAATAAAAATAACTATATTAGAAGTTAGATATTAAATCCGCTTTTCGTTGCTACATCCGTTATTTCAAATTTCGACACATTTCGACTTTTATTTTAAATCTTTTATTAATTTATCCATATATTCACTTGAAGGATCTTTCTCGAGTTTTATCTCGTTTTTCTTCTTTTCTATATATTCTGTAGCTTTATAATATTCTTCTCTATCTAAAAAATTGCTTATTTCATTTAATATGTTTAATACATCTGCATTTTTCATAGAACACTACCTCTTTTCTTTCTACAGATATATTATAACACAAATAACTATATTAGAATATAGTTATCTGCAATTTAAGTCAATTTGCAAATAGTTAAAATAATTGTTACTTTCCTTTAAAATAGGTATATTAGAGGGAGGTGATAAGATGATTCAAGTAAATGTAAAAGAATTACTAAAAAAGCAGAAAAAAACGAAGTATTGGTTTGTCAAACAAATGGAAGGAGGTTATCAGTCACTTACTCGTATGATGGAAAACCAGACAACAGGTATTCGTTTTGATACACTAGAGAAAATGTGTGATATTTTTAATTGTGAAATTGGAGATATTATTGTTAGAAAGAAAGGTAAGAAAAAAAATGAGTAAACTTTTAAAGCAATATCAAGAACTAAAGAAAAAAGATTCTAATAAAATTTATATTTTTCAAGTAGGAATTTTTTATAATTTATTAAATGAAGATGCCCAATTAGTTTCTAACAAAATTGGATTGAAGCTTACCAATTTAAGTCCAGAAATAGTAAAATGTGGTTTTCCTATCGCCAAATTAGAAAAATATACACATTTATTCGAAAGTCTCGACTTAAAATACGAATTAGTTACTAATCAAGCACCTTTAAATCAAGGCTCCTACAGTAGTATTATAAAAAATATACAAAATATAGATTTAGAGAATACTACTTGTAAAGAAGCATTTGATATATTATATAATATACAACAAAAATTGAAAAATATACAATAGAGGAGATTTTTTCTCCTCTTCTTTCATTGTTTATTTTAATTTTTGATTTACTATTTTTTGAATAGCATTATAATCATATCCCGCTGCAGTTAATCTATTCTTTCTGTCTGTTCCATTGCCCCATTTTCCTTGGATAACTTCATTGGCAATAGTTTCATTTGATTTTTTATTTGATGATGTACTTGAAGATGTTGCACCCAGTTTTTGATTTACTATTTTTTGAATAGCATTATAATCATATCCTGCTGCAGTTAATCTATTTTTTCTATCATCTCCATTGCCCCATTTTCCTTGGATAACTTCATTGGCAATAGTTTCATTTGATTTTTTATTTGATGATGTACTTGAAGATGTTGCACCCAGTTTTTGATTTACTATTTTTTGAATAGCATTATAATCATATCCTGCTGCAGTTAATCTATTTTTTCTATCATCTCCATTACCCCATTTTCCTTGAATAACTTCTTCGGCAATGGTTTCATTTGATTTTTTATTTGATGATGTACTTGAAGATTCTGTTGTACTTCCACTTAATTTAGCATTTACTGTATCAGCTAATTCTTGAAATCTATTTTGCAAATATTTACCCGGACAGCTTGTAGCTGCAAACATATTGTGCCTTGTTAAACTTCCATTTTTAGTACCATCATATTTTAATGTAAAACCATATCTTTTACATATATCTACACATAGATTAACTAAAGAATTCCATGCAGCATCAGATATTGGCCAGTCCCCTCCTGTAGAACTATTAGATACTTCTATTGTAATTGCTTGGCAGTCATTTGAATATGTACTAGCTGTACATGCTCTATTATTTTCATCTACACATCCTACTATTCCACCATCGTTACCAATACAATAATTTGCACTTGCCTGTCTATTTGGATTTTGGAAAAGTTTTGCACATTGTTCTCCACTTAAAACACCTGCCATGTGATGTGGTGTTATTTTACATACTTTGTAACCTTTTCTTCCTTGTGTATAGTTACTTGAAGATGCTAAAACTTTACTTTTAATTAAACTTGAAAATCCCATTATTCTTCGCCCTCCTCTTTACCATTTGATAATTCTTCTTCCATTTCTGGTGTTAAAGTAATTTTTTCGTTTTCTTCCATAACGAATACCTCCTTTTTTAAAATAAATAAAATCCAGAAATTATTTTTTCTGGATCTTTTGAAATAATTGTTATTTCTATTTTGTTTTTGTTGCATCATATATTCCTCCTGCAGCTGTTGCAGAAAAAATACATAAAATTAATGAATATAGAATATTTGTGTTTAAACCTGTAGCAAATACTAATATACCTGCGATAATACCAATTACTATATTTTGATATGGTATATAATCTTGAGTAGCCCAATTAAACTTCTTGGCCAATGTACCAAATATAGCTGTTACTATTGCCGTTGCTACAGCAATTATTATATCTGCTGTTAGTTCCATAACATTTCCCTCCTTTCTACTTTTTACTGACCATTTTTTCTAGGTTTTCTTCAATAAAAAATTTTAATTTTAAGATCTCGTTCATTTCATCATTTGAGAAATTTACACAATTTGTTTTTGAAAATTGTAATGCTAAAAATCCTATTGGATCTCCATTTTTATTATTTAAAATAATATCAAAAAAAGAACCTATTTCTTGTCCTTTTTTTAATCCATAAGTTGCTGGCATACATTCCTTTATATCTTCTAAATTACTAATTTTCATTTGCTTTTCATTTAATAATGTTCTAATAAAACTAGGAATACAACTTAATGGAACAGCTTGAAGTTCTTTTTGATGGCTTTTTATTCCTGTTCTTACCACTTCAAAAGTACATGAAGTTTTTAAAGCACTTCTTCCATTTGCATAATGACCACCATTATGAAAATCATAGATTTGTACACGATCAGCCTTAACAAATTCTTTCAAAGCTTCCATTTTATTTGTAATTTCCATATCTATTGAGCATTGCTTTTGTATTTTTCTAGGTAAGGTATTTTCGATTTCCTTTTTAGCTTTTAAAGCTGTAGCAATAAGTGTCCCAAGTGCTGCTATTAATGCAGTTATACTTATTATTGTAGTTGTTATACTTTCCAAAAACCTTTTTCCTCCTCTCTTACAATTTTTCTATAAAAACCGCAAAAAACAACGCTCTAAAATCAATTTTTAGGCGTTTATTTTTTTATTAATATACTTTTATTACTTATTTTTAAGGCTTTTTTAGAAAATTTTGTCGCAAAAGATTTATTTGTAGTCTTCTCCTGTAATTTCTTTATATTCCTCTTCTGTAATCCATTTTCCAACGGCATTATATACTCTTGTTTGGTTCCACATTCCATTTTCATAATAATTTTTTACTTTTTCAAAATTTTTACTCATAATCTACTCCTCCTCCAAGTCAATATCTGACATCATTGCTAGATATTCAATATCAGATTGCATTTTCAATTTTTCTAGTTCTGCTTCAGATATATCTCTTAAAACGAAATAGTATCCATCTTTATAGTGTGCAATTTGTACTAATTCCATATGATTATGTTCTTCAGTAATCTCTTGTCCATCTTCAGTAGTTCCTTCTATTTTGACTTTTATTAATTTTCCTTTGAAGTCCTCCTCTGTGATTTCAGTTTCTGATACAAAATTATTTCCATTTAAACCTAAGTTTTCAAGTTTTGTTCCATCAGCCAATGTAATTTTCCATGATTTTTCCATGTTACCCTCCTTTTAAATAAATCATAATATAATTGTGACATATTACTTATTTGTAATCTTGACATATTTTTATAGTTTCCTGCCATCCAACTTTTAAATGTATTTTCTATCTCATCATAAGTTAATCTTTTCTTTTCTAATAATCTTTTATATGCTTTCAATTTTCTGCGTTCTCGTGTTATTGCTTTAGGATGTATCTTCTTTATCAACCTACCTGTTTCAGTTAACTGATATTGTATTTGTAATATTCTAAAAGGTTGAGATAATTTGCACAAGTGTGTTTTTTTAGGATTAATTATTAAGCCTAATTTATCAGCTATTTCTTTTATTTCTCTCAATAACTTTTTTAAGAAGTCTTTATCTTCATGAATTATATAAAGATCATCCGTATATCTTCCATAATGTTTAACACCTTTTACGATTTTAATATAATTATCAATTTTTACAGGATAAGAAATTCCTATATTTTGTGAAGGTTGACTTCCTATATCAACACCTCTGTTATTTTTATTATCTATATTAAATATTTCAAATAAATTACTTAATATCCATAATGTTATTTTTGCTTCGTCTTTATCTGCTTTCTTTAATAAATTATATGTATTTTGTAAACATAATTTGTGAGGAATACTAGCATAATAACTGCTAAAATCAATCAATAATATATATCCTTCATTATTTTTATGCTTTCTATAATATCTATGTAAGTGTGTTTCTAATCTTTTTCTATGGAAGGATACTCCTTTGCCCTTTTGACTAGCTCCATTATCATAAATTAAATATGGAGAAATAGCTTTACTTAAAACATTATCACAAAGTAGATGATTTATAGTTTTATCCACCATATTGTCTGTTGTTATATGTCTTATTTTTCCTCTTTCTTTAATTATAAATTTTCTTCCTTTAGAAGGCCTATACTTTCCTTCAATTAACTTTTTCTGTAATTCAGCAGTTTCTAATAATTGGTTCATTTCAAATAAGTGTGATTGATATTTGAAAGGAGCTCCTTTAATTGCTTTTTTTCCTGCCTCATATATTGCATTTGCATCATAAAAAACATTCATAAATCACTTTAATAGTATTACTGGTCGTAACCAAATACATAATGATTAGTATTTATCAACATTTACTTGTTGAAGGGATAATCTTTCCTTTCCTTTTCCCATTGCCCTGCTATGAAAGCTTAGTTCATATATATTGCATGGTTGTGAAATCGGGACGAACGCCATTCGAGTTCGAAGCAGAGTTGTTGTTGGCATTGCCATTGCTGTTAACATTAGCGAAGTTCGAAGAAGAAGCGACATATAAAGATTACCCACTAAATTATTTTTTTATGTTTTTTAGAAACCTATTGTCAGACTGTCTGAGTGCTTTTATCATATTAAATTCTTGTTGAATTAATAAAACTAAATTTGTATACTTATTAAGATCTGCATATAAACATTCTCCTACATACTGTAGTTCATCTTGAAGTGCGTTGCAGCACGACATTGCTCTATCCATTTCTATTCTTCTTTCTTCAAATTCAGAAATGTATGTTGGAAATATTGTATTTGCAATTCTTAAGTGTCTACTTATTCCTGTCGCTAGTTCTATTACACTATTTGTAGAACGGTTTAATTGTTGTTCAAAATATTGATAAGTTCTTTTTTTTATTTTTTGCTGTTCTTCTTCTGGAAATCTTTTAATTTTCTCTGCAATAATATTTTCTACCTTTGAACTATTTATATAGAAATCATTTTCAGCTAGCTTAGTTACCGCCATTCTAATTTTATATGCATTATGTATAGTCTGTAATTTTGATTCTTTCCTTTCACTCTTTTTTATATCTGACATTTAAAATAATACTATTTCTCCTTTTCTGCAATTTTCGACAAAATTATATCATTTTAAATTTATTAATTTAACTATTTTGAAGAACCACTATATTATATGTCAGGGCATAAAGCCCTGACGATGTCTGATTAGTAGATTAGGAAAGCGGGACGAACGCCACCCGAGTTCGAAGCAGAGTTGCTGGTGGCATTGCCACCGCTGCGAACACTAGCGAAGGTCGAAGAAGAAGCGACATCCCTTAACCAATAATAATGTCTTGTTCCTGAATCATTAAAAGCTGTTATTAAATCTTTTCTATGTTGAAATAATGATAACTGAGACTTATCTATTGTAATATTGCCGGTTGGCAAGCTAGTTCCATTTATTACATTATGAAATACATTAGTTCCATACACCATTATTTCATTCATTAGTTCTATTGTGCTATCAACCCATGAGCCTGCACTTTCATATCCGCTAGTTGTAGCATTAGCTAAATAATTTCTATGTGATAGGATATGAGCAATTTCAAAATCATTTTGTATAATAGTTTTAAATGGAGCCAAATTTTCTGTGTACATTTTGCTTCCTACATAAGCACCGGTTGTAACATTGGTTTCATTCATTTGAGCACTACCCATTGTTTTTTCTGGTATCATTAAAACATGATGAGTTGTACACTCTGTATCTCCACAGTGAAGTCTATAATCTAAGTCTGCTACTATATATTTTCTATTACTATTTTTCCCTATGATATAATCTCCTACAAATATATCATCAAATGTTCCTGCAGCTATTTGTTCGCTTAATGTTCCATCATAGAATAAGTCTGTTATATCTTGCCCTCTATAAATAGAATTATGAGCACCTGCATTTTGTGGTATTAACCCACTTAATAATTTGGATAATAGCACTTTTTTAGTTTTTCCATTTGTAGTATCTACAATTGGAATTACATCATTATTATTTATTGTTAGTAATTCTTCTAATTCTGATATTTTTTTAATCATTTTTACCCTCCTTTTACATTCCGCAAGCTAGATATTCATTATCTTCTGTTACTAGATAATCTCCATCCTCTGTTACTATTGCAGAAATTGATTCCATCAACATTTGTGTTAAATTATCTATTTGTAATTGCAAGTTTCCTGCTGCATCTTCAGATAATTGGTCTTTCATTTGTTGAAACCAAGTATCAAATGCATTTTCTTCTTGAGAAAAGAAATTTGCCATTGCTTGCTTAAATTCTGTAAAATATTCATCGTGTTCCGCTTCTTGATCTTCATAGTATTTTTGATATGCAGCCTGCCATTGGGCATATAATGTTGAAGTATCTACTTGGTATATTAAACTTGTAACCCAAGGACATTCATTACTTCCTCTGCAGTCTGTTATTAGATCTTGTGTGACTTTTACACAAGAAGGACTAATAATTATATCAGCTAATCTTAACTCAAAAATATTTTCCTCAGTATTAATTTCTGGATGTACAGGATTACTTGAAGCAGCCCCCTGTCTATATACTATATTTCCTACTCTTCCTGCTTGTGTTTTATCTACTTGAGCCACTATACTGTCTATTCTTGATAAAACTTCCGAGTTTTGTGATATAGTTATTATCAAGTCGCTTGGATTTTCAAACCATTTGTCCCCAATTATTGCATTACCTGCGGAAACTATTACATTCATTCCATTATTTGCAGAAAATACTTGTAAATCATCGGATGCTTCGCCCTTTGGTGTTGCAAAAACACCATTGCTTACTAATCTTCTGTAAGGTCTATTCATATCATCTGCAGAATAAGTTCTATCCTCATTAAAAAAAAAAAAAAATCCTGCATTTACATTATATTTTACATCGCTTGACATATTTTCCTCCTTTTAAACATTTTCAAATGTAGGCTCCATTGAATATCCATTTTCATTTCTGCTTTCTATTATTTCTGTTATTCTCGCATTAACTGACATTCCATATTCATTCAATATTCTTACAATATCGCCTAAGTTATAATCTTTTTTGTATATATAATTAACACCTGTGATAATTTTTCCAGAGAAGGATGTAACCTGTACACATTCTGACATTTTTTCATATCCCACACCTTTTAAATTTTCAGTATATACATTATTACATAGTTTTACCTCTTCTACTTCTCCTTCTTCGTTCTTTGTGATAATTGCTATGTTATTTCCATTTACTTGATAATAAATTACATTGTTAATTGTTTTTTCTATTCCATTTGGATAACTACTTACAAGTTCGTCATAATCTATTGTACTTGAAACATCTCGAGCATCAACATACAATTCGTTTCTGTCAATTCCTCTTTCACTTCCAATAGTAGTCGTTTTCCTATCTACTCCTTCGCCTTCTCCTGCTATTAATGCAACATTTTTAATATTGCTATTATCTTCTACATAATCCGTGGTTGATATATTGTCATAGTTTTGTGAAAAAGTAATATACTGACTTCTATCTTCTCCTTTATACAATGAAAAAACAAAGTTACCATTTTTTATAGTAACTTTGTATCCCCATCCAAATTGTTGACAAATTTCTTGTACCTTATCTCCTATATAATCATATGTTACTTGTTCTCGAATAGTTTCAGTAAATCCTTTTTTGTCATCAAGTATAAAATTACTAATTTTACGATTAGGATCCTTTGGATTAATAAATGCATCGGTAATTAGCTTTCTTATGTAGTCCTCAGCTAACCCATTAAAATTAGTTTGATTCATAACTATTCTTTTATTTAGAATATCTTTTATATCTGTACCTGTAATAATTATTTGGTCTCCATTTTCTTCATCAGTCTGTATCTCTATCTTCTTAATTTCACAGGACATTTCGTCATCTTCACGAGAAATATACCTACATTCTTTTACTTTGTTTAAATTTTCTTTTGATGCTTGAATAACTAATTCACAATCTCCTAATGTATTATATCTTGGTGACCATATAGCACTTGAATATGTGTCAATTATATATATTTTTTTTAAGTTTTCATCTAATAAATATAGTTCCTCCATAACTAAACTCCTAAATAAACCTTATAGTAATTAAATTGAATATCTACTGACATATCAGAAGTTCCATCATCAGCTAAGAAACTAAAATTATTGTCTCCTATACCTAATTGAAAGAAAGTGGATCCACTTCTTACATAAGGTATTAAATTATATGCTAAAGCATCTCTAGTTAATATAACTGATTTACTTCCTCTATTGCAATTTATAATCAATTTATCGTTTGCCATAAAATTATAATCTATTATAAAATTCTGGCCATTATCTATGTTACGAATTTCTAATTTATCTACTCTGCCCATAAATGTTACATTAACAATAAGACCTGTTTCGCTCTCACTTTCATTAATAACATTTGTTATTTTTTCTAATTCTATTTCTGAAAAAGCGATTGGTTCTCCTATATTTATTGAAAATGGAAAAGTAAATTTTTTTAGAGCCTTTGAGATACTTTGTACTATTGTTTCTATATCTTTAAAATATGGATCTGGGCATAATATAGAAATTTGTGCAACTTGTTTTTGTGTAAAAATAGGAGCTTCAAAGACTTGTACATATCCTTCAATATATACATCCCTTTGGTCATCAGTATAATAAATTTTACACCAATTCTTATTTCTAAAATATTGATATAATGTTAATCTATTGGTTTGAACATCTCCATTAATATAAACGGTGATAACTATTTCTCTATTAGGTATTTTAGAACTATTAAAAGCTGAGCCATCTCCATTTGCAAAATCTGATGTATTTATCGTTGCATTTGGAGGATTCAAACCTTCAACATTAGTTACTTGAAAATTTGTTTCATCATTTGTAAGTTCTAAAATCGCACCTTTAGCATTTTCAACTTTTAAACTAAACATATTTTCCCTCCTATTTTACTGTTACTAGGTTTAATAAGTTTTTTGTTTGTCTATATAATTCTAATCTTGAAGGTTGTTTTGGAGCATTTATTACTTGAGTAAAATTATTTACATTCGATGTTGTATTAGATACATTATTTATATTTGATGCATTGGTTTTTACTATTTGGTCTTTCATTTCATTGGCCACAGCTTTTATCCAATGTTTATTTCTTTCAAGTGGTACTACAGCCTCAGCACCAGAACCTTCTAATAATCCAACTTCTCCTTTTCTTAATACTCCACCCTTTGCAAGTCTTGGAAGATTAACTCTATTAAAGTTACCTATATTTACTCCGGGTATATTATTAATTAAATTTATTGCACCATTTATCATATCAATACCTTTATTAATTACATTTTCAATCATTGATATAATACCATTAATTCCTGACTTTACTGCTCCTCCAATGGCATCTCCTATTGTTGTTCCTAAACTTGAAAATTTAT
>CALXWR010000040.1 GCA_944392465.1 uncultured Clostridia bacterium | reverse complement strand
AAACAAAACAATAATTTAAAAGATAGTTATTTAGAATATAAGCAAATAAAACCAATAGACCCAGATTCAAAAACAAAGATAAATGGAGAAACAATAACATATAAAACATTACTAGAGAGACTAGAGATTTTGCAAACCGAAGAAAGCAACAATGAAAGTAATAACAACAAAGAAAATGCAACAAACGAAACAAAAGAAGACGATCTAAAAAATACGACAAACGAAGAGAACACAATTGCAGAAGAAACTACAGGACAAAACAGTAATATAATCAATAATCAAAATACGACAGACACAGAAAATAACAATAGCGACAAGGATGAAGACGAATGGCAAGAAGGAATGTGGGAAAAACCAGAAGTAAGCTGTACAGACTTTGAAAGTGATGTATATACAATAAGCACAAATCTATCAGTAAGAGATAGAGCAAATGTCATTTCAAGAGGAATTACATTTGAAATATATTTAGATGGAAGATTAAATAGAAGAGTATTTGCAACAAAAGTAGGAAAAGTAGAGATATCAAACTTACAACCAAGTTCAGAATATGAGATAAGAGGAATATTTTATTACAATGATGAAAACGGTGTAGAACAAGAAGAAGAATTCTACACAGGAAAAGTAACAACAAAATCAATAGATACATTAGGAACACTAGATTTTAGCTTCCAAAATGGAAAGATATATTCAAATAAAATAGAATTAATACATTTGAAGCTAAATAATAACATAGATGAAGAAGTAGTAAGAGGAATATCAAGAGTACAAGTAGAAATAGGAGATGTAGCATATAGATTAACAAATGCACAAATAGATGAATTAAAAGCAGGAAAAGAAATAACATATCAAACAAGTGAGAACTTAACATCAAATAGTAAGATAAAATATGAAATAACAGCATTTGATAGATATGGAAATGAATTAAAAGAGAAGAACAATACAGGAGAAACAATAACATCAAAACAAGCACCAACATCAAGTATAAGAGTAACAAAACAAGATGTAACAGAAGTAGACTTAGAAATAACACTTACAAATAAAGATAATGTAAGTTTAGAAAACTATAGATATGAGATAACAAATCAAAGTGGAGATGTAGTAAAACAAGGAACACTAGGCAACAATGGAGTGGCAAGCAATGGAAACAAAGATGATTTAATATTTACAGACTTAGACCCTAATGGATATTATCAAATAGTAATATATGGAGATTATGACTTAGAAAACGGAGAAGGAGAACATCAAAATAGTGAACTAGGAAGAGGAAGCTTTGTAACAAGACCAATAGCATCACTAGGATATATGCAAGTAAAAATAGATGATAAAGAAGTAACACAAGATAGCATGAATCTTGGAATAAGTATAGATACAGTACAAACAGATGCAAGATTAGTAGCAATACTTAACAAGGTAGAAGTTGTTATTTATGATGAAGGAAAAAACATAGAAAGTAATTCTGACGAAGAAAATGAAGATAGGCAAGGGACAGAAATAAAGAAAATAACTCTAACAGAGGAAGAAGTAGAAAAACTAAAAACAGCAGAAGAGATAGAACTAAATCTAGAACAACTAACATCAAATACAAAATACAGAATAGATGTAATCACCACAGTAAAGCAAGGTTCAGTTGAAGAAGTGGTAGAAGATAAGCAAAACATAGACCAAGTAATAACACTAAAAATGCCAGCAGAAGTACAAATAAGAAACCAGTTTGTAATAGGAACAATGATAGACTTAGATATGAGGATAGAAGATATAGATGGAGCAGATTTAGTAGATAAAGTAAGAATAGAAGTAAGAGATAAAGATAATAAATTAGTAGACTTAAGTGAAATGGCAACAAATGCAGAATGGGAAAGAAAAACATATGAGGGCTTAACACCAAATGAAACGTATACAATACTAGTATATGCACCACAATATAATGAAGGAAGTACAGATGCAACATACAAAGCAGATTACTTATTAAAAGAAATAGAGATAGTAACAGAAACAGGAATAAGTGGAAAATTAGATTTAATAGGACTAGAAAAAACACCAACAGGTAAGAATTTGGTAGATGCAAGCTCAAAAGTAAATTGGTTTGTTTCTTGTTTTAATATAGGAAACTATAATTATCCAATAAGTTATGATGAAAATACAAATATACTTACGTTTTTAGGTACAAATCAATGGAGCTTAAGCTGCATGTATTATGATTTAAGCAAATATATTGGAAAAGAAATAACAGTAAGTTTTAAAGCAAAATCTTCAGAAGATACTACATTGCAAATAATGGAAAAACGTGATGATGATTTTTCAAATGTTGGTTATGTTAATCCACAGTTTGCTAATGTGACTACTGAATGGAAAGAATATAGTTATACATTAACATTAAGTAAAACTGGATATTTGGGATTTTATGAACCAAATAATGCAACAATTGAATTTCAAAATTTACAAGTTGAACTTGGAAAAAGAAAAACAGATTATGAAGAGTTTAAATATGATTACAATGCAAATGTTGCAGTATCTGTATTTGATGCAAGAAATGAAATTACAACAAATGACTATTATGTACGAATTTATAAAAACAATGAGCAAATTCAAGAGATAAGGTATGAAGAAATTGGAGAAGAAAATAAAGTAGAAAATGTTCAAAAATCATACAATATAGAACCAGATGCAACATATAAAATAGAGCTATTAGTAAAAATAGCAGATAGATATTATGAACTAGATTCGCAAGAGTTTTCAACTGTGGATGCAAAAGAAATAAAAGGTATAAGAAATTTGAACGATTATGTAAAAATACAGCCATATGGAGAATATATAGTGCTAAATGATTTAAACATAAATGAAGCTCCGGATGCACAATATAGATTTAGATTTGGTTCTGATAGTTTAACTTTTGAAGGAAAAATAGATTTTAATGGAAAAACTTTAACAAGAGGTTTAAAAGATTCAAGTGAAAGTTTATTTAGAATAATTGGAAAAGATGGTTTGATTGAAAATTTAGTGTTTGACGTAAAAATGAATAATAGCATTGAGAAAGCTATGGGAGGTGGATTTGCTCGTTTCAATAGAGGAACGATAAGAAATATTAGGATTAATTTAACAGAATCAACGGAACTAAAAAATAATGAATTCGCTTTATGTGTTTGGGCAAATTATGGAATTATTGAAAATTTTGTAATAAATTTAAAAGTACCTTTATATGTTTCTACAGGTTCATTTGTTATGTGCAGAGAACAATATGGAGTTATGAGGAACGGTTATATTTATGGTGAAAATGTAAAAATTACGAATGAGTTAAGTGATTTGAGTTCAAATATATCAGGTTTAGTTGGACGTAACAGAGGAAGTGCTACAATTGAAAATGTTTTTACTTTGATTGGCGTTGATAATTTATATCCTAATTCCAATAAATATAAAGCTAATCTGGTGACTAGCAATTCAGACAATGCAACGGTTCAGAACGTTTACTCTGTTAGCGTTGGAGAGAATACGGTATTATCAAGCGGACCTAATATATACTACAAATTCTCCAAAAAAATATATAACAATTATTATTTTGCTGACGAAATTTTTACAAGTGAGTTAGAAACAAGAGGAAATAAATTATCTTTATGGGATGCAGAATTTCAAAATCAGTTAATAAATAGTGATGGAGCTTTTATAGTTGATAAATTAGTAAATGAAGGATATTATCCTCAATTAGATTTACCAGATGTAATGCCTACACAAGAGTATATAGAGTTACCAGAAGTAAAAGATGCAGA
Source organism: uncultured Clostridia bacterium (assembly GCA_944392465.1). GTDB lineage: Bacteria > Bacillota > Clostridia > TANB77 > CAG-508 > CALXVA01. The sequence goes on along the minus strand of CALXWR010000040.1, from coordinate 8,877 downwards.
CTTACCAGATATACTTTCAACAAAGGTATTAGAGCAAGGAACAGATACAGTAAAGGTACAGTTCAGTGTGAACAATCCATCAGCAGAACAGATAACTGATATAAATATACAAAACTTAGATGTGGAAATATTATCACAAGAATATAAAGATGGAAAAAGTACAGTAATAGCAGAATTAAAAAATCCAGTAATATGTGTATCAAAATATAATGTAATAAGTTTAACAGTAAAAGGAGCATTTGGAGGAGGATATACAAGAACATATAAAGAAGGAGAAAGAGTAATAAATGTAGATTTATATAAAGAAATATGGAATGTAAATGATTGGAGGTCGATAAAGAATTCTCCAACAGAGAATTATATGCTTATGGTAGATTTGAATTTTATAAATGAAGGTAATACCGTAAGCCTAGATACAGTTAATGGCATAATAAATGGAAATGAACACAGTATATCTAATATCAACTTAACAAGCAATACTCATTTAATAACAACATTAAATGGAATTTTGAAAAATATAAATATAAATAATTTAAATCAAGTGGCGACAACTGGAGGAGGTTTGATAGCAAAAGCTCAGACTGGTTCAAGGATAGATAATATTCGAATGTCTGATGTGAATATATCAAAGACTGATGGTAACGGTGTAGGAGCTTTGGTTCATTATGCTAAGTATTGTGTAATTCAAAATGGTTCATTAAAAAATGTTACAATAATTAGCGAGGGCACTCCTAGCACAATTAGTATTGGGGGAATTGCTGGTCAGATTGAAACTTCAACTATACAAAATTGTTATGTACAAGGATTGCTTGTAAATGATGCAAAAGGAATTAATTCTGGAATTGGAGGTATTGTTGGATTAGTATCTTCTTCAAGCGGAATAAAAAATTGCTATGCTGAAGGAAAGATAAATTCAGAGAATGTAAACGTAGGAGGTATTATTGGTAACGTAGGTAATGCCAGTATTGAAAATTGTTATTCAAAAGTAAATATTTCAACGAAAAATAGCAATGTGGCAGGAATCGTCGGTCTATATTCTGGAACAGACCTAACTACAATAACAAACAACTTGAGCGTCGGAAATATATATACAACATCAGGATTAAATGCTTTAAATAGAATTGTAGGAAGCAGTGCGGATACGTCAGATGAAAATTATGCTTATAAGGATCAATTATTAAATGGATATAAACGAGAAGAAGCAAAAGGTGCCACATTATTAAACAAAGAAGAAATATTAAGACTAAATTTAGGTGATAATTATAACTATGATGGAAAGGATAAAGGAGTACTTCCAAAATTATATAATACAGAAAAAACAAAACTATTACCAGATCAGGAGGATATATTTGTTGAAGGGACTACAGAATTAGATGATAACTTGCAAGTAGAAAGTATAGAGGCTCGAAAACCAAATACAAGCGAAGCAGAAGTAACAGTAAGAATAAATAATCAAGAAGAAGTTAATGTTACTGGAATAAAAATAGAAGATATGACAGTTGCTGAAATAACTAAAAATGTAACACAAAATGGAATAACGAGTATTACCGTAAGAGCAATACCAAATAGATATTATGATAGTTATAAATTGACTGAAATAAAATATGAAAATGCAAAAGGGGAAGAAAAAACAAAGGAAGTTGAAGTTGAGGTACAAGTTCAATTCTATAAAGAAATATATACATATGAAGATTGGCAATCTATAGAAGAGGGAACATACCAAAATTATAGATTGATGGCGGATATAGATTTTAGTGGTAGAAGCAATATAAAAAGCAATATAACTGTAAATAGGCTAGAAGCTGAAAATAGAATCTATACTTTGAAAAATATAGATTTATCTTATGATAAAGCAAATACCGGATTTATAAATAATGTGAAAAAAAGCATAAAAAACATAGGATTTGAAAATATAACGTTAACCAATACTATTAGTTCCGGAAGTTACTTTGGAGTTATAGCAAGTAATGATGGAGATATAGATAACTTAAGCTTTAAAGATATAACTATAAATGCAAAAGGTATGAGTTATTTAGGTATGATAGGAGGTATGACACAAGGAAACATTAATAACATAAATCTACAAAATATAACAATAAACGGAAAAAGTTACATAGGAGGAGTTGCAGGGTACATTAATATTGGAACAGAAGGAAAAATTAATAATATGTCTGCTAATAATATTACAATAAAAGGAACAAGCAATTATGTTGGTGGTCTTGTTGGTTACCAATATGGAAGATACTTAGAAACAATGAACGTATCTATTATAGATTCAAATATCACAGGTTATGATGATACTGGAGGTATTTGGGGCTATGTATTTTATGGCAAAATAACGTATGTTACAGTTAATAATTCTGACGTTATAGGTCATTCATATGTTGGTGGTGTGACTGGTCAAGCTAGGTGTCCAAGCGGCATTTCGGATTATCTTTTTAGTTATATGAATTTAAGAAATTGTGATATTACAGGTAATGGTAACTACATAGGAGGAATTATGGGTTACTCTTATGCTTCTCAATGTTACTATAGCTATATTGAGGGCTGTAACATTGTAGCTACGACAACGAGTTCTTCTGATATAGGAGGAATGGTTGGAAAATCTTCATGGGTAAATTTGAAATATTTTGGAATTAATAATACAAGAATAGATAGTAAAGGAGATAATGTAGGTGGATTAATCGGAAACGAAGCCGATAATGAACAAGCTTCTGGTAGTGCTTATAATGGCTACTTAAATAATTGTACAGTTCATGGAAATTCAAATGTTGGTGGAGCTGTTGGAAGAGCAAGTTATAATATGATAAGTTGTATTTACATAAATGCATATATAAATGCAGACAACAGTTACGCAGGAGGAATGTTTGGGTATATGGATAATACAAGAGAAACTGCTTCAAGATTCCAATTACAAATAGATAAATCAATGATATTAGATTCAAAAGTAGAGGCAAGTTCAAATGCGGGAGGTTTTATAGGAAGTGTTGTTAAAGAAATATATAGAGAATTGTCAAAAATAAAAAACAATTACATAGATGCAGATGTAACATCTGAAAATAGTTCAACTGGTTCATTAATAATAGGAGGAAGACCAGACGAAAATCCATATGTTACAAATAGTTATGTGTATAAATACAGCAGATTAAATGGAGATTATGTATATGCATCAAATGATAATATAGAAGACGACCAGTATTTAGTAAGAGATGATTTAGAACAGCAAAATACGTTTACTAATAAAATTGGATTAGGAACTACTTATTGGAATTATGCATCTTTATCTGAAGGAAAATATCCAAAGATAAAAGATAGTTATTTATACAAGCCGGAACTACAAACTGGAGTGGATTTACCAACAGATCCAGATATTACAATAATAAATTCATTAAATAGTATAACTGAAAATGGCTTGGATAATGAAAATTCTATATCAACACAAAGCATAGAAACATTACCAACTGTTACAGTATATCCAGTATCAGTAAATGAAATAAACATAGACTTTAGCTCAGTACCAGAAAAAACAAACTTCAAATACTATCTAAATGGACAAAAAAATGATACATTAGAGTTAAGCAAAAAAACATATACATTTAGATATAACTATCAAGACACAATTGAAATAAGATTAACAAACGAAAATAACAAAACTACAAGTGACGAAAATGAAAACACGATAACAATAACACCAGAAAGTGTAAAAAGTGAAGCAAGTTTAGTTGGAAACAATAATGCATACTTACTAGGAACAAGCTTATACATCAATGGTGAATTACAACAAGGAAACTATGTAAATGTATATGGAGGATGTGCACTAAATAGTAGTGGACAGGTTGTGGATATTGCAACGAAAGAAATAGTAACAAATGCAGATAGTAATTCAGATGAAGGTGCAGTTACAACATTGTTGGAACAAACAACAAAACCACTTCAAACATACGATTACAAAGGCAACACAATAGAAACTTATGGAACATACAGTAAAGTAAATGACAATATAAAAACACAAATATATAATGTAAGAAGCGGTATATTATCAGCTATTTCAAATAATACAGATATGAAAATAGATAACAGCATAACAGATAATTACAACAACAAAGAATATCAAACAATATTGAATACATCAGGAGAATTAGTAGATTTAAAAGAAAAACTACAATATCCATCAAACTTTTTAAGTAGCAACATAAAACAAATAGTACAAAACCAAGATACAGAGAAACCAGAAATGATGGTATTGTACAATACAGGAAAAGTAATAGTATTCAACTATGTAAATGGAAACATTGTATACGAGAATAATGAAAAAGCAGATTCAAGCTTAGTAAATTACTTAACAAGAAGTTTTGCAAATATATGGAATGACTATGAAGATAAATATCAAGAATATGAAAAGAGTAAAGAACTAGAAACAAAACTTGCAAAATTACCAGTAGAGGAAGCAATAAAAGAAGCAACAAATAATGGATTAAATAACAACATAGAAAACACAAGCAACAACGTTAGCAATAATAATATAAATGCAAATAATTCTAATATGAACACAAATTTAGAAGAGGAAAATAATAGTTCAGCAAATACTACAACAAATAGCAATACTGCAAACACAATAGATTCGGAAGAATATATTACAGTATATAATGGAAACACAGATGAATATGATGTATATAGTGCAAATGAAATCATAGGAGGAAAAGAAGAAAGTCCTGTATCAGAAACAACAAAAATAAAACAAAATGGACTAGAAAATATATACAAATATGCAACAAAAGAAGAAACAAAACCACAAACAAACGGAGCTGTGATAGTAGCTGTAATAATTGTTGTAGCAATAATTGCATTAGTTATACTAAGAAGAATAATTATAAACAACAATAGGAAAAAATAAAAAATAACATATCATATATGATATCTATGAAATATATGAAGAAAAATTATTTAGAAACTAAATAAGATAATTAAAAAGAAGAAGATTAAAAATAAAACAACTAAATCTTCTTCTTTTTTAAAGTCGTTAGATAAATGTGTGAGTTTTCACAAAAGTCGTTCGAAAAATGTGCAAATCTTCACAAAAGTCCTTTGATTTTTGTGAAAATCTATGATATAATACATATAAACAATTAATATAGATAATCATTAGGAGAGTGATGATATGTATAGAGATAAAATAGAAGAGTTAAAAAAATGGAAAGAATCATCTAATAGAAAACCTTTAATAATTAGAGGAGCAAGACAAGTAGGAAAAACTTGGCTAATGAAAGAATTTGGAGAAAAATATTATGAAAAATGTGCATATATAAATTTCGATGATAATTCAAGAATGAATAAACTTTTTGAAGAGAATTTTGACCTAGACAGAATAATACAAGGATTAAAAATAGAATCAGGTGTAAATATTGAGCCAGAGAACACTTTAATAATTTTTGATGAAATCCAAGAAACACCTAAAGCATTAAAAGCATTAAAGTATTTTTATGAAAATGCTAATGAATATCATGTAATATCAGCAGGTTCACTTTTAGGAGTTGCAATACATAGTGGAACTTCATTTCCTGTTGGAAAAGTAGATTTTTTAGATTTGATGCCTTTAAGCTTCTTTGAGTTTTTAAACGCATTAAATGAAAAAGATTTAGTAGAGCTGTTAAAAAGTAATGATTTTAACATGATTGATGTGTTTTCTTCTAAATTGAAAGATTATCTAAAAATTTATTATTATGTAGGTGGAATGCCAGAAGTTGTTAATTCTTATGTACAAAATAAAGACTTAGTAGAAGTACGAAGAATACAAAAAACATTACTAGAAGATTATGAACAAGATTTTTCTAAACACGCACCTAATAACATTGTGCCAAGAATTAGGCAGTTATGGAATAATATACCTACACAACTTGCGAAGGAAAATAAAAAATTTATTTATGGATTAGTAAGAGAGGGTGCAAGAGCAAGAGAATATGAAATAGCATTATCATGGTTAATAGATTGCGGTCTTATATACCAAGTAAATAGAGTAAATAATAGTAAAATACCATTGTCAGCATATCAGGATTTTAGTGCATTTAAATTGTATTTACTTGATGTAGGATTATTATCTGCAATGTCAGGAATAGATGCAAAAACTATTTTAGAAGGAAATGAAATATTTAATGAATTTAAAGGAAGTTTAACAGAACAGTATGTTCTATGCCAATTAAAGCAATGTACAAACCTAGATATTTTCTATTGGTCAGCAGATACAGGAACAGCAGAGGTAGATTTTATAACACAAATAGGAACAAACAATGTTCCTATAGAAGTAAAAGCAAGTGAAAATTTACAAGCAAAAAGTTTAAAAACATTTGTGCAAAAATATAACACAAAAATTAATGTAAGAACTTCAATGTCTGATTACAGAAAAGAAGATTGGCTTATAAATATACCTCTATACAGCATAGGCAATATAGAAAAAATAACACAAATGTAAAAATTCTATAAAAAATAAAAAACACTCTTCCAATTTAAAAAAGATATGTTATAATGAAAATGTCCTAAAAAGGATAGTATTTTCTTAGACAAGAATGTCTAGTTTTGTACAGATATAAAAGGACAAATGTTAAAACGCAGACAGTAGAAAAAAATAAAAAAAGGAAAGGAAAACCAGAAAGAATGATAGCACGTGAAAGTCGCATGGCTCTAGAGAGAGAGAGAGAGAGAGAGAGAGAGAGAGAGAGATACACTATTAGATAACAGATTCTTCGAAGGAAGAATCCTATTAAACGTGCTTAAAACTTTTAATAGAATAGATAAGTTAATTACAGGGATAGACTGTATCACTGTAAATGTTAGTAAAAGAAACATTTATGGTGATATGGCCTATCCTTTTTGCGTGTGAAAAGTAAGTATTTAAAGAAAAATAAGAAATCAAAAGCAGAAAGGAATTGAGGTATAGTGAGAAAAGATAGAATAAATAAAATACAAGTAAATAATAAAAAGAAACGTAAAGAAAAGAGAGGATTGAACAATAAAGGAAAAGGCAAAAGAATAAATGTAAAGAATTTACCTACATTTATATTGATAGGACTAATCTTAATGATAATCATAATAGCAATAATCTATTATGTATTCTTAAGATATGCACCAGAACAGATAATAACATATAGAGGGTATGCAATAGAAGGACAAGCGTTGGCAGAGAATTTAAAGAATAGTGACATATCTAATGTAAAGCCATACTTGGATTTAGTAGAAGTACAAGAAAATGATTTATTGTATAAAAGATTAAATTCATACTATGTAGGTGAAGATGATAAAAAAGAGATAGATATTAATTATCCTATATACATAAACAATGGAGATGCACTTTTAAACATAGGACAGAACACAAAATTAATAACTGTAAATTATGAAGAAGTAGAGGGATATCCAGATTTTATGATGACAGATGGAGTAATGTATAATGGAGTAGACTTAACAAGGGCAGACGGAAATAAATATATATTCCTAAAGAGTGAAGATGAAATATATACAAATGTAGGAGCAATAAAGATAACAACAGTGTCAAACACATATAACATAAAAGAATTTAGTAATATATACTTTACAGAAAATTCAATTACATATTATGAAATGGAAAATGGATATTTACAATATAAGAGAATAGATGATGTAGATAAAAACTCAAAAATAGAAGTAAATGGAGAAAGTTTAACATATAAAACATTCCTAGAAAGATTAGGAATAATAGATACAGAGGAAAACAACAGCAATGATAAAAAAGATAATGAAACCGAAGAAGCAAACAAGATAAATGAAAATACAGTAGAAGAACCAGAGCAAGTAAATGAAGAAAACTCAATAGATGAAAACAATAATACTAATGATTCCACAGAAAATAAGCAAGAAGAAAATCAAGAGCCAGAATGGCAAGAAGGAATGTGGGAAAAACCAGAAGTAAGTTGTACAGACTTTGAAGGAGAAGTATACACAATAAGAACAAACTTATCAGTAATAGATAGAGCAGGAGTTATAACAAGAGGAATAACATTTGAAATATATTTAGATGGAAGACTAAATAGAAGAGTGCAAGTGGCACAGGCAGGAACACTAGAAATAACAAACTTAAGACCAAGTTCAGAATATGAGATAAGAGGAATATTCTACTACAATGATGAAAATGGAATAGAACAAGAGGAAGAATTCTACACAGGAAAAGTAAGTACAAAATCAATAGATACATTAGGGACACTAGACTTTAGCTTCCAAAACGGAGAAATATATTCAAATAAAATAGAACTAATACACTTAAAACTAAATAACAATATAGATGAAGAAGTAGTAAGAGGAATATCAAGGTTGCAAGTAGAGATAGGAGATGTGGCATATAGATTAAGCAATAACCAAGTAAATGATATAAAAGCAGGAAAAGAAATAACATACCAAACAAGTGAAAGCTTAACATCAAATAGTAAGATAAAATATAAGATAACAGCATATGATAGATTTGGAAATGAGCTAAAAGAGAAGAACAATGAAGGAGAGACAATAACCTCAAAACAAATGCCAACAGCAAGTATAAGACCAACAAAACAAGATGTAACAGAAATAGAGATAGAAGTAGTACTAAATAATAAAGATAATGTAAAACTAGAAAACTATAGATATGAAATAACAAATCCAAGTGGAGATATAGTAAAACAAGGAATGCCAGGAACTGGAAATAGTAATGGCTCAAACAACGGACAAGTTGGTGAAGATGGAAGTCTGATAGCAGGAGGCAACATAAATGACGGACACAAAGAAACACTAAAATTCAACGACCTAGACCCAAATGGATATTATCAAATAGTAATCTATGGAGATTACGACTTAGAAGATGGAACAGGAATAAAAGAAAAT
>CALXWR010000039.1 GCA_944392465.1 uncultured Clostridia bacterium | reverse complement strand
ACTTTCACACGACCGTACAACGACCGTACATAGAAAAAATGAAAATTTGGAAGTGTTGACAACAGCGGACTTACAGGGAATTATTTTTTAAAAGAACAGGGCATGAGGAGCCAAAATGAAGAAACAAGACGAAGCAATTCTCTTGTTTTTTTTTCATAGGAGAAATATTATGATTAAATATTGTGAAATATGCGGAAAAAAATTTAATTCAAATTCATATTCTCGTATTTACTGTTTTGAATGTAGTGGTGATTCATCTAGATTAGATAACACTAGTAGAAAACATCAAAAAACAATCTTAAGGAGAAGCATGAAACTTCAAGCAGTAAAGCTATTAGGAGGTAAGTGTTCTATTTGTGGATACAATCGATGTATTGATGCATTAGAATTTCACCATAAAGATCACTCAGTTAAAGAATTTAAACTAGGGTCTGGGAATACTATGTCTTGGAAAGAATATAAAGCCGAGGCATTAAAATGTATTTTAGTTTGTTCTAATTGTCATAAAGAAATACACAATAAAATAGGATATATAAGTTAATTAGTAAAAACACCATCATTTTATAGATGGTGTTTTTATATTTAAGCGTTAATATTCTATTGACAAATGATGTATTTTAGTTTAAAGTTTTCTAAAAAGAAATTAATTAAAAAATGATGCTAAAATTTCTGTTCCAATTAAATTTTAAAATTAATAATTTTATTTACTTAGATTTTTATAAAGGTTATTAATTTAATTTTTCCATTGAGTATGAATTGGTTTAATGGAGGTTATAATGGATAATAAGTTAAACGAATATTTAGAGTTTGCAAAGAATATAGCAAAAAATGCAGGAAAGATAATGTTAAAATATTTTAATCAAAGTAATGGTGCTAGCTATAAAGGTGATAAAACTATTGTCACACTTGCAGATACCGAAATAAATTCATATTTAATAGAAAAGGTTAAAGAAAAATATCCGACCCATTCGGTAGATGGTGAAGAAGAACAGTTTGGAAGTAGTGATTATGTTTGGGTATGTGATCCGGTAGATGGAACGGCAATGTATGCTAGACATATTCCTGTGGCTGTTTTTTCACTTGCTCTTGTAATAAAAGGAGAACCTATAGTAGGTGTAGTATTTGACCCTTTTACTAATAGCTTATATACAGCTATAAAAGGAAGTGGTGCATATAAAAATGATGAAAAAATATGCGTAAATGATTTTGAAATTGATGATATAAGAACTGTTTGTAATTTTGATTATTGGATAAAGGCAGATTATGATGTTACAAAGGTATTAAATAAATTAAGAAAAAGAGCATATTTTGTAGGACTTGGAAGTGTAATTAGGGCAGGCATATGTATTGCAACAGGAGATTTTTCTTTGGCAATTTTTCCAGGAACCCTGCACAAAAATTGTGATATTGCAGCGGTGAAAGTTATAGTAGAAGAAGCTGGAGGAAAAGTTACAGATTTGTTTGGAAACGAACAAAGATATGATAAAAGTATAAAAGGAGCTGTTATTAGTAACGGAAAAATACATAGAGAAGTAATTGAATTGATAAAAAGAGATTTGCTTGATATTAAATAAATTCTAAAAAAGATAAATAATTAAAAAAGCCATTAGTGAAAAGAAAACAAATTATTAAAACTTTTTAATAATTTTAGTTTATCTCTAATCCGATGGCTTAATTTAATGCAGTAAATGAATAATTAAGATAATAAAGCTAATATTGATATGAATTATAATATTAATAATTAATATGAATTATAATATTAATTATTAATATAAATTATTATATTAATTTATATTATAGTGAGCCTGTCCCCAAAGGTGACAAACATGGCGGAAAAGAGCCTGTCCCCAAAAGTGACAAAATTATTTTTTTCTATTGTAATATTTGTTTAAAAATGATAAAATCAATATGGATTTTAGATAGGGGGACTTAAGGTTTGAAAATTTTAGAATTATGTCAAAAATTAACAGAAGTTATTCCGGCAGAACAAATACATATGAATGAACCAATGAGTAAACATACTAGTTTTAAAGTTGGTGGTAATGCTGATATTTTTGTTAAAATTAAGAATATAGATGAATTGAAATTTGTTATTAAAATAGCTAAAAAGACTAATACTCATATAACTATTATAGGTAATGGAAGTAATATTTTAGTTAGAGATAAAGGAATTAGAGGATTTGTTTTAAATATAGATTTTACAAATATAAGTATAGAAGAAGCTGATGATGATTCTGTTATAGTTACAGCTGGTGCAGGTGTTAATCTTGCTTTTTTATCTCATGAACTTATGAACAAAGGAGTCACAGGGCTTGAATTTGCATCAGGTATTCCTGGGTCTATTGGTGGAGCTATAAAAATGAATGCGGGGGCTTTTGGCTCTGAGATGAAGGATGTTGTTATTAGTACAAAATGTTTAGATTTAAAAAGATATGATAAATTAACTGATAAAACATATATAGATGATATTGAATTGGAAGAAATTTTAAAGAAGTCAAGTAAGCCTGAAATAGTAGAATTATCAAATGATGAACAAGAGTTTTCTTATAGAAATAGTATATTTAGCCATAAAAGATATGTAATTTTAGAAACAAAATTTAAGCTAAAACATGGAAAAACTGAAGATATAAAAAATAAGATGGAAGAACTAAATAAATTAAGAAAAGAAAAACAACCTAGTTTTCCTAGTGCTGGGAGTACTTTTAAAAGAGGTGATAATTATATAACAGCAAAACTAATTGATGAATGTGGTTTAAAAGGAAAACAAATAGGTGGAGCTAAAGTATCTGAGAAACATGCAGGATTTATTATTAACACAGGAGATGCTACAGCACAAGATATAATTGATTTAATTAATTATGTGAAAGATGAAGTGTTTAATAAAACCGGAAAAGTTATTAGTTTAGAAATTGAAATTATTGGAGAATAGTAGATATTAGTTTTAAAGGATTATTTATATAAGTACATGTGCCTTTAGAGCAGATTGAGAAAGGAATGAATTTTACAATGAAAGGTTTTTTTAGATGGTTTAAGGCTAATACTAGAATGAAGAGATGGTTGTTTTTTATAATTGTTGGTGTAATTTTATGTTGTTATGGGATGGCTTCAGTTTTAACAAGTAAACAAATAGATTTTATACATTTAGCTAAAGTTGCAATTGCTTTTGTTATAGGTTTTATTTTAATAATTTATAGTATTATAGCAATACAAAAAAGAACTTTGGAAATTTTAGTTGAAGATACTGATAAAAGATTGGCTAATGAAAAAAATGATGTTAAATCTTTAATTTTTAATAAAAGAGTATATAATCAAGGGCCTAAAATAGTTGCAATTGGTGGAGGCACAGGGTTAGATGTTGTGCTTAGAGGGTTAAAAAAGTATACTGATAATATAACTGCAATTGTTACAGTTTCTGATTATGGAAAACCAGAGTCAGAAAGCAGTAAAGAACTTTCGATGCCACCTTTGGAAGATATAAAAAGTAGTATGATAGCTCTTTCTGAAAAAGAAGATGCTGTTGGTAGATTAATGAACTATAAGTTTAATTATGGTAGATTGAATGGGTTTGATTTTAGTGATATGTATTTTACAGCAATGCAAGATATATATAAGGACTTTGCAGAATCTGTAAAGCAATCTGAAAATATTTTTAATATGACAGGTAAAGTGCTTCCTGTTACAATGGAGAATATTAAAATATGTGCTGAACTTGAAGATGGTACTGTAATTGAAAATAAAGAACAAATACCAGAAAAAGCAAGCCAAACAATTTCAAAAATTAATAGAATTTTTATTAAACCTTCAAATTGTAAGCCTGCACCAGGAGTTTTAGAAGCAATTGAAGAAGCTGATGCAATAATAATTGGACCAGGTTCATTATATACAAATGTTATACCAAACCTTTTAGTAAAAGGTGTGGCTAAAGCGATAAAAGAAAGTAAGGGCTTTAAAATATATATTAGTAATTTAATGACAGAACCGGGTCAAACTGACGATTATACTTTATCCGAGCATATAAAGGCAATAAATGAGCATGTTGGCAAAGGTGTTATTGAATATTGCATATATGATACTGGAGAAATCGTTCCAGAGTTCATTAGAAAATACAATATGGAAGGTAGAGAAGTTGTAGAGCAAGATGTATCTAAAGCTAAAATTGATGGAATATATATGGTGCAAAGAAAATTGTCACAGGTTGAACGTGGATATATTCGTCATAATCCAGATGCTATTGCAGCTACAGTTATTCAACTAATATGTGATGATTTGAAATTTAATAATATGGAAAACAATGCTCAATACATGATGCTTAATAGAAAATTAAAGACTAATCAAAAATCAATAAAGAGAAAAAATAAAGAAAATGCTCAAAAATTAAAAAATCATAAAAAATCACAAAAACAAGATAAAAAACAAAGGAAAAGTAAGTTTTTTACCAAATATAGTGATAGAATAGAATCAATTAAAGAATCTGAAATAAAATTAAAGCAAAAAGAAAAATATACAGATAAGAAATAAATGCAAAATATATACTAATTTTAAAGTAAAAAACAAAACAAAAAACAAGAGACAAAACAAAAAATAAACAAATAAATACCATTAAATAATTACAAAACAAATTAAACTTATGAGAACTTAAAAATAAGTATGGAGGAAACAAATGAAATATAGTAATGCAGATTTATCTTTAGAAAATGGTTTGAAAAAAGAATGGCTTATAACAAATGGAATTGGTGGATATAGCAGTTTTACAATTATAGGAGCGAATACTAGGAAATATCATGGGCTTTTAATTGCTCCTTTAATGCCACCAGGAGATAGACAAGTTATACTTTCAAAACTAGATGAAAGTATAGTTATAGGAGAAAAGCAATATAATTTATATACAAATGTATGCAAAAATTATATATCTGATGGATATAAGAATTTGGTAGAATTTCAAAAAGAATTTATACCTATTTTTACTTATGAAGTTGAAGGAATAATAATAAAAAAATATATCTGCATGGATTATGGAAAAAATACAGTAGCAGTATATTATAACATTAAAAACAAAGATAAAAAAATTAAAATGAAATTAGCACCAGTAATAAATTTTAGAGGTTTCCATACTACAAACAATGAGGAAAAAATTGAAGTTAACCAACAAATAGATAATAATAAAGTTAAATTAATTATTGATAAAAATTCTCAATATCCTGTGTATATATTTCTAAAAGAAGGAAAATATATAGAACATAATGACGATATGTTTTATGATATGTATTATATAGAAGAGGAAAAAAGAGGACAAGGCCCTTGGGATAATCATGCTGTACCTGGAGTGTATGAAGTAGATATTGAACCAAATAAAGAAAAAGATTTTACATTTGTATGCTCATTAGAAGAGAACATTGAAGAGATAGAAGGAAAAGAACTTATAAATAAAGAAATATTAAGATTGTGTAAAGTTGTAGAACATTCTGAATTATTAAAAGAAAATAAAAAAGAGGCTAAAGATAAAGAATATGCTAAGTTTTTAAAGGACTTAATTCTTACTACAGATAATTTTATTGTATATAGACCTTCGTTTGCTTTATATACAGTAATAGCGGGATATCCTTGGTTTTTAGATTGGGGGAGAGATTCTCTAATATCTTTTGAGGGACTATTATTAAAAACGAAAAGATATAAAGAAGCGAAAGAAGTTCTTCTTACATGCATAAGAGATATTAAATATGGATTAGTACCAAATGGATATTCTGGTTTTGATTCAAGACCTTTATATAATAGTGCAGATGCATCATTATTATTATTTGAACAAGTTAAAAAGTTTTTAAATTATACAGGTGATTATGAATGGGTAAAAGAAAATATATATCCTTCATTATTAAAAATAATAACTGCATACCAAGACAGGATAGATATTGATGGAAATAATATATATTTAGATTCAGATTATTTAATTTCATCAGGAACTGAAAAAATTCAAAATACTTGGATGGATGCTAAAATTGGGGAATTTGTTGTTACACCTAGAAATGGTAAAGCTGTTGAAATTAATAGTTTATGGTACAATGCCCTAAAAATTATGGAAGAATTAACTGGGCTAATGAAAGGGAAAGATAAAGCTAAAAAATATGCTGATATTGCAAAAAGAACTCAAAAAAGTTTTAATGAAAAATTCTTTAATAAAAGAAGAAAATGTTTATATGATGTTTTAGGAGATTCTAAAATAAGACCTAATCAATTATTTGCACTTTCGTTATCTTATCCAGTTATAAATCCTAATAGTGAGGAAGCTAAACAGATTATTTCTACAGTAGAGAAAAAGTTACTTACACCTTATGGATTACGAACCCTCGCAAAAGGAGAACCTGGCTATATAGATAGATATGAAGGAGATATGATGAAACGAGATATGAGTTATCATCAAGGTGTTATATGGCCATGGCTTTTAGGATTGTATTATGATAGTTTAAGAAATATGATAAAAAATGAAAGTGGAAAGAAAGCTAAAAAAGAATTAGAAGAAAAGTTGAATAGTTTTAAAGAAACTACTAAAAAAACTTTTTCTAAGGAAATTGAAAAAGGAAACTCTGTTGGCAGTATTTGTGAATTATATGATATAGAAAAAAGAAAATATATGCCACAAGGAACAATAGCTCAGGCTTGGAGTGTTGCTGAAGTACTAAGAATAGTAACAAAATAATATAAATAAAATTTCAAAAGAGAAACACAAAAAGAAGGTTATAATATGAGAATACTTGGAATAGATCCTGGATTTGCAATTACAGGCTATAGCATAATAGATTATATAGGAAATAGATTTAAACTTATAACATCTGGAGCAGTGCTAACTAATGCCGGTGAATCATTTCCTTTAAGACTTTTAAAATTAAATAATGATTTAGAGAATATAATTGATACATATAAACCAGATGCTATATCTGTAGAGGAGTTATTTTTTAATAATAATGCTAAAACAGCAATTAATGTTGCACAAGCAAGAGGTGTGATACTGGTTGTAGGATGTAGGAAAAACATTCCTACATATGAGTATACTCCACTTCAAATAAAACAAGCTGTTGTAGGTTATGGTAGAGCTGATAAAATTCAAGTTCAAAAAATGGTAAAAACAATTTTAGGAGTTGATAAGCTACCAAAGCTAGATGATACAACAGATAGTATGGCAGCAGCTATATGTCATGCACACTCATCTAAATTTTCTGTTAAACTTTAAAAAGTTGGATTAAAAAAGCTTGGTGAATAAATAACAAAGGAATAAGGTTAAAAAACTAATTATAATTATACTCAAACTTTGAAAAGAGGGAGGCATATGTCTGTAAAATTACTTTATGGAGAAGAAACCTATTTATTAGAATCAAGATTAAAAAAAATAAAGAAGGAATTTGGAGAATTAATATTAGGTATTAATTATATACAAATAGATGCATCAAATGTAAAAGAATTGATTTCTGATATTGAAACTCCTGCCTTTGGATATGCAAAAAAGTTTATTATTGCAAAAGATACCGGACTTTTTAATAAAGAAAAAAAGACAGCTAAAGGTCAAGAACTTGCTTTGATTAATTTATCTAAAAAGATAGCTGATTATATTAGCGAAAATATAGGTTTAATAAATGATGCGGTAGAATTAGTTTTTGTTGAAGAATCTGCTGAAAATAATACTTTATATAAAACTATTTCAAAATTAGGTGAAGTAAAAGAATTTGCTGTTCTTAAACTTCCTGAAGCCATGCAAAATATACAAAAAATATGTATGGCATATAAAGTACAAATAGACAATATGACTGCAAAATATTTTATAGAATGTGTTGGTACTAATATGCAAGATTTAATTAATGAAATTAGAAAATTAATAGAATATGTTGGTACTAATGGAACAATAACAAAAAAAGAAATTGACTTATTAACTATAAAGCAAATGGATAGTGTAATATTTGATTTAACAGATAATTTAGGGAAAAAAGATATAAAAAAAGCAATGGAAGTCTTAAATAATTTAATATATGAAAGAGAACCAATTCAGAAAATATTAATAACTTTATATAATCATTTTAAAAAATTATATATAGTTAAAATAGCTGAGGAATACAAGAAAGATTTAGCAACAAGCATGAAACTTAAACCGAACCAGATGTTTTTAATAAATAAATATAAAAATCAAGCTAGATATTTTTCTAAAGATGAAATTGAAAAAATTATGGATGAGTTTGTGAATTTAGATGCAAATTACAAGGTTGGTTTAATTGATATTAATATTGGATTAGAATCAATACTTTGTAGATATTGTTCATAAAATTTATACAATTTGAAGCGGATAAAAATTTATGGGAAATAAAAAATGAAAAAATTTTTATTTTTTCGACAGGTTTCGACAAATAATATATTTTCAATATGCTATAATGCAATTAGAGGTGATAGACCATGTTAGATACATTACTTAACTATCACAAAAGAAAATTAGACTTATTAATAGAAAAAGGAGAGTCTTATGAAAAAATATTAAAACAAAGCAGAATTGTTGATAAATATGTCAATCTAAAGATGGAAAAAATTAATAAGTTTAATAAGAATAAGAAGATTTAATTAAGAAAAAATAAGAACTTTGTAAGTATATAACACTTTAAAGTTCTTATTTTTTTGATTTTATATAGATATTACACTTTTGGAACATAATTGTAATACTTATAGGGTTGTTATATAATACTAAATGTGGTAAAATATAAAAGAATGAAATTTTGTATAATAATAAAAAGGAGAGATAGAAGTGAAAAAAGTATTATCAATTTTTATATTAATAGTTTTAATTGTACTATCATTTAATTTGAATATAGTTAATGCAACAGATGGAAACGAATTACCAGCATCAGTTAATGTATCTTATCAAGCAACTAAACAAGATAATCAAATAATATTTTCAATTCGCATGGGAGATTTTGCTAATGTGCCAGAAAATTCACCTATGAAAGCAACCGCTACACTTGATTTTGATACTAACCATGTGGATACAGTAAAAGGTGAAGCATATGAAGGCTGGAATGTGACTGTATCAGCAGAAAATAAAACAGTTGAATTTACAACAGATTCTGCAACACCTAATATTGAAATTGGAAAAATCATATTTAATTTAGATCCATCAAGAGTTACAGAAACAACAAATGGAAAAGTTGCAATAAATAGTTTTACTGTTACAAATGATAATAATTTAAACGAAACATATCCAAGAAGTGAAATGGATTATAGTTTAGTGCCAGGAACTCAAAACCCAGGAGAAAATAATCCCGGAACAGAAACACCAGATGAAGAAGAACCAAACGAAAATACTAATACAATGATTCCTGGAGAAGATATTACAATAGATACTGAACCAAATAAAGATAATGAAGTTCAAATAGATGATGAGACAGATGATGAAAATGTAATTAATTCTTTTGATGAGACAATGGTAAAAGATACTAGATTGCCACAAACAGGGGCTAATATAGTTTTAACACTTATAACACTTGCGTTGTTTATTTTAGCAATTGTAGGAATTGTAAAATATAAAACAAGTGAAATTAATAAAAAATAGAAATATATCTTGTATTTTTATTTATAATAATACAATAAAAACAAATCTTTTTCTTTAAAATTTAAATTTTGGAGAAAGATTTGTTTTTTTGTATAAAAATTTGTATATCTAAATCAAGAAAAATAAATAAAGGTTAAGAAAGCTTTAATAACAGTCAAAAAACAAATAAATACTTGAAAAATCATACAAAAGATGGTAAAATCTTTATGTAAAATAATTCTGGTTGGAGTTGTATATAGAAATGGAGTATAAAAAAATTGAAGAATTAGCAGAACAAGGTTTAAGTTATGGAGAAATTGCTGATATAACACATGAGACTTTGGCAGACATTGTAACATATTTAGAAGGATTAAAAATTTCTAAAACTAAGCCAAATCCATCAAGAGTAATTCAGTATAAAGATAGACGAAGCCAAATTCGTTCATTACATTTAGATTATGGTCTTTCAGTAGAAGAAATAGCAAAGCAAATGAGGGTATCCAAAGCTTTAGTTGAAGAAGATTTACTATTTATGGGGATAATACCATCGCAAAGAGGTCACGTAGCATCAAATAGTAGACAAATACAAGAAAACGAATCAACAAAAGCAGATGAAGCTCATGAAGAAGTAGAAGAAATTTCAGGCGAAGCAGATGAAGTCTCTAAAATAATAGCTGAATATAAAGGGGCAGAAGATAGTTTACAAGAAAGAAGAAGAAAAATTGCAATTTTATATAAAGCTGGTATTTCAATAGATACTATATATAAAGTATTTAAAACAATATCATCACGAATTATTGATAAAGACATAGAATTTATAAAAGAACATGAAGTAAATGAAGATAGTATGGTATTAGGAACTAAAAGTGAAAGTTCCTCTAAACAAAGTGGGCAAGCATTAATACGAAATAGAGAAGCAGTAGCTGTGAGAAGACAAATTGTAGCAATATTATATGGAAAATTATCAGTTCAGCGAATAGCAACAGAAGTTGGGGTGTCGGAATTTATTATAAAAAATGATATTAATTTTTTAACTTCAAAAGGAGTATTACAAACCCAAAAAGAGTTATTAGAAAAAAGAAGAAATACTGTAGCTAGATTACGTGGAAAAATTCCAATATCAAGAATTGCAGTAGAATTAGATGTGACTGTTGGAACTATAAATGAAGATATAAGATATTTAAAAGAACATGGATTAATAGAAGCAAGCAGATTAAAGAGAAAAACATCAAGAGAAACATTGCAACAAATAGAGAGCAGAAGGATGCAAGTAGCAAAACTATATGGAAAAATGAGCCAAAAAGATATTGCAAAAGAGCTTAATGTTTCACCAGATACCGTGTATGATGATTTAGTTGCTCTAAGAGAAATGGGGATGATTGCTGATGAATCACAGCAATCTAAGCGTATAGTAGTTCCATCTATAGAAGAAGTAGATAGGTTACATGAAAGAAGAATGGAAGTAGCTAAGCTATATGGAACAATGAGTTATAAACAAATAGCTAAACTTTTAGGAGTTTCATATGGGACAGTTTATAATGATGTAAAATACTTAATAAGTATTGGAATAATAAGTGAAGAGAAAATTGAAAAAATAAGAAATGAGATGGAAAATTCTAGAAGAAGAATAAGACAACAAATTGAAGAGTTATATGGAAAAATGTCTCAAAAAGAAATTGCAGAAGAATTAGGAATATCAGAACATCAAGTTTACTACTACGTAAAAGAATTAAAGAAAATGGGAAGAATAAAGAAAGGCGATAAAAGAGTGTATGTTTCTTCTGCTACAAGAAAAAGAAGAGTAGAAGAAAGAAGACAGCAGGTAGCAGAGTTATATAGAAAAATGACTGGCAAAAGAAGAGCAAAACAAATAGCAAAACAAATAGCAAAACAAATAGGAGTTTCTATATCTACTATTGAAAACGATATAAGAGTTTTAAGAGTCCAGGGAATAATTGGTCAAAAAGATGAGATAGGTAGAAAAACAGATGATTCTCAAATGAATGTTGTAGAAGCACAAACATCAAGTGATGTACAAAATTCAACAGAAGCACAAACATCAACTGATGTACAAAATTTATCAGGAGTACAATCAACAACCGATGAACAAGAACAAGTTGAATATATTTCTAACATGGTTTCACAAATTAAAAATTATTATAAAAATGGAGATATAGAATCAGCAATAAAGTGTTTAGAAAGTATAAAAGATAAAATTGATTTTTCAGCAATAAATTTTAATGCATATCAAACACTTATGAGAAAATTGTTTTCAAGAAAAAAGATTATTCAGAGAAAGAATGAATTGGATAAAAAGCTTCGAGAAGATAGAAGCAAAGAAAGCGAAGCAAGATAGAATATATATATTATTTAAAAGGAAGTATTTAATGAAAATATTTCCTTTTATTTTGTTTATGTAGTATAAAAAAATAAAAATGTAAAACACTAATGATAAATTCTTTTTATTCTCTAATTTCGGAGATTAGAAAGTAAATTTAGATGGAGTATAAATTGCTCAAATGGAGGTTAGTGTAAAAATGTATAATTTTAGAACTGATTTAGCTTTAGAAAGACGTGACCTTTATAGAAAGGCACATAATATACAAGAAGAAATTGATGGAATAGAGACAGAAGAGGAAAATATAGGGGAAACAAAAGAAGAACATATAAATATTTCAAGAGTTAAAGTAACTAACGAAAATGGAGAAAAAGCTATTAATAAACCAATAGGAAATTATATTACGATAGATATAAAAAACTTTAAAAATATTTCTCAAGATGGAATACAAAGGACATCTGAAGTAGTGACTAATGAACTAAAAAAACTAATACAAAATCAAATATCAGGATTAGACTCCATACTTGTGGTGGGACTTGGTAATATATATGTAACACCAGATGCTTTAGGGCCTAAAGTAATAAATGAAATAGATATTACAAGACATTTATTACAATATATGCCAGAAATTTTAGAAGAAGGAACAAGAGAAATTAGTGCAATATCTCCCGGGGTACTTGGAACTACAGGAATAGAGACCTTGGAAATTTTAAAAGGAATTGTAGAAAATATCAAACCTAAATTATTAATAGTAATAGATGCATTAGCATCAAGAAGTATAGAAAGAATAAGTAGTTCTATACAACTTGCCGATACAGGAATAGTACCTGGTGCAGGAGTGGACAACACTAGAAAAGAAATAAGCAAAAATACTTTGGGAATACCAGTTATAGCAATAGGGATACCAACTGTTGTTGATGCGGCTACTATAGCAGCAGATAGTT
>CALXWR010000038.1 GCA_944392465.1 uncultured Clostridia bacterium | reverse complement strand
TCGTTGTTTACTTAAATAAATGCGATATGGTTGATGATCCAGAATTATTAGAATTAGTTGAAATGGAAGTTAGAGACTTATTAACAGAATATGGTTTCCCAGGAGATGAAATTCCAGTAATAAAAGGTTCTTCACTACAAGTATTAGAGAGTGATTCAACAGATCCTAACGATCCTGTTTATGCACCAATTAAAGAATTAATGGATGCAGTAGATAGCTACATTCCAACACCAGAAAGACCAGTAGATCAACCATTCTTAATGCCTGTTGAAGATGTATTTACAATTACAGGTAGAGGAACAGTTGCTACAGGTAGAGTAGAAAGAGGAACAGTTAAACTTCAAGATGAAGTTGAAATAGTTGGTTTAGCTAAAGAAGCTAGAAAAACAGTTGTTACTGGTGTAGAAATGTTTAGAAAATTACTAGACCAAGCTGAAGCTGGAGACAACATAGGTGTATTATTAAGAGGTATTGATAGAAAAGATATCGAAAGAGGTCAAGTTTTAGCAAAACCAGGAACAATACATCCACATACAAAATTCAAAGCACAAGTATATGTTCTAACAAAAGAAGAAGGTGGACGTCATACACCATTCTTCAATGGATATAGACCACAATTCTATTTCAGAACAACAGACGTTACAGGTGTTATTGAATTACCAGCTGGAACAGAAATGGTTATGCCAGGAGATAACGTAGACATGACAGTTGAACTTATCACACCTATAGCTATTGAAAAAGGACTAAGATTTGCTATCCGTGAAGGTGGTAGAACAGTTGGTTCAGGTGTTGTTTCAGAAGTTATTGAATAATATATGAATATAAATATAGAAAAAAGAAGTAACTACTTTAAAAGTGGTTACTTTTTTTTGTGTGAAAAAATTAAATTTACATTTTACTAGAAAATTTTATACTATTATGATAAGATTATTGCTAAATAAAACTAGAGAATGGAGTAAGATTTAAAAACAATTATGGAAAATATAGAATATGAAGGTAGAATACTTGAGATTGACAAGAAAAATATTATAGAGAAATTGGAAGCTTTAGGAGCAAAAAAAGAAGGAGAATATAATTATAGAAGATATACATACGAGTTTGATCCTAAAATATATGGGAAATGGATTAGATTAAGAACAGATGGTACAGAAACAACATTAACAATAAAAGAAATAAAAGATTATACAATATCTGGTACAACAGAAAAAGAAATTATAGTATCAGACTTTGATATGACAAATGAAATATTAAAAGAATTGGGATATAAGCCCCAAAATTATCAAGAAAATAACAGAATAAGGTATATATTTAATAATGTAGAAATTGATATTGATACATGGCCATTAATCCCAACATATATGGAGATAGAAGGGAAAAAAGAAAATGACATTTATGCAACTTTGCAACTTTTAGAAATAGAAAAGAATAAACTAGTTACATTAGATGTAGAAACAATTTTTTTTGAAATTTATGGTATTGATATTAGTAAAATGAAAACCCTAAAATTTTAGAAAAACAAGTATTAAAACATATTATAAATCTTGACTTTTAAAAGTTTTGATTATATACTATAAACGTGTTTTAGGAGGAGTATATAATGAATCTGATAAAAAAAATATCAACTATAATTTTGCTTTTTTTAATAATTATATTTTTGCAGAGAAATGTTTCAAAAGCTACTACTGTTGAGGTTACAACAGAAACATTAAATTTAAGAAAAGAAGCATCTACCGAATCTGATATAGTTGCATTAATTTCTGAAGGAGATGAGTGTGAAGTATTAGATGATGAAGGAGATTGGTATAAAGTACAATATGGGGAATATACAGGTTATATTAGTAAAGAGTATACTGAAGTAATATCTGGTAGTTCTTCAGATAGTTCTAATAATTCTAGTTCAAGTGATACTTCTAATGATACTGATAAAGAAACAGTAGATGACAACACAGTTTCAAGTGATACAGATAAAACAGAAACAAACAAAGAGAATACAGAAACTAATACAACATCCAAAGATAATAATGATGAGGCTACTGATTCTAGTACTTCTCAAACAGGAGAAGGAAGAGTTAACAAAAATACTCAATTAAGAATAACACCATTAATAAATTCTTCTGTAATTGAAGAGTTAAAATCTGGAGTCAAAGTAACTGTTATTAATCAAATTAATGGTTGGTCATATATTTATACTGATGAAACAGCTGGTTGGATAAGGTCAGATATGCTTACAATAGCTAGTCAAAAAAATAGTGTAAATAAAGAAGAAAATACAGATTCTAAAAACAATACAGATAAAAAGGAAGATAATTCAAATAAAAAAGAAGAAGAGTCATCAGAAACCAGTTTTGAGGAAAAAACAATGTATACTAATGATTCAGCAGTAAATATTAGAGCAGAAGCAAGTACAGATGCAGATATTATTATGGTTGTAGAACTAAATACTAAACTTAAAGTAATAGGTGAAGAAGGAGATTGGTATAAGGTAGAAACAAGTGAAGGTGATGCATATGTATCGAAAGATTTATTATCAAGCAAAAAAATAGCTGTTACAACAAGCAGAGGTTCAGGTAAAACGGAAAATAAAGAAGAGGCAAAAGCTACAACATCTACTTCATCTTCTGCAAAAGGAAAAGAAGTAGTTTCATATGCTAAGAAATTTTTAGGAGTTCCATATGTATATGGAGGAGCATCTCCAAGTGGGTTTGACTGCTCTGGTTTTACAATGTATGCATACAAAAAGGTTGGAATATCATTGCCACATGGTGCACAAAGCCAATCAAGATTAGGGAAAAAAATATCTACTAATAAAAGTTCCAAATCAAGCATATTAAACAATTTAAAAGCAGGGGATTTGGTTTTCTTTTTAGATTATCAAACAATGGATGAAATAGGACATTGTGGAATATATATAGGTGATGGTAAATTTATTCATGCTTCTTCAGGTTCTGGATATTGTGTAAAAATAGATAATTTACTACCAGGAAACTACTACAACACAAGATATTGTGCAGCAAGAAGAGTTATATAAAATAAAATATATGAAATTCGGGGGCAATTGAAAGGAAGATTTTTATAAAAAATAGACCTGTTTGTATTGCTTCCATTTTTTATATAATTGGAATATTAATAGGGCTATACTGTAGTAAAATAGGTATAGTTTTTTTATGTTGCATTTTTATAATTTTATTTATCATATTTTTGTGTATTTGGAAAAAAGCTAAAGTGATATGGTTAGTTATACTATTTATATTAATTTTTGGAATAATATATATTAGCTTTCTGGAAAAAGATTATAATAAAACATATAACGAAGTATCAGGAGAGAAAACTGTTGAAGCTATAGTAGTATCAGAACCAGAAAATAAAGATTATAAATATACTTATACAATTATGATAGAGAAAATTATAAGTAATGCTGAAAAAAATAATAATGTGTTAAATACAGTTAAAGGAAAAAAATTCATATTAGATGTAAAATTAAAAAATCAAAAATATATACCAAAATTTGGAGATAGGATTATAATAAATGGAATTGTGGAAGTTCCAAATTCATCCAGAAATTATAAAGGTTTTGATTATAGAAAGTATTTAAAAACCAAAAAAATTTATGGAACAGTTGAAGGGGAAAAATTATATAAAGTACATGAAAATGCAGTAAATATTATAAACAGATTTGTTAATTATGTTCAAAACAATATAAAGGTAACATTAAATAAAATTTTAAATTATGATGAGGCAAGTTTATGTATAGGCATATTAATTGGAGACAGAACAAATATATCTGAGCAAATAGAAGATGATTTTAAAGAAAGTAATTTAACACATATGCTTGCAGTATCAGGCTCACATATTGCTTATATTATAAACGGTTTTGCTATTTTGCTTAGTAAAACAAATAAAAAATTTTCAAAAATAATTACAATAGTATTTTTAATTTTTTTCATAATACTTACAGGTTTTACAGCATCTGTATTAAGAGCTAGTTTTATGGGGATACTGGTATTACTATCTGGTATTTTTTATAAAAAATCAGATACATTAAACAATCTCGGAATTTCTTCTTTTATAATATTATTAATTAATCCATATACAATTTTTGATATAGGTTTTATATTATCCTTTGCTGGAACATTAGGTATAATTCTATTTGCAGATGTAATTTATAATTATATTTACAAAATGAAAATCAAAAATATTATTAGTAAAATTAGGAACAAAAATAACGTTATTTTAAAAATAACAGAAAATAAGGTATTTAAATATATAATAAATTGTTTTTCTATTACCTTATCGGCTAATATATTAATAATACCAATCATGGCATATTCATTTAGTAGTTTTTCTTTTACTTTTTGGATATCCAATATTTTAGCAGGTCCTGTTATGGAAATTGTAACAATATATGGATTTGTTGTTTGTTTTATTTCTGTCATATGTTTTCCATTTGCTAAATTCATAGGAATAGGCTTAAATTTTTTATTATACATTTTAATTAAAATAGCAGAAATTACATCAATTATACCAGGAGCATCCATGTATATAAAAACACCTTATTTATTTTCTTGTGTGATTTATTACCTAGTTATTTGGTTTATTTTTATAAAATTTAATTATCAATCTTGTTATATAGAAAAAGTAAAAAACAAATTAGCATCTTGCAATAAAATTGTAACTAAAAATACTATCAAAATATTTATAATAATTCTTATATTAATTGTATTTATTCAAAATTACATATTTAAAACTATAATTCCCTCAAGTTTAAAGATTTACTTTATTGATGTTGGGCAAGGAGACTCTACATTAATACAAACACCATTTGGAAAAAGCATTTTAATAGATGGCGGAGGGAGTGAATTTGGAGAATTCGATGTTGGAGAAAATGTTTTATTACCATATTTATTAGACAGAAGAATAACAAGAATAAATTATATGATTATTTCACATTTTGATAGTGACCATGTAAAAGGCTTAATTACAGTTTTAAAAAACTTAAGAGTTGATAATGTAATTATATCAAAACAAGGAGAGATTTCTAATAATTTTAGAGAATTTCAAAAAATAATACAAGATAAAAAAATTAAATTAATTATAGCTAAGAAAGGGGATTATTTAAAAATAGATAACTTAACCCATATACATATATTATTTCCAGAAGAGAATTTGATAAATGATAATATATTAAATAACAATTCAATGGTATTTAAGTTTGTTTCAAATGATTTTAGTATGTTATTTACAGGAGACATAGAAAAAATTGCAGAAGAAAGAATGATAGAAATATATCAAAATACTAATATGCTTAATTCTGATGTATTAAAAGTTGCTCATCATGGTTCTAAAACATCTAGTATAAATTCATTTTTAGAATTAGTTAAACCTTCTATTGCTTTAATAGGGGTGGGGAAAGACAATAATTTTGGTCATCCTAATATAGAAGTATTAAATGTTTTAAGAGAATATACAAATAATATTTTAAGAACAGATGAGTTGGGAGAAATAATTATAGAGTGTAATGGCAAAAAAATAAATATAAAAAAACATATTAAAAACTAAAAACAAATTATAAACTGTAAGCAATAATTGTATAAAATTAGAAAAAGTTACCATACTAATATTATGAAGGTGAGGAAACTATGAATAAAAAATGGATAATTTATATAATTATAGCTGTTTTAATAAGTGCTTTAATTGGATTTTTAGTATATACTTTTTTAACTGATGAGAATGAAAAATTACAAGGAACTGATATGATAAGCAAGCGCGAACTCGCTGAGGATAATAATCAAATTAATAATCTTATGGATAATGTAATTGAGACTTCTGTTCAAGAAGAAAGTATATCTCCAAATGCAATTATTATTAAAAAGGAATATTTTAAAGCTTGTGATCATTTAGTAAGAACAGTAGAGGATATACCTGAAATACTTGTCAATGGAACTAAGGAAAACATAGAGGAAGAGTACCCTGGTTGGAAAATAGAAAAATTTAATCCCTCAGAGATTATTCTTTACAAAGAACGACAAGGAAATTGTAATGAACATTATGTGGTAAAAAATCATTATGGTGTTATAGGAATTTATGTAATTAATGCAGACGGGAGGGAAATCTTTAAAGAAGATACAGAAATATCAACTAAATACTTGCCAGAGTCAGATATTGAGTTGTTGAATGAAGGTGTAAAAATTATAGGAAAAACAAAGCTAATTGAGTTTTTGGAAGACTACGAATAATTGTAAATTGATAGTTAAACTATACTAAAAATAAATCATTATATTAATATAAAAAAATTCCCTAGTGATAAGTATAAATAATTTTCAACTTAATACTAGGGAGTATAACTTTTATTAAATATATTATAATTATATTCTTAAAATTTTAGATTTTCTTTTTTTAAGTAGCCATCTTGATAAAATTGTTTGAAGTACATTACTAAAGAAAATAGAGTTGTTAATATTGCTAAATAGTAAATGTAAACATCAAAATTTAATAAAGGTGCAGATGGATTTATAGTTGTATTCCAATATTCTATGAATAATGAGCAAACTATTGCAATATAAAATAAAACAGTTGATAATTTGCCATACCATCTACTAGAAACAACTAACTTTTTACCATATAGGAAAGATGCTCCAGCAACCATAATTATTTCTTTTGCAAAAACTATTAAAAGCATCCAAAGAGGGATTATACCTTTAAAAGTTAATGATGATAAGACTGCTATTTGTGTTGTTTTATCTGCTAAAGGATCTATCAATTTACCAAAGTTAGTTATAAAATTAAATTTTCTTGCAATGCAACCATCAAGAACATCTGTTAGCCCAGATATTGTTAATACAATAAATGCTGCAATATATTGACCTTTTAATATAAAATATACTATTATTGGTATTAAAAAAAATCTTACTATAGTTAGTGCGTTTGGAATATTTTTTAACATATAATTGCTCCTTTTTAATTTCCTGATAAATATTTTAAAGAAAAGAAATTAATTTGTCAAGGAGTTAATCTCTTTTCTTTAAATAAAAATAATATAAATTTATTGTTAAATACTAAAACTTAAATTATTGTTTTCTACTGTAACATTTACTGTACTGCCATCAAGTAATTCTGATTTTAAAATCATATCAGATATTTCATCTTCAAGATATCTTTGAATAGAACGTCTAAGTGGACGAGCACCATATTTTATATCTGTTCCTTTTTCCAAAAGATACATTTTTGCTTCATCAGATATATTTAATGTAATATTTTTATCTAACAATGCTTTTCTAGTATCATTAAGCATTAAATCAACTATTTGTAATAATTCATTAGGAGTTAATGGTTTAAACATAACAATTTCATCTACTCTATTTAAAAATTCAGGTCTAAATGTTTCTTTTAGAGCATTTAAAATATTGTTATTATTTACGCCATTTCCACCAAATCCAATTGAATTATTATTTAGATTTGATCCTACATTTGAAGTCATTATTATTATTGTGTTTTCGAAACTAACTGTATTACCTTGTGCATCAGTAAGTCTACCATCATCTAATACCTGCAATAAAATATTAAAAACATCTGGATGTGCTTTTTCAATTTCGTCTAAAAGAATTATTGAATAAGGATTTCTCTTAACTTTTTCAGTTAATTGACCTGCATCATCATAACCAACATATCCTGGAGGGGAACCTATTAATTTAGAAGTAGAATGACTTTCCATATATTCAGACATATCTATTCTAATAATAGAATCTTCATTTCCAAACATTTCATAAGCTAAGGTTTTTGCAAGTTCTGTTTTACCTACTCCTGTAGGACCAACAAAGATGAAAGAAGGTGGCCTTCTAGTAGTTTTTAAACCTGCACGATTTCGCCTGATAGCACGAGAAACAGAAGCAACAGCATCGTCCTGTCCAACAATTCTTTTATGTAGATTTTGTTCTAAATTTAATAGTTTTTGAGTTTCTTCTTCGGTTATTTTAGTTACTGGGATTTTTGTCCAATTTTCAATTACTTCAGCAATATCTTGAACTGTTAAATTTGTAAGTTCAAGTTTTTGATTTATTTCATTAATTTTTTCGTTTAATGAACATTCTCTAGTTTTAAGTTCTGCAGCTTTTTGATAATCTTCTGTAGAATCTGCTTGAGCAGCTTCTTCTTTCTCTTCTTGCACCTTAGCTAATTCGTTCTTTAAAATTTCAAGTTCATATAATTCTTTATTGTTTAAATTAATTCTAGAACATGCTTCATCAAGAATATCTATAGCTTTATCTGGCAAAAATCTATCATGAATATATTTTTCTGACATAATTACAGTTTTTGCAATAACATCTGAAGATATTTTTACTTTATGATAATCTTCATAATATTTTTTTATTCCATTTAATATATCTATAGTATCAGAAACTGAAGGCTCTGTAATTATTACAGGTTGAAACCTTCTTTCTAATGCTGTATCTTTTTCAATATATTTCCTATATTCTTTTAAAGTAGTAGTACCAATTAATTGGATTTCTCCATTGGCAAGAGATGGTTTTAAAATGTTTGCAGCATTCATAGAATGTTCTGCATCACCAGCTCCTATAATATTATGAATTTCATCTATAACTAAAATAATATTTCCTAAAGATTTACATTCGTCCATAATAGATTTCATTCTTGCTTCAAATTGCCCCCTAAATTGTGTACCGGCAATTATAGCAGTCATATCTAAAAGATATACTTCTTTATTTAATAATTTAGCAGGTACTTTTCCTTGAGCGATTCTTATAGCTAATCCTTGAGCAATTGCAGTTTTTCCAACACCAGGTTCTCCAATTAAGCAAGGATTATTTTTAGAACGTCTATTTAAAATTTGAACAATTCTTTGTATTTCCTTATCTCTTCCAATCACATCATCTAATTGATGATTTTTGGCTTTTTGCGTTAAATTAGTTCCAAAAGTATCCAGATTTTTTCTTTTTCTAGAATTTTTTTTATCTACTTTAACACGTTTCTTTTCAGAAGAGTTAGGGTCAGAAGAATTTTGTGAACCTTCATTATTAAACATGTTTGAAAAAATGGAGCCTAAAGGTATAGCACCAAATTCTACTCCTTTATTTGTGTTATCATTATCAGATTGCTCCATATTATTGTCTAGAACCTCAGGAAAATTCATGTTTTCAGACATGTCCTTAAACATTGATTCAAATTGTTCAGTCATATTATTTAAATCATCTTCTGATAAATTTGCTTGTTTCATTAAACTATCTATAGGATTAATTCCTCTTTTTTTAGCACAGTCATAACAATAACCTTCTAAAGTATTTTTTCCATTTTCATCTTTTTTATTTATGAAAACAACTGCACTATTTTTTTTACAGTCCGAACATAACATTTATTAGTTTCTCCTTTTTATTTTGTATTTATTCAAAATATATCATACAGCAAAATATGATTTAAGTCAACAAATTGAAGAAAAGATTAATAAATATTGAATATATTATAAATTAGTGATAAATTATATAAAAAATTTCTATTGGTACATATACCAATAATGTAAAATAATTGAAAATTATGTAAAAATATAGTATACTATATTTATAACCGTTAAATATTATTTTATAATAGAAAGGTGAAAAAATGAAAAATCCAAAGATATTATATATATTAATAAGTATGTTTTGTATATTTGCTGTAATTGCAGGAGTTTATGCACAGTTTGTAGATGTAAGTCATGGAGGACTAGACATAACTAGCGAAGTTGAGCAGAGTGCCAATAATATATCAAACAATAATAATAATAATACTCTAGAAACGGATACTCAAACAGAAATAAGAGCTCGGTTTTAATAATCTATTTACAAATACTTTAAATTTAGGAGATTTTGATACTACTGGAATCCAAAAGATAAATAATGAAGAGGATATAGTATATAGTATTGTAAATATGCAAGAAAGTACAGATAAATATGAATTAAATATGCATATACCAGCTATAAACATTAATGATGAATTAGCATCTACTTTAAACAATTCTACACAAACTACATTTATAAACAAAGCAAATGAGATTATAGCAAATACAGAGTCTACTATAAAAACAATTTATAGCATAGATTATGTGGCATATGTAAATGAAAGTATATTATCTTTAGTAATAAGGTCTACTTTAAAAGAAGGAAATTCAGCACAAAGGATAATGATTCAAACATATAACTATAATTTAAACACAAATCAAGAAGTGACCTTAACTGATTTAGCAACAATTAAAAAATTAAATAGAGAAGAAGTAAACAATAAAATTATAGATATAGCGACAGAAGCAAATGAAGAAGCACAGGAACTTCAAAGTATGGGATATAGTCAAACATATGTAAGAGATTTACAAAGTGATATATATAATATTGATGGTGCTAATGTATATTTCCTAGGGCCAAATAAAGAATTATATATTGTATATCCATATGGTAATAGCGAATTTACTTCTGCTATGGATATTGTTTTATTTGAATAGAGGAAGAGAAGATAAATGTCAAAAAAAATACTAATAACAGAAAAACCTTCAGTAGCAATGGAGTTTGCAAAAGTATTAAAAATTAATGGAACTAGAAAAGATGGGTATTTAGAATCAGATGAGTGGATAGTAACTTGGTGCGTTGGGCACCTGGTTACTATGTCATATCCAGAGGAGTATGATGAAAAACTTAAATTTTGGAGACTAGATACCCTTCCTTTTATGCCTAAAGAGTATAAATACGAGGTTATTCCAAATGTGCAAAAGCAATATAATACTATAAAAGATTTGATTTCTAGAGATGATGTTGATTCTGTTTACGTGGCAACCGACTCTGGAAGGGAAGGAGAATACATATTTAGATTAGTAGAAAATCAAATAGGTATAAAGAAGCCAACTAGAAAAAGAGTATGGATAGATTCACAAACAGAAGAAGAAATAAAAAGGGGAATAAGTGAAGCAAAAGACCTATCAGAATATGATAGCTTATCTGATTCTGCATATTTAAGAGCAAAGGAAGATTATTTAATAGGAATTAATTTTTCAAGACTTCTTTCTATAATTTATGGGAGAAGAGTGGCAAAAGATTTGAATGAAGATAAAATATCTATTTCTGTTGGGAGAGTTATGACATGTGTGTTAGGAATGATTGTTTCAAGAGAAAGAGAAATTAGGAATTTTATAAAAACGCCATATTATAGAATTATTGGAAAATTTGGAAATTCGGAATCCTGTATAAATGCAGAGTGGAAAGTAACAAACAAATCTTTAATGTATGAATCACCTAAACTATATAATGAAAATGGATTTAAAAAAGAGATAGATGCTAAGCAATTTATAAAAACACTTGATGGAAAAAAAGCCATAGTTACAGATGTAAAGAAAAGTAAAACAAAAGAAAATCCACCTCTTTTATTTAATTTGGCAGAACTTCAAAATGAGTGTACGAAAAGATTTAAAATTAAACCTGATGAAACGTTAGAGGTTGTGCAAAATTTGTATGAAAAGAAATTAGTTACATACCCTAGAACAGATGCAAGAGTTTTATCAACAGCTATAGCAAAGGTAATTACCAAAAACTTAAATGGAATAGCCAAGGGTTATCAAGATGAAGAAATTAAAGGCTATATAAATAAAATGGCACAAGAGAAATATAAGACAGATTTAATAAAAACTAAATATGTAAATGACAGTAAAATTACAGACCACTATGCTATAATACCAACTGGGCAAGGATATGAAAATTATAATAAATTGCCAAATCTTCATAAACAAGTACATAAAGTAATAGTAAAAAGATTTTTAAGTATTTTTTATCCTCCAGCTGAATATAATAAAATTTCTGTAAAAATAAATATAGACAATGAAGAATTTAGTGCAAGTGGTAAAGTTTGCATTAAGCAAGGATATTTAGAAATACTTAAAAACAAAAAAGATGAGGAAAATGTGGAAAACTCATCTTCAAAAGAGAACAATAATGCAGATACAAATCAAAGCTTGGAAATATTAAAAAACTTAAAAAAAGGACAAGAAATACAAATAGAAGGATTTGAAATAAAAACATCAGAAACTACACCACCATCTAGATATAATTCTGGTTCTATAATTTTAGCTATGGAAAATGCAGGTAAATTAATTGAAGATGAAGAATTAAGAGAACAAATTAAAGGAGCCGGAATAGGAACTAGTGCAACAAGAGCAGAAATAATGAAAAAACTAGAAAGAATAAAATATATAAGCATTAATTCTAAAACACAAATTATTACACCTACTCAAAAGGGAGAAGCTATATATGATGTAGTAAATACTTCAATGCCTGACATGCTAAACCCAAAACTTACAGCGAGTTGGGAAAAAGGTTTAGATATGGTAGCAAAAAAAGAAATAAAACCAGAAGTGTTTATGGGAAAATTAGAAAATTACATAAATAGTAAAGTAAATAAACTAGTTATAAAGTGGTAAGTAAATATAATTATACATTCACCTTTTATGTTAAGAAAACATAATATATAGCAAAAACATAAGGGGTGAATTTAATGTCTAGTTACATAATTGAAGGAGGAAAAAAATTAGAAGGAGACATACTAGTATCTGGTTCTAAGAATGCATCACTTCCAATACTTGCATCAGCTATTTTAAATAAAGGTACAACTAAGTTATACAATGTTCCAGAGATTAGTGACACGAAAATAACTATAGATATATTAAAGTTTTTAGGTTGTAAAGTTAAAAAGAATAATGGAAAGGTAGAAATTAATTCTCAAAATATTATAAAAAAAGAAATACCAGAAAAACTTATGCATCAGATGAGATCTACTGTTGTATTAGCTGGTGCAATTCTAGGAAGATTCAAGGAAGTAAGGTTTTCATATCCAGGGGATTGCGATATTTGATTGATACATCGGACAAGTTTAAGATAAATGAGTGGATAAGGAAATTTAAAT
>CALXWR010000037.1 GCA_944392465.1 uncultured Clostridia bacterium | reverse complement strand
AAAATGCGAAAATTCTATAAAATTTCTTAAAAAACTATACAAATTTACAATATTAATGATATAATTCTATGGAATAGTCAAAAGAAATAGTATTCGGAGGAATAGAATGGGAAATATAGTTTTATTAGATGATTTAACAATAAATAAGATAGCAGCGGGAGAAGTTATAGAAAGACCAGCTTCAGTGGTAAAAGAATTAGTTGAAAATTCTATTGATGCAGGTGCTAATCAAATAGTAATAGAAACAAAAAATGGTGGAATTTCTTATATACGAATAACAGATAATGGAAAGGGATTTATGCCTGATGATATGGAAATAGCATTTGAAAGACACGCAACAAGTAAAATTAGAGAAGCATCAGATTTGGAAACTGTTACGTCTATGGGCTTTAGAGGTGAGGCTTTAGCTAGTATTGCAGCAATTAGTCATGTGGAATTAGTTTCTAGAACATCTGAAAACGAAATAGGAAAAAAGATAGAAGTAAAAGGTGGAAATGTTATAAATATGGAGGATGCAGGATGTCCCCAAGGAACTACAATAACTGTTACAGATTTATTTTACAATACACCAGTACGATACAAATTTTTAAAAAAAGATTTTACTGAAGCAGGATATATAGAAGATGTTGTTACAAGAATAGCATTAGTACATCCAGAGATAGCTTTAAAACTAATAAATTCCGGAAAAGTAATAATACAAACATCAGGCAATGGAGACATGAAATCAGTAATATATAGCATTTATGGAAAAGATGTGGCAGAAAACATTATTGATGTTGATTATGAATATGAAGATATAAAAATAAAAGGTGTTATAGGAAAACCGGTAGTAGCCCGTTCAAATAGATCAAATCAATTATTTTTTGTAAATAAAAGATATATAAAAGATAAAGTATTAACAAGTGCTGCAGAACAAGCATATAAAGGTTTGTTAACAATAGGAAAATATGGATTTTTAGTTTTAGACATAGAGATGAATCCACAAAAAGTAGATGTAAATGTTCATCCAGCTAAGTTAGAAGTTAGATTTGCGGACGAAAATAAAGTTTTTAAAGCGATATATCATAGTATTAAAGATAGCCTATTAAAAGAGGATTTAATACCAGATAAAACAAAAATAGAATTTGAAAAAAATCAAGCAAACAGCTGGAAAATGAATAATGTAAATAGAGTAAACAATATACAAGATGATACCAAAATTAATATTTCTCCAGAAATAGCTAAAATAAGCAGTAATGTTTCTGCAAGCTTTAATTCAGAACAAGATTTATCTAAAAAGGTAAATATGGTAAATGACTTAGTAAATAGCTTAAAAACTGAATTAAATGATAATACTCAAAAATCCAATGCATTTAGTGTAAATAATAGAGATGAAGCAAATGCTGTAAACAATATATTAACACCAAATGTGGAAGAGAATATAAATGTAGCAAGTGTTGAGCCTTCTGTTGGTACAATAAACCAAGTAACAAAGGAAAATGAAACAATAGAAGAAGAAAATAGTGACAGATCAGAAAAAAGATTCGGATCATTATTTAATATCTTTGGTAAAAAAAGAGAAGGAAAATTAGAACGAAGAGAGCAAGTAGATGACGAAGAAGAAAATATTGATGATACAAAAAATTTTATTGCACAAATATATAATAAAAAAGCAAATGGAAATGATGACGATAATTCAAAAGATGAAATAGATAATAAAGCAACTAAAGTTATGGATCTATCTGAGATTAATAATAAATTAAAAGAATTGAATAACTTAGAAACAAATACAACAAAAGATATAAATGATGCTGACTTTGAAGAAATGTATGAAAAAACATTTGGAAAAAAAATAAAAGAAGAAACAAAATTAGAAGAAGAAAATAGTCAATATAATGTTGGAACTCAAGATTTAAAAACCGTAGAAAACATATCAATTTTTGAAAAAGATGATGAAAAAAGTATTCCAGAGTATAAATTTATAGGAATAGCATTTTCTACATATATAATAATTGAAATGAGAAATGAATTATATATAATAGATCAACATGCTGCTCATGAAAGAATTATGTATGAAAAAATAAAAGCAAATTATTATAGTGATGATAAAAAAGATTCACAACTAATGCTTTTGCCAGATGTTATAAGCTTAACCCATAGAGATATGCAGATAGCTAAAGATAATATGGAAATTTTTAGAAAAGCTGGTTTTGAACTAGAGGAATTTGGTGAAAATACAATTAAACTTACAGGAGTCCCAACAATATGCTTAGATTTAGATACGAAAGAATTATTCCTAGAGACTCTAGATGAAATAAATACTGTTGCAAGAACCGCAAAACAAGAGATAGAGGAAAAATTTATTGCAACAATTGCATGTAAGGCAGCTGTAAAAGCTAATATGGCATTAACAAAAGAAGAAGTAGATAAACTAATGCAACAATTATTGCTTTTGCCAAACCCATTTACATGTCCGCATGGAAGACCTACAGCTATAAGAATGACCAAAAATGATATAGAAAGAAAATTTTCAAGAAGATAAAGGAGTAAATTATGCTATTTTTTATAATATTTGTTATAGTTGTGCTAAATGCACTATGTATTTTCCTTATGTATAAACTTTTGAAAGATATAGAAAAAAAAGAAAAATTTATATTTATAGCTGTAGGAGTAGCTATAATTTATGGAATAACTGCACTTGTACATTGGGTTGGTATACAAGGGTTAGATGAGGTATATCAAGATGGCATAGCAAAAGATTTAGTAACTTTCTTATTTGTTCCAATAAATGGATTGATTGTATTGCCTGCACTTGCAAGTTCATATAACAGTTATAAACAAAATAAGCTAAGTGCTAGCATATTAGGAAAAAGAACGATGGTACTACTTATCCCTCTTTTAATTGTACTTATTTTAGAGTGTGTATTTATAAAAAATATCCAAGTAGCAACATCTAATTTATATTATGATAATACAACTTTTAAATATAAAGAGTATATACAAGATACTAATATGATTAATGATACTAATTCTACTAACATAACTGAAGAAAATACATTATCAAATGACTTAACGAATGAAGTTACAAATAATACTTCAAATGAAATTACAGATAAAAATGAAGTAAATGCTAATGAAATAGAAAATGAGATTAATGAAAATGAAATAAAAGATAATAAAGTTAGTAATACTACAAAGAAAAATAATACAGTTAATAAATAATAACAAATAAAAGAGGAGAGACTTTATATATGCAAAAACAAAAAGTTATTGTTATATGTGGACCTACGGCATCTGGAAAGACAGGATTATCCATTGAACTTGCAAAAAAGATTAATGGGGAAATTGTGTCTTGTGATTCTATGCAAATATATAAAGATATGACAATAGGAACAGCAAAACCTACAAAAAATGAAATGCAAGGAATAAAACATTATCTTATTGACTTTGTTTCTCCAGATACTAGATATAGTGTTGCAGACTTTAAAAAGGATGCTACATATGCAATACAAGATATTTTAAAAAAAGGAAAGGTACCAATTGTTGTAGGCGGAACAGGATTGTATATAGAATCTCTTATTTATGGAATTGAATATAATGAAATTAAAATTGATTTAAAATATAGAGAAGAATTGGAACAAATTGTTCAAAAAGAAGGTTTGAATATATTATATGAAAAGGCAAAAAAAATAGACCCAGAAGCTATAAAAAAAATAAGTGAAAACGATAAGAAAAGAATATGTAGAATTTTAGAAATATATCATTCAACAGGAAAAACAAAAACAGAATTAGAAATTGAATCAAGAAAAAAAGGACCAGATTTTAACTTTGCGTTATTTGGAATAACAATGGATAGAGAAAAGTTATATGAAAGAATAAATTACAGAGTTGATATTATGCTTGAAAAAGGCTTAATCCAAGAAGTTAAAGAATTAATTAGCAAATATAAAGAATTTCCAACAGCAATGCAAGGATTAGGGTATAAAGAAGTAGTAGGTTATTTACAAGAAAAATATAGCAAAGATGAGATGATAGAAAAAATTAAAATGGAAACAAGAAGATATGCTAAAAGGCAATTAACTTGGTTTAAAAAATATGATAACATTATATGGCTTGATGGATTGGATAGCATACAAAATAATATAAAAATTATTTTGGAGGAATATAGTGAAAAAAATAGCACAACAACAGATAAATGATAATCACAAAAAAAAGAAAAATAAATTTATACAATTTTTAAGTAAGCATAAGAGAAAAATAATTATGCTTGTTTTGCTATGCATAATTATTTATATTGTATATATAGTATCACAATTAGTAAAGAATCCTACAGATACAGTATTTGTGGAAATGGGACAAATTCAGCAAGAAGAAAATGCAGTAGGATACATTATTAGAGATGAAACTGTTTTAAAAGGAAAAAACTATAAGAATGGTATAGAGCAAATAAAAACAGAAGGAGAAAAGGTTGCAAAAAATCAAGAAATATTTAGATATTATTCAAATAATGAGAATAATTTAGTGAAAAAAATACAAGAGTTAGATGCTAAGATAGATGAGGCAATGACTAATAAAGAAAATACTATATTGCCAACAGATACAAAGTTATTGCAACAACAAATAGATTCAAAAATAAATAATTTATATAGAGAATGTGATTTGACTAAAATAAAAGAAAGTAAGCAAGAAATAAATAACAATATGACTAGGATAGCCAAAATTACGGGTGAAAAGAGTCCTGCAGGTTCATATTTAAAAAAATTAATTGATCAAAGAAGTAAATATGAAAATCAACTAAATTCAGGTTCTGAGTATTTAAAAGCCACGAGAAGCGGAGTGGTTTCATATAGGGTAGATGGATATGAAGATATATTAACACCAGATGATTTTAGTAAATATACAAAACAATTTTTAAATGATTTAAATTTAAAAACAGGTCAAATTATACCTTCTAGTAGTGAAAGTGGAAAAATAATAGACAATTATTATGCATATATAGTTACTGTTGTAGATTCTGAATATGCAAAAGACATAGAAATTGGAGATAGTATAAAAATAAGACTTCCTAGTGGAACAGAAACAGAAGCAATAATAGAATATAAATTAAAAGAAGATAATGATTATGTTTTGACCTTGAGAATAGAAGAAAATATAAATGAATTAATAGATTACAGAAAAATATCCTTTAGTATCATTTGGTGGCGTGATACAGGAATGAAAATACCTAATTCAGCAATTTCTTATGAGACAAAGGCAAATAATGAGATTGCTTATGTTAATAGAAAAAGAATTGAATATGAAGATAAAATTCCAGTTAAAATATTAAAATCTAATGAAAAATATTCAGTAGTGGATAATTACAATTCAGATGAATTAAAAGAATTAGGTTATTCATCTGATGAAATAAGAAATATGTCAACTATCTCGATATATGACGAAATATTAATAAATAAGTAAAAAAATATTACAGAAATATTACAAATGTATTAAAAAAATATTACAAAACAATAAAAACTATTGACAACAAATAAAAAATGATAGATACTATATTACGTGGAAACGAATGACGAATATTTTATAGGAGGTTAATAAGATGTCAGGAGCTATTATGGAAAAAGTATGGGGAATGTTAGGATTTCCTGAGAAAGAAGAAGAAGAAACAGAAGAGCTAGATTATGATAAAAATTTAGATATAGAAGAGCCAGAAGATGAAGAGGAAGAAGAAGATAGAAGATTCTTCGGAAAAAGAAGTAACAAAGTAGTAAATATGCCACAAACACAACAAGTAAAGATGGTTATTTGTCAACCAACTACATTTGAACAATCAGAAAATATTTGTAATTTACTAAAAGAAAAGAAATCTATTATAGTTAATCTAGAATATGTAAATAAAGATATTGCTAGAAGAATAGTAGATGTTGTTAGTGGTGCAGTTCATGCGTTAGATGGAAATTTACAAAAAGTATCAAATTCAATATTTTTAGTAGCACCATACAACTATGATATAACAAATGAAATGGCAAGAGAAGAAATAAAAAACAAGTTATCAGTTTCTTGGCTAAGAAATAATTCAAATAATTAAATATAGTTATGTAAGGAGTTTAGGAGGGACTAATATGTATACACCATTGGATATAGAAAATAAAAAGTTTGCTAAACAAATGATGAATGGCTATAGTGTGGAAGAAGTTGACAACTTTTTAGATGAGTTAACGATAGACTACGAAAAACTATATAAAGAATCTAATGAAAACAAAGGGAAAATATCAGAATTAGAAGCAAGTCTAGTAAAATATAAAAATCTAGAAACAACACTTCAAAATACTTTAGTAATGGCTCAAAGTACGGCAGATGAAATAAAAAAAGTTGCTAAACAAGAAGCTGACCAAATAGTTCGTGATGCTCAAGGTACAGCAAAGCAACAAGTAATGGAATTAGAACAACAAATTACTATAAAAACAAAAGAATTAGAAGATTTACAAAAACAATTTGATGTATATAAAGCAAAAATGGAATCTTTATTAATATCACAATTAGAATTAATAAAAGAAGTAAATAAAGATTAAATAGAACTACTAAAGATAAAGCTAGGAACTAACAACCTAGCTTTTGTTTGCTTTTATAAAATCAATTAAAATATAGAGAGACAGCGAAAATACTAATAAAACCTTTATTACAAATTTATAACAGTATTACAGAATTGTTAAATCTATGTTACAATTCTGTTAATAGTATTGACATATAGAAAATTACATATAAAATATATAATATAGACATGCACGAGGTAGATATGAGAGTAATAAGTGGAAAAGCAAGAGGAACAAAATTAAATTCTATAGACAGCTTAATGACTAGACCAACACTTGATAGGGTAAAAGAATCATTGTTTAATATAATACAAAATAAAATACCTGATAGTAATGTGCTTGATTTATTTGCTGGTAGTGGGGCTATAGGAATAGAATGTATAAGTAGAGGATGTAAGAAAGCATTTTTTTGTGAAAATTCAAAAATAGCAGGTGAAATGGTAAAAAGCAATTTGGAAAAAACAAGATTTATGGAATACTCTGAAATATACATTCAAGATTATAAAAAAGCATTAAATATATTCAAAAAGAAAGAAATAAAATTTAATATAATATTCATAGATCCACCATACAAGGATAATATAGCTGTAGAAGCGGTAAAACAAATTTTACTTTTGGATTTACTAGAAAAAGACGGAATAATAATAATAGAGACAGACGAAAAAGAAAGAGAAGAAAAAGAATTAGAAAAACTCGACATTGAAATATATGATTTAAGAAAATATGGAAGGGTATATCTAATATTCTTAAATCGAAAGGAGTAAGGTTATGGAAATATTTACTTTATTGGAAACATTGGAAGACATATTAGATAAAAGTAGGAGTGTACCATTTTCAAATAAATGTATTGTAGATAAAGATGAAATTTTAGATATAATAAAAGAAATAAGATTAAAATTGCCAGATGAATTAAAACAGGCAAAATGGATAAAAGAAGAAAGACAAAGAATTCTAGTAGAAGCCCAAAATGAAGCTGACGAAATCATAAAAGAAGCAGAAAATAGAATTATTTCGATGATAGATGAACACGAAATTACTAAAAAAGCTTATGAGAAGAAAGTTGAGATTATAGAAACAGCAAATGAAATGTCTAGAGAAATAAAAAGTGGAACTGAAGAATATGCAGATGGTGTTTTAGCTGGAATAGAAGTTGCACTAGAAGATGCTTTAAAAGTTATACAAAACAATAGAAAAGAATTAAAATAAATAGAAAATGATGAGAAGTAGTAAAATAAAGCTACTTCTTTTTTATTACAATTGTATTACAATTTCCAAATTTATATTTGATTTTTATAACCCTTATGATATAATACGAATGATATTTGTAACCCAAATTTAAAGGAGGAGACTTTATTTTGGCAAAGAGGGGAAGAAGAGCAAAAAAAAATACAGTAGATAAGAAAAATGTAGCAGTTGTTTTTATGTTTTTAATAAGTGTGTTACTTGCTATATTAATATATACAAAATCAGGCTATATTGGATCTCATTTGAGTCCAATGCTTGGAGGAATAATGGGAGTTATTAAATACATTATTCCTATAGGAACATTTTTAATAGCCGTATTTATGGCTACAGAAGATAAAGATTACTTGGTTTCTAAATTAATTCAATATGGAATATTCTTATTATGTATAGCTACAATGCTTAGTGTATTTCAGTTTTCAAATAATACATTTCATATAAATGAGGATTTCTCAACTGTAATTAGTGACGGATATGAAAGAGGCACACAGGATATTGGTGGTGGTGCGGTTGGAACTGCATTTGCATATTGGTTAATTGGCTTACTTGGGGAAATAGGAACTGTTATTTTATGTGTAGGCATAGCAATAATATTACTTGTATTTATGTTTGGAATTCAGCCTGCTGAAATAATTGCAAATATAGTAGAAGCAAGAAGAGAAAGCAAAGAAGGAAGAAGAGCTGAAAGAGAAGAGGAAAGATCTGCAAGATATAAAGATGAAGAAGATAAACCAAAAGAAAGAAAAGAGACTAAAAGAGAGCGTAAATTAAGAGAAAGAGAAGAACAAAGAAAAGAAGCAGAACAACTAGCAGAACAATTAACCATTAATTTAAATGATGATGAAAATGATAATGGAAAAGAGAAAAACAAAAAATTAAAGAAATATGATCATTCTAATGATGATTTGATTCCATTTAATATAACGGGAAGAGTAAGTAATAAAGAAGTAAAAGAAAAATCAAACCCTAATGAAATTGAAGCAAATTTATTTAAAGCTGAACAAGAGATAAAAGAGGAAAAAGTAAAACAAGTTTTACAATTAGAACATACAATAACTGTAGAAGATGAACACTATGAATTTCCTCCAATTCAACTTTTGGCAGAAGGAGAAAAGAAAGGAGTTAAAGGAGGAAAAAAAGCTGTTGCTGATACTGCAACAAGACTACAGAAAACGTTATATAGTTTTGGAGTATCTGCAAAAGTAGAAAATGTATCAGTTGGACCTGCTATTACAAGATATGAATTAAAACCAGCTGAGGGTGTAAGAGTAAGTAAAATAGCAAATCTAGCGGATGATATAGCACTTAGTTTGGCAGCTGAAACCATAAGAATAGAAGCTCCAATACCTGGAAAACAAGCTGTTGGAATAGAAGTACCAAATAAGGAAAATGAAATAGTTCCATTAAGAGATATTATAGATTGTGATATATTTAAAAATCATAAATCAAAATTGGCATTTGCTCTGGGAAAAGATGTAGCAGGTGAAGAAGTAGTAGCAGATATTGCTAAAATGCCACATGTACTTATAGCAGGTGCTACAGGATCTGGTAAATCTGTATGTATAAATACTTTAATTGCAAGTATTATATATAAAGCAAAACCAAGTGAAGTTAAATTAGTAATGGTTGACC
Organism: uncultured Clostridia bacterium; assembly: GCA_944392465.1. GTDB lineage: Bacteria > Bacillota > Clostridia > TANB77 > CAG-508 > CALXVA01. Next base: position 4,122 of record CALXWR010000037.1, on the reverse strand, counting down.
CAAAAGTAGTTGAGCTATCTGTGTATAATGGTATACCGCATTTATTAATACCTGTAGTTACAGATCCTAAAAAAGCAGCAGGAGCTTTGGCATGGGCAGTACAAGAAATGGTAAATAGATATAGTTTATTTGCAAGTAAAAATGTAAGAGATATTAAAGGGTATAATGCAGCATTAGAAAATGAAGGTGAAGGACAAAAATTGCCACAAATAGTAATTATAATAGATGAGTTGTCAGATTTGATGATGGTTTCTCCAAAAGATGTAGAAGATTCTATATGTAGATTAGCACAAATGGCTAGAGCTGCAGGTATGCACTTAGTAATTGCTACACAAAGACCATCTGTTGATGTAATTACAGGTATAATTAAAGCAAACATACCATCTAGGATTGCATTCTCTGTATCTTCACAAGTGGATTCAAGAACCATATTAGATATGGCGGGAGCAGAAAAACTTTTAGGAAAAGGAGATATGCTTTTTTATCCTTCAGGAGCGGCAAAACCTACTAGAATTCAAGGTGCGTTTATTTCAGATAAGGAAGTAGAGAAAATAGTTGACTTTATTAAAAACAATGGAGAAGCAACATATAATGATGAAATAATTAAGCAAATTGAAAATGCAAATAGTACAGATAAAGAAATAGATGCACAAAACAATGAAGATGATAACACAGATCCGCTACTAATGGATGCAATAGAAGTAGTAGTAGAAACAGGACAAGCCTCTACATCATTTATACAAAGAAGGTTTAAAGTGGGATATGCAAGAGCAGGAAGAATAATTGACCAAATGGAAGAAAGAGGTATAATTTCAGGATTCCAGGGAAGCAAGCCAAGAGAAGTACTTATGCCTAAAGAAAGATGGGAAGAACTTAAAATGAGTGGCAATACAAACTCTTCAGAAAATAATGAATAAAAAATTACTAAAGAGGAGTTATATATGAACAAAAACAAAATTTTAGCTAAATTTAATTTGAAAATAAAAGATTATAATAACGAGTTAGAAAAAATTTTGGAAAACAAATTCTTTTCATATGATGTAAAAAATTTGTTACTTAGTATGTTGTATAAAATAGAAAATGCATATTCGGATTATAAAACAGCTAAAGTCGAAGTGGTTTCTAAAAATGAATATATAGAAAACATATTAAGAATTATACAAGAAAAATGTTTGACAATATTTTTGGTAAAACCAGGAAGCAAGGAAGCAGAAGAATTAGAAAATAGTAACATAAAATATAAAATAGACAAAGAAAACGGGGAAATAATATGTTTTCCAAATGAGCTAACTCTCTTAACAGCCATTTTTAAGATAGATGATAGTATAGAATTAATAACAGAATCACAGTATGAGTATGCTTTAGTTCCTTTAAACATGTTTATAAAAGAAGGAAGAACTGATTCATTAGTTGAGGTCTTAAGAGATTTTAATGGTTGGTCATGGGATATAGATACAAAAAGAATAAGGAATTTGTACAGTAACTTTATATATAATAGTTTATTATTATTAAATGGAATAAATAATTCTTGGGATATATATTCAGAACTATATGAAAAAGCTACATGTGTTGCAATGAGGGAATATATTCATAGAAAAGCCGATAAAAAATTTAATGCTGAAATAAAAAAAATAAAAAGAATTAAAGAAGCTAGATTAAATCTTTTTGCCAATAAATATGAATTTCTAAACACACTAACAGACGAAAAGAAAAAGTGCACAAAAAAAATAAATAAAATTGACAGATTATTAAATAACAAAGATTTATTAAAAAAAGAATATTATGCAAGAAATGATAAATTGCCTAATAAAGAAAAAATATTTAGTATTAGTTATTTAGTAAAAATATTAGAAAATGAACGTCAAGATTGTTTGGAAAAAATAGAAGAAAATAATAGAATAATACTTCCAAAGGAATTTGTAAAAGAAAAAACAAAAATAGAAAAAGAAGTAAAATTTTTGAATTCTATATTTGAAGAAAATTCAGAAAGTACAATAATTGAACTAAGTAAATTGTTTTTAAAATCATTAACGGAAAAAATAGAAAAAATAAATGAAGAAAATAAGAGTTTACTTGTAAAATATATGTACAAAATAAGATATTTTAGATATATACCAATAGAAGAAAATAAATATATAAGAGATTTAAAAGAATTAAATCCAAAGTTTAGACAAATTATAAAACTAATAATAAAGAAAGCACAAGAATTAAGAATCTGGGAAAAAATTACTGCAAATGAAGAAGTTACGTATCAAATTTTGAAAGAAGTATTTGATACTAAGATTATAAAAATAGAAAATATAAATATTGCTTGTAGAGAAGAAAACAATAATATTATTGTAGAATATTATGATGATACAATATTAGAAAATTCAAAAAAAATAAAGAAAACCGATGATAAAATAAAGAAAAGAATAAAGCTATTTTTCTAATAAATATATCTATCACTCTCAAAATCTAGAGGTTTTTGTTAATATTTATAATATTTATTAGAGCAATAATATTGCTTGAATGGAGGTTTTTATGAAGATAACTTTTTTAGGAGCTACAAAAACTGTAACAGGGTCTAACTTTTTAGTAGAAGGTGCAGGAAAGAAATTTTTAGTAGACTGTGGAATGTATCAAGGTTCAGCCGCAGATGAGTATGAGAATGAAGCTCCTTTTTTATATAATATACAAGAAATAGATTTCATGTTATTAACACATGCCCATATAGATCACTCTGGAAGAATACCTAAATTGTACAACGAAGGATTTAGAAAACCTGTAATAGCTACAAAAGCAACTTGTGATCTATGTTCAATAATGTTGCCAGATAGTGGTCATATACAAGAAATGGAAGCTGAGTGGAAAAATAAGAAAAGGGAAAGAAGAGGAGAAAAGCCAATTCCACCTTTATATACTGCAGAAGATGCTGCTAAAAGTATAGAAATATTTAAACCAGTACAATATAACGAAATAGTAGATATAGATGAAAACATTAAAGCAAGATTTAATGATGCGGGTCATATGCTAGGCTCTGCTATAATAGAAGTATGGATTACTGAAAATGGAAAGCAGGAAAAAGTTGTTTTTACAGGAGACCTAGGAAATAATGATATTCCACTACTTTCACCACCTACAATGATTAGCGATGCAGATTATTTAATAATGGAATCTACATATGGTGATAGATTACATATGAGAAACGACGATAAAGCAACCATTTTCTTAGATGTGGTGTATGAGACTTTGGAAAAGGGTGGAACTGTAGTTATACCATCATTTGCGGTAGGTAGAACACAAGAAATACTATATGAATTGAACAGAATAAAAGCAGAAAGTCATGATGAAGAATTTCAAAAGAAATACAAACGATTAATGAGTATACCAGTATATGTAGATAGTCCTCTAGCTATATCAGCAACAGAAGTTTTCAAAGAAAACATGAACCTATTTAATGAAGAAACTCAAGCAATAATAAATGAAGGAGATAATCCATTAGATTTCTCAGGATTAAAATTTACAAGAACAGCTGAAGAATCTAAAGCTCTTAATGAAAGCCAAGAATCATCAATTATTATATCTGCAAGCGGTATGTGTGAAGTAGGAAGAATAAAACATCATTTGAAACATCATTTGTGGGAACCAAATAGTACAATTCTTTTTGTTGGCTATCAAGCACCAGGTACTTTAGGAAGAAAGATTGTAGAAGGAGCAAAGACCGTAAAAATATTTGGAGAAGAGATTGCAGTTAATGCTAGAATAGAATACATTGAAGGTTATTCAGGACATGCTGACCAAGAATGGCTTATGAACTTTGTATATTCGTTTACTACTCCTCCAAAGCATATATTTTTAGTACATGGAGAACCTGAAGGACAAAGAGTACTAAAAGAAAAATTGGAAGAAAATACTCAAATACCTATAACTATACCAGAATTTGCAGAATGTTATGAATTAAAAGATAATATTGAAATGGTTGGAGAAAAACCAAACAATTTAAAAGGACAATATCTAAGAATGGAAGTTCTAGATAGAATGAATACATTAAAATCAGAATTAGAAGATATGACTGAAATAGTTAAAGATGAATATCTAGATGAAAAACTAAGTGATCTAGATGTAGTAAGGATAAAAGAA
>CALXWR010000036.1 GCA_944392465.1 uncultured Clostridia bacterium | reverse complement strand
AAAAACAACCTCAATTATTTATCATTTAATAATTGAGGTTACTTTATTTTTATTATCTTATTTATATTTTACAATATTTATATTCCTTTATGCTTTTAATTAGATAAAATAATTATCGTAGTGGAAATGTAAAATACTTTCTAACTTTATGCAAGCATCATATTCTTATTTGAAACATTACCTACTAATTCAATAATTGATGAATTGTTCTTATCTTGTTCTGTAGATAATGCCATTTGATATCTATAAATTATATATGCTTTTGCAAGTTGAAATTTGTTAAGTTCCATTAATTTTTCTTCTACTATATCTTGTATATCTTCTGCTAACATTCTCGTTTTATTTAAATCTTCTATATAATAAATTATTTCTTTTATTTCTTCATTAGTTGCTCTGTCTTCTTTTCTTACGTCTTTGTTTGCGTTTTCAATTGCTATTCTAATTTTTGATCTGTCATATGTTACAATTCTTCCGTCTCTTTTTATAACCTTCATTTTACATTTCCTCCTCTTGTTTAAATCTGCATTTATTATATTCTTTTTTTTTATTTTTTCTGTTGCAAAAGTCACTTATTATGCTTTCTTCTTTTTTCGACTTTTTTAGCGTTACAGCAAGTGGAGTTTTGACGAATTTTTCTGAATTTTACAATTATATTACAAATTTTAGTGCCTATTTTCTTGCTTTTGAGCCTTGTTTCCGTTATAATTGTTTTATGTAGATATGAGGTGAGACATTATGTGCATTAGTTTTGATTTTAACAAATTTATTAATGATTTTTCTTGCAATTGTAATAAAGTACAAAAGAAAACTTTTTCTAAAGGTCAAACCATAGCATCATATATAACAAACAGAAATCAACTTTGTATCCTTTTAACCGGTCGTGCTGATTTAGTAAGATATGATTTAAACGGAAGCAGAACTATAGTAGAACATTTTTCTAAAAATAGTCTGTTTGGTGAAGTTTTTTATAAAATTACAATAAATAATGAACTATTTGTTGAAGCTAAATCTAAATGTACTGTACTTTTCTATAATTATGATGATTTAAAAATGTCTTGTAATAATAATTGTAATTTTCATAGTACCCTTTGCGAATATTTGCCTGAATTAATATTAGATAAAATTACTGAATTAAACACAAGAATTGAACTATTAACACAGAGGACTACTAGAAACAAATTACTTATGTATTTTTCTCTTATTTCTGTAAGCAAAAATTCCAAATCATTTGAATTACCACTTTCTTTAACCGACCTTGCAGATTATTTAAGTATAGATAGAAGCGCAATGATGAGAGAATTGAAATTGCTTAAAGAAGAAGGAAAAGTTATAAAAAATGGAAATCGTATAACATTATTATAAATCAATTTGAGTATATGTAAATATAAAACTCATTATATTCACATATACTCAAAAAATTCTAAAAATTTTTTTCTTCTTTATTTGGGTGGTTTCTATCTTCCACCTCCGCCACCTCCGGCCACCGGCCTCCTCCGCCGCCTCCAGAGAATCCTCCTCCTGATCCTGAACCAGAAGAATATGTTGATGATATAGATGAATTTATTGAACTATTAAAGCTTGATGTAAAATTACTGTGGTACATAAAATATAAAGATGATGATGTACCTATAGTATCTATTTCATCTATATTTGGATATACTGTTTTTAATTGTTTTAACACTTTGTCTGCTACTCCAAATGCTGTTGCATAAACTAAGAATTTTTCCCATACAACTATAGATGGAACTTCCTTTTCTTCCAATAATGAAAAGTCTTCCATATATTTTTTTAGTCCTATCCACTTTTCTTTTATATTTATGCCTTCTTGTGTTAATACATTTTCTTTTTTTGCAATTTTATTGCAAAGAAGTCCATTAATAAAAAAGATTATTGTGCATGGAATTATTCCATATATCAAAGAACATAAAGCTATAACAAAATATATATGTGCTTTTTCTTTATATTGTTTATATTCAACTTTAGCTTTTTTGTCTAATAATTTATCTCTTGATAAAGAATGTTCAATACTAATTTGGCTTCTTTCTATTAGTCCACTTACTTTTACAGCATGACCTTTTATGTATTTTTCTAAGTCTTTCATTTCAATTTCATTATTGTTTCCTAATGAATCTCTAATAAAAGACATTATTCCTTTTTCTTCTTTTTTTAGTGTATTCAAGTCTTTTCTTGTATCTTTTATATATATTTTCTCTTTTTTACTGTTTTGGCTTTCTTTTTCTACTCTTATGTTTAAATATTCTTTTAATTTTAAATTAAGAATATTTGCTGAAAATATATTGCCAAAGCAGGATCTAAATTTGTTGTATGGTTCTTTTAATAGATATAAGGCTTCTCCTGGAGTAGCATTTTCTTTTGGCACTTCTCTAAAATAATCAATTTTTTGTTCTGGTTTGTATTTTTTTGTTTGAATTATTTTTTTGCCATATTTTACTGCTTTTTCTATATAAATTATGCACACAGCAAGTATTACATAAAATATAAAAGTCCATATAACTTCATCTTTAATCTCTTCCCATTGTCTTTTTATATTTGCTTTATTTGCCCATTTTGTTTCTTCTTTTACAACCTCATCATATCTATTTTGATTATATGTTCTTCCCGATGTTTTAATTATTGAATTTGGGAATAAAGTCCTAATTTCAACCATATTCCCGTTTTTATAATCATTTACTTGAAATTTTATTTCATCTTTGCCTGTGGCATATATTTCTCCATTTAGACCTTCTGTATGTCCCCATACTTTTATTTCTTGTATATCATTAACTTCACTTGGAAGTATTATTGTACCTGTAATTTTATCTGCATCTATACTAAAATCATTTCCTATAAATTGCCAATATAACTCTGCATAATCATTGTATTTAGCTATTGCATCATTTACTTTATATGATATTTGATATACTCTATTGCCTGTTGAATGGTCCATTCCTATTCCCCAGGCAATTTCAAATTTTCCATCAGAATTTTCTAGTGCATAAAATGAATTTTCTGTAACATGATACATTTCTTTATTAATTTTAGAAAATTCATAATTCTTCCCGCTTGTTCTTTCTACAACTTTTACATCTGATATTGAAGAATATTTTTCTTTGTCTATTTCAAATGTTTTAAACAATGTATTAGTATTTCTTATATCAATATCCCATAATTCTGTTACATTTATACTACCATCGGAATTGACAGACACTTTAAATTCTAATCTATTAAGATATAAATTTCCAGAATCTGCTTTTACAGTAGTTTTGCTACAAAATAAGCACAAAAATATTAATAATATTATACATGTAATTTTGCTTACTATATTTTTCATAATTTTCTCCTAATACTTATTATATAATATCATTTATATACTTTTTAGCTTTTGTAAAATGCCATATAGCCTTTATATGCTTCATATAAATCAAATTTACTTGTTACTTCGTATGGTGCATGCATTGAAAGTACTGGAACTCCGCAATCTATAACATCAATTCCTTTATTAGCTAAGATGTATGCAATTGTTCCGCCACCGCCAATATCTACTTTTCCTAATTCTGTTACTTGATATTTTACATCATTAGATTCAAAAATGTTTCTAACTGTTGCTACATATTCTGCATTTGCATCTGATGCACCCGATTTACCTCTAGCTCCTGTGTATTTATTAATAGCAATTCCTCTTCCAATATAGCCAGCATTGTTTCTATCAGATACATTTGCATATATTGGATCAAAACCTGCATCTACATCTGCTGATAGCATTTTAGAATTACAGAAAACTTTATCCAATAAATTTGGTCTATTTATGCCTAATCTATTTAGAATTTCAGACATAAAATATTCAAAAACATTAGATTCCATACCTGTATTTCCCATACTACCTATTTCTTCTTTATCTGAAATAATACATATTGAAGTTGTTTTTGGTGTTTCTTGCATATCTACCAAGGCTGTTAGTTCTGAATATACGCAAATCTTATCGTCTTGTCCATATCCAGCTATCATACTTTCATCAAATCCCATACTTCTACACTTCATAGCCGGCACTAATTCTAATTCTGAACTTACAAAATCTATTTCTGTCATTCCATATTTTTTATTTAAAATATCTAAAATGTTTAATTTTACTGCTTCTGGAATATCTTTATCATATGGAATACTTCCCACTAATAAATTTAAATCTTCCCCATCTATTCCGTTTTTTAATTTTTTCTCCATTTGATCTTGTGCTAAATGAGGCAATAAATCTGTTATAGTAAATATTGGATCATTTTCGTCTTCTCCTATGTTTACTTCTATTTTTTCTCCATTAGATTTAACTATGACACCATGTATACTTAATGGAATAGTTGTCCACTGATATTTTTTTATTCCTCCATAATAGTGCGTTTTTAAATATGCAAGTTCTCCATCTTCATATAATGGATTTGGTTTTAAGTCAAGTCTTGGAGAATCTGCATGTGCTCCAATGATATTAACTCCATTTTCTATACTTTCATTTCCTATTACTGCCAAATACATACTTTTTTCTCTATTAATATAATATACTCTATCCCCAGGTTTTAAAGTATCACATTCTTTAATATCTTTAAATCCTTTGCTTTCTGCTATTATTTTACTTTGTTTTATTATTTCTCTTTCAGTTTTAGATTTGTTCATAAAATTAATATAGCCATTAGCATAATTAAAAACTTCATTTTTATTAACATCTGAATCCCAACCGTTTTCTTTTTTACTAAAAAGTTTTTGTTTTAATTCATCAAGTTCTTTCTTATCTGCCATAATATCGTCTCCTCTCTTTTTTATCTAATTCTTACACATTATATCATTGTTATTATTTTTTTCAATATAAATTGCCTTTATTTTTTTAAAGTATTAATATTATATTCATTTTTTTCATATATATTAATTGACTAGTATTTACAAAACAGTTTTTTTGTAGTTTAATATATATGTAAAATAAAAGAAAGGATGTGTTAGTATGGATGAAAATAATGAAAACACACAAAATGCTGATGCTAACGAGAATTTAAATACTGAAGAAACAAAAAATGAAGCTAAAGAAAATATACCAGAAGTTAAAGAAAATGTAAAAAACGAAAATAATAAAGACCAAAGCAAAACACAAAACAATGAGCAAAGCAAAAATACTAAAGAAGTAAAAAATTCAAATTTAAAAAAAGAAGCTGATGCAGCAAAAAACTTTTTTGCAAATTTCTTTAAAACTCCTTATACAGAGATGAAGAAAATTGTAGAATCACCAAAATCTTTTATGAAAATAGCTATTGTTGTTTTTATTGTTTGGGTTGTTGTAGAACTAATTGGAGGTATTATTTCTGTATTTAGAACTTTTTCATACAGCAGTTATTCAACATTAGATATGTTTGTTAGAAATTCTATTAAAGATTTCTTTAGTGTTATATGGAATGTCTTAAATCCAACTATAATTGTTGCTTTACTTTCATTTATTATTTATCTACTTATGAAAAATAATAAAAAGAATTATTTAACTATAGTTTATACAATTATTACTGCTAAAATACCAGTAATTTTAGCAAGCATCGTTTCTTTATTAGGTATAAATTCAGCATTAAAAAACATAACAGGTTCTTTTTCAAGTATTTGTTCTGTGGTTTCTACAGTGCTTGTATATTTTGCAATTAAGGCATTATATAATGAAGATGATGATAATAAAGTAACCAAAACTTTTTTAATTACAATGTCAATTTATTATGGTATTTTATTAATATTTAAATTCTTTAATTTATATATTTAACAATAAAAAATACACCTTTTATGGTGTATTTTTTATTGTTTTATTTTTTATCTATATCTTTATTTTTATTGTATTTGATATATCCGATTATTGAAATTATAACTAGAATTCCACAAGCTATTAGTATTAAATAAGTATAACTTCCTGTTTGTGGTAAAACATTTGGACTCCTATTTTCTTCTGGCATTGTATCTTTTTCACCATCATTAATGCTTTGACCTTGATTTTTGTTTCCGTTTTGATCACTATCTTGATTAGGTAGTATGTCTGTATTTTCTGATGCTTTTATTTCTACAGAAATATTTTGATCTGCTGTTGATATTTCTGTACTTCCGTCATTTGTTTTGATGTTTGTAAATGATATTTTCGTTGTTTGTTTTGATACGCCACTTTTTACTTTTAAATTTAATGTTCCTATATTTTGATCTTCTGTTACTCCTGTTTGTACAATAACTGCTACGAACTTTCCTTCGTTTTCTCCTGTTTCATTATTATAAGTTATTGACCAATTATTTGCACCTGTAAAGTCTGAAGACGTTATAGGTTCAAATACATTTTTATCATATTCTAATACTGCTTCTATTGTATTAATTCCTAATTCTCCTGCATCTATATCTGCAATATTTAAATTTATTGATATAGTATCTCCTGGTTTTACTTCTGTTTTATTCGCTGTTGCTAAAAAACTAAATCCAGTAGCATATACGCATCCGATACTAAAAAATAATACAATTAACAGTAATATTAACACTTTTACTAATTTTCTCATAAGTTCCTCCATGATTTTGAGATTAGATAATTCTTATTGAATTATACATTAGTATATAAAATTTTTCAAGTATTTTATACATCTACATTTATAGATTGTATTGTTATATTACCTGCTTTATCATATCCTACAAATGTATATACTCCATTTGCTGTTATCTTAAATTGTCCTTTACTTTCTTCTGATACTTGTCCATCAGGTAATAGCATTTCTTTTATTCCACTTTCATTATCTTCAAGTGTCCAATTTACATATGCTTCTTCACTTGTTTTATCTATTTCCAAATTTACTATTGGTGTTATTTTATCTATATTTTTTATCTCTATTCTTTCAATTGTTGTATTTCCTACATTGTCATATCCTACAAAAGTATATGTTCCGTTATCTTTAGCATTAATTTGTCCTTTTGCTTCTTCTTTTATACTACCATCTGGTAATAAAATATTTTTAAATCCGCTTTGTTTATCTTCACATTCCCATGTTATAGTTACGTCTTCATTTGTCCATTCTGTTGTATTTTGACTTAACTTTAATGTTGGGATTATTTTATCTATATTTTGAATTTCGATTGACGTAGATTTTTCATTTCCTACTTTGTCATATGCTATAAAAGTATATGTTCCAACTTGCTCTGTTACAAATTCTCCTGTAGCACTTGTACTTCTTGTTCCATCTGGTAACAAAATTTCTTTAAATCCACTTTGGTCATCTACACACTCCCATGATATTATGGTAGTTGAGTCAGTCCACTCGCTTGGTCTTTGCGTTAAAGCTATAGCTGGATTTATTTTGTCTATATTATTTATATTTGTTGAAATGATTTGATGATTTCCTAATTTATCATATACATCAAAATTGTACGTTCCGTTTTCATATACTTTATATGTTCCTTGTGCATTATTTGATTCTGTTTTTCCATCTGGTAATATTACTTTTGCAAATCCACTTCCTGTATCCGTAAAGTCCCATGTTAATACTATTTCATCAATTACCCATTCTTTAGGATTATAATCTATTGTTCCTGTTGGTGGTGTTCTATCTATATAGTATGGACCTACAACTCTATCCTCACTAGTATTTCCCGCATTATCTGTTGCAATAATGTGTAAATATTTTATTCCATCCTCATTTATAATAATTGAGTCCTCTTGTTTTGCAATTGGTGAACTATAACTTTTTGGTGTTTCTTGGCTATCTGTTATAGCATATTGATAATTTTTAAATCCGCTTCCTAACCTATCTGTAAAAGTAATATCTACTTTCTGTTCTTTTTGCCAGTCACAACTCATTGGATTTGCCATAAATTCTGGTGCTTCGTCATCAGGTATGATTGTAAAATTCCTTGAAACCATTTCCGATAATTGCCCTGAATTATTTGTAACCTGAAGAGTCATTTTATAATCCCCTACACCATATTGCATATAATCTAATAGTGGTGTACTGCCTGAATAAATTTCACTATCATCTTTTAATACCGTCCATTTCCATCCTGTGATTGTTCCTCCTGACGGATCATATGAACCATCTACAATCTCTAACTTATCATATATAGATGTATTAACATTCATAATTTTAAATGAAGCTATAGGTAATACTTTATTTTTAGTAATATATTTACTTACAGGTGCACTCCAAGTATTTTGAAAATCTTTTACTCTTAACTGAACAAGAAAGTCTGTAGCACTAGAAATATCTGTAAGTTTTCCATCATGCCATACTGTTTCTCCAACAGTTCTCCATTTCCACTCTTCTTCTGAAATACCTCTATTATTTGAAAAATTATCTAGGTCGTATCCCAAGCTAGTTAATGTTAGTTGATTTCCATTTCTTGTTACTTCAAATTCTGCCATCGGTTTTCTATGAACATATATTTCAGTTGGTAAAACTTGATTATCAGCATAATACACTTCATATTTTCCTGTTTTATCAAACTCTGTTATCATGTCTGATATGTATTTGTTTGTGTCTGCAAATTGTCCAATATTATTTTCAAAATATTCACAATCGTGAATTATTTTCCACTTTCCATATGGATAATCTTCGTCTGCTGTATTAGTCATTATATCAGACGGATTCGACAATATTTCTGTTGGTTCATTTAAGATTAAATACTGGGAAGACTGCATTTTATCTATTAAGCTTTTGATGTATTTAGCTGTCTCCTCGATTGCATTTGTATAGTTCGTATTATATGTAAACATACCATTATTATTATTTGCCGAAACAAAATTTTCAAAATCATTTTTATTTGTATCTGTTCCCCATCCAACAAAATGAATTTCATCATTTATTGTTCTTGTTAAAAGTTCTCCTAATGATGATGGATTTGTTAATTGTTCATTAATATTGTCTTGTACATTTACCATTGCCTTTATTGAATTTTCCCTAAAGTCTGATTCCCTTAAAACATCTTCCAGTTTTCTTGCACTTAATGTTGTTAAACTAATATTAGTTAAATTAAAATGTCCTATATCACTACAGTTATGTGAATAATGGTCTGAGAAGAAACCAAATCCTGTTCCAAATTCTTGTTCCAAATCATATGTTACAGCTGATCCCATACCACCACCAGATACCGTTATATATTCATCTGTAACTTCTACAGTTAGTGTACCTGAACGATTTATATTTAATGTTTTCTTTAATGTTTTTCCTACATGCCCACTGTTCTGTCTTAGCGTATAATTAAATTCCCAAATTGCTCCATTAGCTCCTCCGTGAATCCCATCCATAACCTGGATTATTGAAACTTAGCATATATCCTCTTAGTACATTTCCTTCTTCTTTAACTCTTAATAACATCCCTGCTGCATTATAGTTATCTCCAAAATCTATATCATATGAGAATGTAAAAGTCTGCTCTGTTTCTTTTTCTGGAACAATCCATATTGCATTTTTTCCTGCATTAGTTCTATTGCCCTGCATTCTTATATCTCTACCATTATTAGCAAAACTAATACTACCAACTGAAGATGATACATCTTGCTTCCACTCAAAAGCGTCCTGCATATTTACTTCTTCACTTTCTGTAGCATAAATATTTACTTTATTTATATCTATTCCTTGCTTTTCCAAAGCCTTTTCCATATCCGCTTTAAAATTATCTAAATTTACAACTGTTCTTCCTTTTGCAAGTACTATATCTATGTAAGGAGTTGGCATAAATGAAAGTTCTACTGTTTCTACTGCACTTACTATTTTTATTAATCCTAGCAATACAATTATAGAAATTATAATTATTGATACTATATTAATTATTATTTTCTTTGTTTTTTTCATTTACCCACCTCCTATTCTATTTTTTTCTTTTATATTATATTTGCTCTTGTACTATACTAAAGTTCATTTTTTCTCCGTTTAATGTTACTGAATTTATTGTTGCTCTAGTATATGTTTGAGTACCAGTTAAATTTTCTTCTGATATTGTAAATCTATTATTTTCTATATCTATATTAGACATTATTATGTTTGTTTCTATGCTTTCACCATCTTGTACATCTCCTGAATTTAAATCCACACCAAAGAAATTAACTTCATTGTTATGTGTATATGTTGTTCCGCTTCCATCTGCATAATATGACATATTAATATTTAAATCTGCTGGGAAATATGAAAAATCTTCAACAATTGTTCCATCTTTACATACTAATCTTAATTTTCCTTTAATTGTTCCATTTATATTAGGATCTTTCGAGTTAATCATTATGTATTTAGAATTGTTTGTTAAACTTGTGTCAGATATTGTAGCTATAACTGCATCTTGTGCATTTTCAATATCTTCATTATTATTTGTTATACTAAATCCAGTTATTACAAATTCAAAATGATCTATCTCATTTTCAGTTAATTTTGCTGTTTGTATTTCTATTTCATCAGACTTCTTTTCATTTCCAGCATTATCTTTAACAATTACATATGCTTTATATATTCCTGATGGTTTATTCTCAATTGGTATTTCAACTTGTTTTACATTTGTATTTACTGTATTTATTAACTCATCATTAATGTAAAATTCATATGTTTTAATTCCTGATGTTTTATCTTCCGCTTCCCCTACTAGTTTAAATGAATTAGCTCCTATATCTTTAACATTTATTTTTGATAAATCTGGTGCTTTACTATCTTTTTGTATTATTATTGTTGTTGCATCTGATTTATTTCCGGCTTCGTTTATACTATATGCTGTTATTGTTGAAACTCCTTCTTCTGTTATTGTAACTATCCCTTCATTTTCTATTTCTGTTTCTTCTGTTTCTTGTACCCCTTCTATTACATATACTAATTGGTTCACTTGAGATGTTGTACTTTCTTCTGTTTTGCTTATTTTTAAACTTACATTATCTATATACCAGTCTTCTATGCCTTCTAATTTTGTTCCTGATACTACTGTAATTACTGGTGCTTCAGGTTTTGTACTGTCTTTTTTTATTGTTATTGTTGTACCCTCAGATTTTTGTCCTGCTTCATTTATGCTATATGCTGTTATTGTAAATACCCCATTTTCTGTTATTGTAATTCTACCATCACTATTTACATCCGTTTCTTCTACTTCTTTACTTCCTTCAATTGTATAAGTGTTTTTTACAATTTTTGCACTATTTTCATCCACATCTTCATTTGAAACCTGTAAAACTACAGTTTCTGAATTATACCAATCCGATCCCTCATTTTTTGTTCCACTTATTACTTCTATTTTTGGTGGTAATATAGTATTTTTATCTATTTTTACTATTTCTTCTTTTGAACTTACATTCCCAGCATTATCTACTGTTTCAATTTTTATGTTATATATTCCACTTTTTGTTAATGTTATTGTTTTTTCTTTTTGTTCTTCTCCGTTTATGTAATATTTTGTATAATCATGTCCACTTTCATTATCTAATCCATCTTCTATTTCTAAAATTACATCATGACTTGTCCATGTATTTGGAGTATATTCTGTTCCTCCTTTTTCTTCTAACCACATATTTAAATTTCCTATTTGTGGCATTGTCGTATCTATATTTATCTCCTTTCTTGAAGCCAATGATTTAAATCCTGATTTTCCATATGAATATGCTGTTATGCTATATTTTCCTTGTTCTAATGTTATAACTTGATTAGAATCAATTTCTGTTTCTTCTTGACTTTTATCTCCAGAAATTTTATAAGTTGTTTTTTCTAAAAAATTTTCTTCTATGTTTGGAGTTATTTTTAAACTTACATTACTTGTATACCAATCATTGTTTCCTTGTGTACCTGAAACAATCTCGATAGTTGGAGATTTTATTTCTTGGTTTTCTGGTATTTCTAGCTCACCATATACCGTATATCTAATTAAAATAGTTATATCAACTATATTAATTTGTTTATCATTGTTTAAGTCAGCTGATTTTAATAATACTCCATCTAACTGATAATCTTTTAATCCTACAACATGTCTAATCAAATTTGTTAATTCAATTTGACCTATTTCTCCATCACCATCAAAATCACCTATAGTACTAATTTCATAAATAGTGCCTTTTGTTTCATCTTTTAATACCATTCCTGTTCCTATATATCCAGACGTTACTTCGCTACTACATTCCTTGTCTTTATATACTTTTATTTGATTTAAAGTATTAAAATTATTAACAAAGCTTGTAACATCTGTTTGAGGAATTACTCTATATATAATTTTTTCTGCTTCACTTATTATGTATTTTGCACTTTCTAATTCTCCTGTCTGATTTTGCGTTGTTTCACTATTTTCAGAACTTACACCTTTTACTATTACAGACATTGTTATAACAATCAAAAAGATCATTAAACTTATAAAGTATTTGTTTACAACTAAATATTTGCTTCTCATAACTCCACCTACAATTTTTATTATATTTATCTCTTTTTATAATAATATCTCATATAATAGTTGTCAATTAGCTTATTTTTTATATGTTTTACTGGCTTTTTTATCTTCTTACGGATTTTCAATATTTATTTCTTTAACCAAAATATTACATTTTCTTTACTTTTTTGTAATATTGTCGTCATAAAAAAATCTAGCTAAAATTTTAATTAAATTAGCTAGATTTTTTATATGTACTTAAAATTAATATATTAACATTATATTTTACTTTATATTTATATTAATCGATTGTATAGTTATATTGCCCGCATTGTCATATCCTACAAATGTGTATACACCATTTGCTATTATTTTGAATTGTCCGCTACTTTCTTTGATTGTGGTTCCATCTGGTAATAGCATTTCTTTTACTCCACTTTCGTTATCTTCAATAGCCCAATTTACAAAATATTCTTCTCCTATTTGTTCTGCTTTTAGCTTTACTGTTGGTTCTATTTTATCTATATTTTTTATTTCTATTTTTTCAATTGTTGTATTTCCTACATTGTCATATCCAACAAATGTATATATTCCATTTGCTATAGCCGTAACTTGTCCTCGTTTTTCCTTTAATGTGCTTCCATCTGGCAATAAAATTTCTTTAAAGCCACTTTGTCCATCTTCACATTCCCATGTTATTATTACATCTTCATTCACCCATTCTGTTGTATTTTGAGTTAATTTTATTGTTGGTTTTATTTTATCAATATTTTGAATTTCAATTGATATAGTTTTCTTATTTCCTACGTTATCATATGCTATAAATGTATATGTACCAACTTGCTCTGCTATAAATTCTCCTGTAGCACTAGTGTTTTTTGTTCCATCTGGCAACAAAACCTCTTTAAAACCGCTTTGCCCATCCTCACATTGCCATGTTATTATAGTGTCAGAATCTGTCCATTCACTTGGTCTTTGTGATAATGCTATTATCGGATCTATATTATCTATATTACTTATATTCGTTGAAATAATTTGGTGATTTCCTAATTTATCATATACTTCAAAATCATATGTTCCATTTTCATATATTTTATATGTTCCTTGTGTATTATCAGATTCAGTTTGTCCATCTGGTAATATGACTTTTGCAAATCCACTTCCGCTATCTGCAAAATTCCATGTTAATGTTAATTCATCCATTACCCACTCTTTCGGATTGTAATCTATTGTTCCTGTTGGTGGTGTTCTATCTATATAGTATGGACCTGTTACTTTTTCTT
>CALXWR010000035.1 GCA_944392465.1 uncultured Clostridia bacterium | reverse complement strand
GTATCTCCACCTACACTTTGATATGCTTCTAATGGATATATTACTTTTATATTGTATGAATTACTATTTGATAATCCCGTTATTACTGTTCCATCTTCTTCTACTTTAGCTTCTCTATCTATTGTTAATGTTCTTGTTGATGCATTATAATTAGATGTAGCATTACTTCCTGTATACTCTACACTAATTGGATCATATCCATTTAATTGTGGTATTTGTGCTTCTACATGGTTATCTTTTAATATTAACTCATTTTCTGTTTCACTTGTTCCTATAGAAAAATCTAAAGAAATTGTTCCGTTTTCTTCATCTATTCTATCATCTAGGTCTCTATTAGTTGTACTTGTATTTGATATTGTAGCTTTTGTTTCTCCATACCAATCTATATTAAAGTTAACTGTTTTTGTTATAGAAATTTCTTGGTTGTTTTCGTTAACATATGTTCCTGTTAAAGTTACACTATTTAATTTACTATAATTATTTACATTGTTTCCTATTGCTGAATCTTTACTTGATGAATAAGAATAGTCTCCGCTTCTTACGACACCTATTATCATCCTTTGTATTCCAATATTTAATTGATTAAACTCTATTTCTCTTATATTATTTCCTATATAATTTTCTTTTAATTCTCCATCTTTTGGAAGTGCAGTTTGAAAATAGAAATTATCAGCATTTATTGTTATTTTTCCACTTTTCAAATATCCAGCTGTATTAACGCTTATTTCCATGTAAAGTGTGTCTTCTTCTCCCACTTCTTTACATGTTCCTCTTATACTTTCTGCATATCCATCTCCATTTAAATCACGCAAAAAGAAAGCGTCGAAATTTACATGTCCATCTGTACCTTCCACGTCTTCGTCTCCGTCTTTCACTTCATCATATGTCATCGCTCTAGCTAGCTCTGGACTTATTCCTTTTTTGTTTATTACTTGCCATCCTATTCCTAAAGCTGCTACTATCACAACAACTAATGATACAATAATTCCTGATACTACTTTTAATTTCGTCCTAGCATCAGAATTTCTGAATTTTTTAAACATTCTCTTAAATTTTTCCATAACAATCCTCCATATTAATATCTTAATATCTTATAAAGCTATAGTCAATCACACATCATGGCTATTTGTAGATAATATATATCAATATATTACGGGTATAGCTTTTTCGTCTTTTTATATCTTTTTATTTACATTTTTGTAATAATTCTCGTTTTATTTCCAACATCTTTTGCACTGTTTTTTTTACAAATTTTGCTATAATTAGACAAACCTTCTATTTTCTAAGTTTTAATGAAATCTTTTGCTTCCTATTCAAGATTTAAAATTATTACAAATTTGTAACAAAAAGTCCACGTTTACTTTCTATCCGTATATTATCGTATAGGTTTGTAATAAAAAAATAAAAGTAAACAAATCTTTAAACTTGTTTACTTTCATTTTTTATTATTCCTCTTTTGAACTCCTTTTATTAAAATATTCAATCATATGGACTATTGTATCTTGATTGTTAGGTTTTAAAGTATCAAATCCATATAAAGCAACATTTACTTTTTTGTTTCCTTTAATAGTTAGATATTCGCTAAATATATCATCTAAACTTATATTAAAAATATTACAAAACTTTACTAATACTTCATATGATGGTTTTGATCTATCTTGCTCAATATCACCAATATATCTAGGTGAACATTCAATGGCTTCGGCTAATTTTTCTTGGGTATATCCATGACTCTTTCTTATAGCCTGAATATTTTTTCCTATTTTTATTACTCCTGCTTTCTTCATATTATACCTCTTTCATATACAATTATTATTATATGATAGCAAAGGTAAAAATATTCTTAAACGAATTTATTCCGTATGCAGTAGTAATATATTTCTTTTATATTCTGTTTAATATTTCTTCAGTATTCATATTTTTTATATTTCTATTTTCCATTAATACTTTTCCATTTACTATTGTTGTAGTAACATTTCTTCCGTCTGTGTTATATACTAAATTTGATATTATATCATTGTTTGGCATCATTTTAATATTATTTAATGATTTAGATATATCTACAATTATTATATCTGCTTTTTTTCCTTCTTCTATACTACCTATTTTATCTTCTAAGCCTAATATTTTAGCGCCATTTATTGTTGCCATTTGTATTACATCTTTTGCACTAACTTTCTCTTCATTTTCATGTATTCCGCCTTGGATTAATCCTGCTATTTTCATTGCTTCAAACATATCTAGGTTATTACCTGAGCCTTGTCCATCTGTTCCAAGTGATACATTTATTCCTTTTTTCATGTATTTAGTAATATCTGCTATTTTACAGCCCAATCTCATATTTGAAATAGGATTATGAACTATTCCGCAGTCCATTTTGCTTAATATTTCAACGTCTCTATCATTTAATTTAACTCCATGGGCTAAAATTGTATGCACTCCATCAAAATATTTTCTTAAAACATCTATAGCTTCTTGTCCATGAATTTTTTTAATATCTTCAATTTCATCTATGCTCTCCAAAAAATGTACATGTACAGGTAAATTATATTCATCAGCAAGTTCTCTTGATTTCTGTAGTACTTTTCCTGAACAAGTATAAAAGCTATGTGGTGCTACTGTATATGTGATAAGATCATTGTTTATGTCTCTTGTCTCATATAGTTCTATAAATTCTTGTATTCTCTTATTTGATGCTTCTTCTCCATCACTATCCATAAGCACTCTTGTAATTGCAGTCCTCATACCTGATTCTTCAAGTGCTTTTCTTATTTGCTTTGAAAAGAAATAATGGTCACTAACACAAGTTGTTCCAGTTGAAATCATTTCTAATATTGAAACCATAGTTGCATTATATACTGTCTCTTCTGTTAGTTTGTCCTCTATTGGCCATATTTTTTCATGAAGCCATGTATATAAATTACATCCTTCAAAAGTACCTCTAAATATGCTCATTGAAATATGTGCATGTGTATTAATTAATCCTGGCATAACCACACTATCTTTTGCATCTATTACATTCTCATTCTCTTTTGCTTCAATATTTTGGCTAATCTTTGTTATATTTTCTCCTTCAATTCTTAAATCTAAATCTTTTACTTTAACGTCTTCGCCTTCAAATATTAAAACTTTTCCATTTTTGATTAACATATGTATCACATTCCTTTATCTAATTTCATTCATTTTTGATTATACAATTTTCCTCTTAAAAAGGCAATCTATTATTCAAAAATGTCGCAAAGTGAATGCTCAATCTTTGCGACATTTCTTATAAAACTGATATTAATCGTCAGCTAAAACTAATATACCTAATTTATAACCTAATATACATTACTGCATAAATAAGCTAGATCACCAAATATATTAATCAGTCGCTCGACTATAAATGCACACATAATAACCATATTCATCCTTAAGAATAAAAGGACTAGTAACAACCATTATTAAATACAAGTATAATCTTAACTTCGAATATATTACCTATGCTGTAACCATACATGAATATAAATTATATAATCAAATAAAGAAACTTGTAAAAAATAAATAACTTAGATAGAAACAAAATTTATATGTTGTATAGCTTGCACACAAATAATATACTCTCATCGCCGACATATAATAATATAAAGTTATTACACTATTATACATCTTTGCTCGAATAATATAAAACATTATATTAACATCTTATATTACTCTTATTTAAACTAATATCAATCTTATACTTTTATTATGTTCTATTATTTTTTTATTATTCATTTTTATAAAAATTTTTAATTGAATTTTTTATTTTGTTTAAGTTTTTTGCACTCATTTATATTTATCAATAATTTCCTGTTGCGATTTTAAACTTTTTATAGTATTATTAATTTATAATGTTTTAACATATGAGAAACAGTTTAAAAGAGTTATATTTCTCAAACTGATAAGTACTTTAGGAAGGAACGATATTAATTATGAAAAGCGAAAAATTTGATTTTTATAGTCCGCTAACGCTAAAATCATATAACCTAGATAAAACAATGAGATATCAATTAGATATTTTAGGTAGTTTAGATTATTTTACTCGTAGGCATAGTGAAAATGTTGCCAATTTAGTTTGTAGAATGTGTGAATATTTACACTTTAATAAAAGATTTACTGTGTATTGTACTATTTGTGCATATTTACATGATATTGGCAAACTTTTTGTACCTTCTGCAATTCTTAATAAACCAACAGCTCTTACAGATGAAGAGTTTGAAATTATGAAGACTCATACAACTAAAGGTTATGAAATGTGCATGAAAGATTTAAAATTAAGGCCTTATGCCATTGGTGCATTAGACCATCATGAAGCTTTAAATGGTTCTGGTTATCCAAATGGAATAACTAAAATTCCTATGGAAGCTCAAATAATTCGTGTTGCCGATGAGTATGATGCTATTGCAACAAAAAGGCAATATAAAACTCACGTAAATATTTCTGATACATTAAAAATTTTAATAAAAGACTCTGATCCTGATCCTAAATTTTTAGCTCTTGATCAATTGTCACAAAATTCGAAAGTTGGAAAAATTAATAAAAGAATTTTAAAAATTTTATTTAAAGTTGTAATAGATGATATTCAATATGAAATAGCATGTTTATATGAATATTTAGACTATTTAAAAGATAATATTAAAAGGCTTGAATTAATTTGTTCATATGCTGCTAAAATGAATTCTGCTAAAACTGAAAAAAAGAAATCTTATTATAGAGAAGGTATGAGATTGTTATTTCTGCCAGATGAAAACTTTGATAATTACCTTCAAGTTTTTGAAGATTATAAAAATGCTTTAAATATTAGAACTGATAGAATTGACAAATTACATAATGAAATTAAAGTAATTAAGAAATTAGAAGTTTAAAGCCAAAGGAAAATTAACCTTGTTGTATACGTAAAAAATGTTAAAATTATTGAAATTTCAAATAAAAAGTAGATTTTCCTATACAAAAAGATGTAAGATAAATTCTTACATCTTTTGTTTTAATCCAATTTTATTCTAATCCAAAGCTAACACCTAATGCATTATTTACTTTATTAATAATATTTTCATCATCTATGTGTCCAATTTTTTCTTTTAGTCTACTCTTATCTATTGTTCTAATTTGTTCTGTTAATACTACAGAATCTGCTTTTAATCCATTCTCCTGTGAACCTATTTCTATATGTGTTGGCAACTTTGTTTTTCCTGTTTGAGATGTAATTGCAGCAGCTATAACTGTAGGACTATGTCTATTGCCCACATCATTTTGTATGATTAAAACTGGTCTTATTCCACCTTGTTCTGAACCAACAACTGGACTTAAATCTGCATAAAACATATCTCCTCTTTTTACTACCATATCCTTCACTCCTAATGTTTGTATATTTAAGGCTTATTGTTTGATATATTTTAAATTTAGTTATAAGAATAAAGATACTTAAGTTATCTTTATCTCGTTATATAATATGTAAACTAATATTTTTTGGTTCATGTCCTTGGTTTTCAGCTTATTATTTATTTTATTTCAAATAAACTAATATTTAAAATATATTTTTTCCTTAATAATTTGTTACTTTTATTATGACCAGTTTAAAAAAATTTATAATTGATTTTAAAAAAATATAAATTAAATAACTTATTTTTTCCTTAAATTTTTTCTATTAGATAAAAAATAAAAGCAATCAATTAAATTGCTTCTATTATTTATATATTATTAAAATACTCATTTAAACAATCTATTAGTTCGTCTTTACTCTCTATGGTATTTATTTTAACTCTTATTTTACTTGCATCTTTTGTACCTTTTACATAGTATGCAAGATGTTTTCTCATCTCTTTTACCGCTACAATTTCCCCTTTTGCTTCTACTTCTAAATTAATATGTTCTATTATGGTATTTAATTTTTCTTTATTAGATATCTTTCTTTCTGGTTTTCCTTCTAAATAATCTATAATTTGTTCAAATATCCATGGGTTTCCAATACTAGCCCTACCAATCATTATTCCATCTACATTTGTTTCTTCAAACATTTTTAATGCTTCTTCCTTACTTGTAACATCTCCATTGCCAATAACAGGAATATTTACATTTTGCTTTACCTGTTTAATAATACTCCAATCTGCTTTTCCTGAATAATATTCTGCTCTTGTTCTACCATGAACAGTAATTGCAGATACCCCCGCTCTTTCTAGTCTCTTTGCTGCTTCTATAGCAACTATATGGTCATTATCCCATCCTTTTCTAATTTTAGCTGTTACAGGTACTTTTGAACCTTCTACTACAGCTCGTGCTATATCCTCTAATAAGTCTAAATCTAATAAAATCTTACTTCCATCACCATTTTTCACAATTTTAGGTGCAGGACAACCAAAGTTTATATCTACTATATCAGCTATATTACTTACAAATTCTGATGCATATTTCATAGTTTCTATATTATTTCCAAAAATCTGAGCAGAAACTGGTCTTTTTTCTGACTCCAAATTTAATAGTAATTTGGTTTTAGAATCATTATAAAATATTCCTTTACTACTAACCATTTCTGTACATGTAAGCCCTGCTCCATATTTTTCACATATCAAACGAAATGGCAGGTCTGTTATTCCTGCCATTGGAGCTAAAAGTATATTATTTCTTAGTTCTACATTTCCTATTGTTAATTTTTTTAAATACATTTTTTCTCCTAATTTCCGTTTTATTTTTAGTTATTTATTTATCTTTTTGCTTTTTATTTCTTCTTGTGGTTAATCTATAAAAATTGCTTTTTGACGTCTTCCAGAAATATTAAGTAAAAGTCCTATCATAATAAAGTTACTTAAAAGTGAACTTCCTCCATAACTAACAAATGGTAGTGGTATACCTGTTATAGGCAAAAGTCCCATTGTCATTCCAATATTCTCTAACATATGGAAAAAGAATATACCGAGCAATTCCCATAGCAATATATGAACCCAAATCGTCTTTCGCTGTTTTAGCTACATATACCGCTTTAGTAATTAACACAACATATAAAATTATAACTCCAGCAGATATTATAAATCCCATTTCTTCTGCTATTAATGAGAATATAAAGTCTGTAGTTTTTGGATATAGGAATCCTAGTTGTGTTTGATTTCCTTTAAATAATCCCATTCCCAATAATCCACCTGAACCTATAGCAATTTTAGACTGAATAATATTATAACCAGCGCCTCTAGGGTCAATATCTGGATTTAAAAACACATCTATTCTAGTTTTTGCATGCTCTGGAAGAACAAATAAATATAATAATGGCACTAAAATTATAACTAATAAAATAGATATAATAATGTACCTTTTCTTTATTCCTGCTGCAAACATCATAAATACAAATGCCATAACAAATGCTAATGCAGTTCCATAATCTGGCTGTTTTATTATTAATAATGTTGGAACTATAAAAACTAAAGTTGCCAATAAAAGTTTAGGAAATCTACTTATTTCGTTTTTTCCTCTTCTTTGTATTTTGTTTATTATTAATGCTAACATTAAAACATAAGCAACTTTAGCAAATTCCGCCGGCTGAATAGATGATGAGCCTATATTAAACCAACTGGTTGCTCCATTTATCGGTTCTGTAAATAAAACCGCAATTAAAAGAATTAATATAAGACCGTATAAAAATGGTGCTATCTTTGCTATGGTTTCATAATCTATAAAAATTATAATTATCATTATGGGAATACTTATTGCGACCCACATAACTTGTCTTTTTAATTCATCATAATCTGAATTCCTAGTTGCAGATGTTAAAGCTACTAAACCTATTATAACAAGTATAATAGTACAAATTAATATCCCCCATTCAACATTTTTAAGAATCTTTCTTTTCATCCTTAACCTCGTTTACATTATTTTCATTATTTTTCTTTTGTTCTATATTTCTAGCTTGGTTTTCAGATGCTTTTGCATCATTACTTTCAACAAGCTTTTCGTCTGACTTTTCAGCTGTTTCCTTAACTGGTGTTTCAGTTGGTTTCTTATCTTCCCCGGTTTTACTTGCTGTTTCTTTTTGCATTTCAGCTGATTCTTCAATTTTTTTATTCTCGCTTATTTTTTCATCTACAACATCTTCTACTTTTTCTTTTATTTCTTCTTTCTTATCTTCATGCTCTTCTGATTGATTAAGATCTTGGTTATATGGTTTGTTTTCTAGATCATTATCTATCCCACTATTTTCTTGAATATTATCTATTTTCTGTGTTTCATTGTTTGTGTTACTACTATTTCTTCCTTCTAATGAACCTTCTAATTGTCTTGCTTCATTTTTTATAGTTATTATTGGTATATTGGCATATAGTGCAGGTGCTCCTACTACACCATCTTCACTTTCTTTATTTGTTAGTCTTACATCTATTGCCTTTTCATCTATATCTATATATTTTTTTATTACTTCTATTATTTCTTGCTTCATCATCTCTAAAAAGTCTGCCGAAATATTTGCTCTATCTTGGGCTAATACTAAATGTAGTCTTTCTTTAGCAGTATTTTTAGATTCTTCTTTTTCGCTTTTCTTTAATTTCCTAAAAAACTTTGTAATGTTATCAAACATATTTTACCTCCGATAGTATTAATGTTTACCTTTTGCGAAAAAACCTCTCATTTTACTAAAAAGACCCTCTTTTCTACCTGGTATTGTTACTTCTATATTTTCTCCTAAAATTCTTCTTGCTATTTCTAAATATGCTTTTCCTGAAGGAGCTTTTTCCTTTGTAACAACTGGTTCTCCCTTGTTTGTTTGTGTAATTATATATTCATCATCTGGAACAACTCCAATAAGGTCAATTGAAAGTAAATCTACTATATCTTCAACGTCCATCATTTCACCTTTTTTTATCATAGTAGGTCTAATTCTATTAACCACAAGCTCTGGATTTTTAATTTCAGATGCTTCTAATAAACCTATTATTCTATCTGCATCTCTAATTGCAGATATTTCTGCAGTTGTAACAACTATAGCACGATCTGCTCCTGCTATTGCATTTTTAAATCCTTGTTCAATTCCTGCTGGACAATCTATTAATATATAATCAAATTCATCTTTTAGTTTTCCTATTAGTTCTTTCATTTGTTCTTCATTAATTGCACTTTTATCTCTTGTTTGGGCTGCTGGTAATAAAAATAAGTCGTTAAATCTTTTATCTTTTATAAGGGCTTGTCTTAGTTTACATTTCTCTTCTACAACATCAACTATATCATATACAATTCTATTTTCTAGTCCCATTACAACATCTAAGTTTCTTAGTCCAATATCTGTATCTACTAATGCAACTTTTTTTCCTTTTAATGCTAAAGCTGCACCAAGGTTAGCAGTTGTAGTAGTTTTTCCTACTCCACCCTTTCCCGATGTAATAACTATAACCTCTCCCATATATTCTCCTCCTCATAAAATCAAAGCAACATTTTTCAGTTACTTTTAATACATCAATAAAAATGCACAATTTTAAACACTACTATTATATACGGAAAAGCCCAAAAGGTCAATATTTTAAACCCAAATATTACAAATATATTACAAAAAATATTGATTAAATATTGATAAATTTTATAAAAGACTATATAATATTAGAAGTTATTTACACAATTTAGATAAAAGAGGTATTTCAAAATGAAATTAAATGATAAAACAAAAGATATTATTGAGTGGATAGTATGTATACTAATTGCTTTTATACTTGCACTATTAATCAGATATTATATAGGAACACCAACAATCGTTGCTCAGCCGTCAATGAGACCAACATTAGAGCCAGGTCAAAGGCTTATTTTAAATAGATGGGGTAGAACTACCAAGCAAATGCCAAACCGCGGTGATATAATTACTTTTGAAGCACCATCAGATGATTCATATGTTTTCCCATCAGAGTTTAATCCAAATGATGTAATTGCTAATTATTCTAATGAACCTACAGGCTTTTTTAATAAATTTGTATACAACGTTTTGGAAATTGGCAAGGAAAGTTATATAAAAAGAGTAATTGGTCTTCCAGGAGATCATATTCAAATAAAAGAAGGTAAAGTATATTTAAATAACCAAGAACTTGATGAACCTTATTTAGCAGATACTGTTATTACCAGCACAGAAAATATGGCTTATTATGATTTAATTGTCCCTGAAAATTGTGTGTTTGTCATGGGAGATAATAGAGAACACTCTACAGATAGTAGAGCTTTTGGTTGTATACCTTTAGAAAAAATTGAAGGTAAAGTATGGATTAGGTTCTGGCCATTTAGTTTATTCGGACATGTAAATTAAGGTTTGCAATTGTCATATTGATAAACTTAATTATATAAATTTATCAATCTAAGTAATAAAACAATACAAATTTAAAATTATAGTACTTAGCTAAATTTATAGCGTATAATTCAAAAGAGGTGAAATTTTGAGCTTTGACAGTATTTTAGGAAATAATCAAATAAAAGAATTACTAAGCAACTCTATAAAATCCAAAAATATATTACATAGCTATATGTTTGTTGGAACAGACGGAATAGGAAAAAGCCTTTTTGCAAAAGAATTTTCTAAAATGATTTTATGCCTTTCTGATGTTAAACCTTGCAATACTTGTTCATCTTGTATTAAGTTTAATTCAGATAATCATCCTGATTTTATGATTATCGATTCAGAAGACAATAAAAGTATAAAAATTGGGCAGATAAGATTTTTACAAGAACAAATTGCAGAAAAGCCAATTGTTTCTTCTAAGAAAGTATATATAATAAATAATAGCGATTTAATGACAGTTGAAGCACAAAATTGTTTACTAAAAACATTAGAAGAACCTCCAGAATATGCAACTATTATTTTAATATTATCAAATGAAAATAAAATGTTAAATACAATAAAGTCAAGATGTACGAAAATCAGCTTTCAAAATATATCTCAAGACGATTTATTAAAATATGCTGAACAAAATAATATTTTGGTTACTGATATCCTTCTTAATATATGTAATGGTAGTATTAATAAATTAATTACTTTAAAAGATAATGCAGAAGTATACTCAACGCTAGATAAAATTATAACAGACTTTTCTACAAAAGATATTGCTTATATTTGGAATGAAGCTGAAATTTTATATAAATCAAAAGATAATATTATTAATCTTTTAGATTACTTTAATATATATTTTTTTAACAAACTAAAAAAGAAGCAAGATAGCAAATACATAAATTCTATAAAAATTGTAGAACAAACAAAAAAAAGATTATCTTCTAATGCTAATTATGATATGTGCATTGATAGTCTTTTACTAAAAATATGGGAGGAATTTAATGAAGGTAATAGTAGGAGTTAAGTTTAGGAAACCAGGTAAAGTTTACTTTTTTGACCCTGGTAATCTCCATGTAAATATAAAAAACAAAGTTATTGTAGAAACTGCTTTAGGAGAAGAATTAGGTGAAGTTGTTGCAAAAAAGAAAATTTTGCCTGATACGAAATTAAATACACCTTTAAAACCAATTATAAGAATTGCTAATAATAAAGATTTAAAACATTACGACGATAATAAAAAGAAAGAAAAAGAAGCTTTTAAAACTTGCGAATCTAAAATCAAAAAACTTGGATTAGAAATGCATCTTACAGATGTTGAATATAGTTTTGATAATAGTAAATTATTATTCTACTTTACTGCAGATGGCAGGATTGATTTTAGAGAATTAGTTAAAGAATTAGCAGCTATTTTTAAAACACGAATTGAATTAAGGCAAATTGGTGTACGAGATGAAGTAAAAAGAATTGGTGGCAATGGTGTTTGTGGAAGAGAGTTGTGTTGTTGTTCTTTCCTAAATAATTTTGAAGCCGTATCTATTAAAATGGCTAAAGAACAGAATATGTCTTTAAATCCATCTAAAATTTCTGGTACTTGTGGAAGGCTAATGTGTTGTTTAAAATATGAACAAGAAGTATATGAGGATAAATTAAGCCATTTACCTAAAATAGGTGCTATTGTTAATACAGATGAAGGCGAAGGCACAGTTGATTCAATTGAAACTTTAAAAGAAATTGTAAAAGTAAAGTTTAAAGATGATGATGGTGAAACATATTATAAAAAATTTAATGCCTCAGATTTAAAAATTATTCAAAATAATACTTCTAATGAAGATGTAGTTGACGAAGAAGAAAAAGAAAATATGGCAGAGCTTCAAAAATTAGAAGAATTAGAAAAACAAGATAGAGAAACAGAAACAGAAGATGATATATTTTAAGGAGGTGAAATTAAATGACATACAAAATCAATGAAAAATGTATTAGTTGTGGTGCTTGTGCAGGAGCTTGTCCAATGCAATGTATCTCTCAAGGTGATGAAAGATATGTAATAGATGAATCTGTATGCATAGGATGTGGAACATGTGCAAATGTTTGTCCTATAGGTGCTCCAGAGCCAAATGAATAATTATATAATTTACTACATACAATAGTATAAAAAATATTGCAATATTTTTTATACTATTTTTATTTTGAGTATTGCTATTTTTTTACTTTTATGGTATAAATGTGTTAGATTTTGTCGAATTAAGGAGGATGTATTTATGGAAGAAAAGAAATCAAATGGATTTGCAGTTGCATCATTAGTTTTAGGTATTGCTGCAATTGTACTTAATTTCATTGGACTTTCAGTTGTTGGTTTAATACTTGGTATCGTAGGTATCGTATTAGGCGTTATGGCAAAAAAGAAAAACCCAACTGGAATGGCTACAGCAGGTTTAGTACTTTCTATAATAGGTACAGTATTATGTGCTTTAATATTTATAGCATGTGCAGCTTGCGTTGGTGCTGTTGGAAGCGCAGCTTCAATGGCTTTATAATTTTAAATTATTAAATATTGTTTAATAAAAAGGAAAACAGAATATTGTTTTCCTAATTTTTTATTAGGAGTTATTTTATGTTACCAACATTCACTATATTTGGATATAAATTTGCTTCATATGGGGCAATTATATTTTTAGGATTACTTATAGGATCTATAATCGCAGTACAATATTTTTCAAAATTTTATAAAATAAAAAAAGAAGATATTATTTATGCAATACTATATGGAATTATAGGTTTAGGAATAGGAGCAAAACTCTTATATATTTTAACAAATATACCTTTTTTGATACTAAATTATGCAACAATAGATATATGGGACACTATACTAAAAATGTTTAAAGGAGGATTTGTTTTCTATGGCGGACTAATAGGTGGTATAGTAGGCATATTTATATACTCAAAACAATTCAAAATTAATTTTAAAGATTTATTATTAATAATAGTACCCGTTATCCCTTTAGTCCATTCTATAGGTAGAATAGGCTGTTTATGTGCTGGTTGTTGTTATGGTATGGAATACCATGGTTTCGGAGCAATAACATTCCACAACTCCAATTTAGCTCCAAACGGAATACCTTTATTTCCTACCCAAATTATAGAAGCTATATCTTTATTTATAATATTTATAATTTTATTAATTACTTATAAAAAGTTTCTAGGCACATATAAAACACTAGGATTGTACTGCATCTTATACAGCATTGTTAGATTTGTATTAGAATTCTTTAGAGGTGATTTAATAAGAGGTGTATATTTTAATATATCAACCTCTCAATGGATTAGTATAGCAATATTTATACTTGGTATAGCCATATTTGTATATGAGCATAGGAAATTAGCAAAAGCAGACAAACCTGTTATGTAATTTGTTTGTCATCTTTGGGGACAGGCTCTTTACCGCCAAAGTTGTCACTTTTGGGGACAG
>CALXWR010000034.1 GCA_944392465.1 uncultured Clostridia bacterium | reverse complement strand
AGTTAAAATTATGTAAATTGTAGGAAGTTTAATACTTGCAATACTTCAGTCTATTCTTTTTTATGGTAGAACAATTGGAATATCTATTTTGATATTTGTTATTATAGGAAACGGAATTTTATTTTATATTTTAAATAGAAAAAACAAAATCAAAAATAAAAATGGATTTTGGTTATTAGTTCCTATTATTTTATTAAGTTGTACATATTTTATATTTGCTAATACAACTTTTTATATTAGCAATGTTATAATTATTGTACTATTAAATTTATTAATGTATGGAATCTTAATTAATCAAAAAAATTATTTAAAAAATTATATAAATAATGCATTGCAATTGTTAAAAAATACAATTACAGGTTTTAATGAAGCAACTACTTTTACTGCAAAAAAGGTAAAAGAAAATATAAAGGTAAATGAAAAAATAAATAAAGCCAATTTTAAAAAAGTTGCGATTTCATTATTAATAGTATTTGTAGTTGTGGGGATTGTAATCTTGTTACTTGCATCTGCAGATAGTTCATTTGCAAGCATTTTTGAAAATTTAGTAAATGTATTTGCAGATTTAAATATTGGTAATACAGCTAGTTTTGTTATAAGGATAGCATTAATTGTACTAGCATATTTCTTAATGTTAAGCTTTATTTTAAAGATTAATAAAGACTATAAAGTACATGGCAAAGAAATAAAAAGTTATAATAATAAATATGCTTTTACAATGAAATTGCTTTTAATAGCATTAAATATTGTATATTTAGTATTTTGCTATATACAAATAAAATTACTACTTGAAAATTTAAATATCAAATATCTTAGTTATTCACACTATGCAAGAACAGGATTTTTCCAACTTATGTTTGTTTCATTAATAAATTTTGCAGTTATACTTTTGTCAAATAAATTTAATGAAAACAAAGAAAAGAGCATTAAAATATTAAATCTATTTCTAGTATTATTTACAATTATTATAGCTTTATCATCAATGTTTAGAATGTATATGTATCAAATGGAATTTGGATTAACTTACTTAAGAATATTTGTTTATATTATATTGATTACTGAATTATTAACATTTATACCTATAATAAAATATATTTTTAATGAAAAATTTGATTTCTTAAAATGGAGTTTAGTTCTTTGGATAGGTGTGTATTGTATAGTTAATTATATGGATATGGAAAAAATAATAATTTCATACAATATTGGAAGAAACTCAAGTATAAGAGAAGTTGATTATGAATATATTTTTCAAATAGCAAGTCAAGATAGTTTTGATATTTTACAAGAAAAACTTGAAGATAATAACATTGACTTTTCAGAAAGATTAGAACTTACAAAAACAATACAAAAACTGGCTAGTAATTCGAATGATATTAGTTGGCAGGAATTTAATATATCAAAATGGAAAGTTAAAGAAAAAAAGATAGATACAGAAGCATTATTTAATGAAGTTATAGAATTAGAGAATAAAGTATATGAAGAAGAATTGAAAAAAGATATAGTTGAAAGCAAACTAGATAAATCAGATGAAGATTATGTATATAAAAAAGTTATAAGTAAAGATGAAATATATGTAGTAGAATTAACAGGAGCAGCAACAGGAGTATCACAATGGACTATAGGGAAAATTACTGATAATGGTACAAAATATACTAAGATAAATACAATAGGAGTATCAGCACCTAGTAAAATAGAATTCTTTGAGAATGGACTAGGATTTTTAGAAGAACCTGATGGAATTTATTGCCCAAGTTCAAAATTATCGATAACACGTGACTCAGGAAAAACATTTGAAGAAATAGAATTTCCAGATGGTGAATTTACATTGTCAGATCCAGAAGGAAAGAAATGGGAAGAATGTTATGATTATTTTTATTTGCCTACAAGAGATGAAGATGGAACATTAACGGTACTTGTTTCGGGCGGATATGAAGGAGGATATAATCAAGGTAAAACAAGAGCAAAATATATCTCTAACGATAATGGTGAAACTTGGGAGTTTGTAAGTGAGGTTTGGAAAGAAGAATATTCCGTGGTATAAATCTAATTTATACCACGGATAAATATTTTTTAATTGCATTTATGGGACAAATATAGTAAAATAAATATGACATATATTAATGGAGTGATTTTACTTTAATCATTCCACCAAAAGCTGAGGAGGTTTTGACAATGAAGAATCTGATTGTTGTGTTGTCCGGTCCTAGTGGTGCCGGTAAAGGAAGCATCTACAAAAAGATTTCTAATATGAGCGATAGGACCGTTCGGTATGTGTCGATGACCACAAGAAAGCAGAGAGAAGGGGAAATACCAGGCTTTGATTATGACTATATTAGCATAGATGAATTCAAGGAAAGGGAGACACAGGGGTACTTTTTGGAGACAGATTTCTATGATGGAAATTATTATGGTACTCCTAGGATATCTAATATCGAGGAACTTGGAAAGGATGTGTTCTTTGATTTGAATGCAAATGGTGCAATGAAAATTAAGGAAGCATATCCTGAAGCTATTTTGATTTACATCTTGCCTCCTAATCTGGAGCGCCTCAAGCGACAACTCGGAAATCGTGGGGATGCTCGGATTGAACTAGCAAAGGCTGAAGTTCCTCTTGCACTTAGGTACGAGTGGCTCGTAATCAATGATGATTTAGACCGTGCAGCAAGCGATATCCTTAGCATTATGGAGGTGATTAGGAAATCACGTATGCAGAACTCTGAGAATCAGAGTTTTGTAAAGCAATTCTATTAGTTTTTAATGGAATTTTGTGGGCGGCAGAAATGTCGCCCGCTAATATATTATTTGTTAGAAGAAAATAACTTTAAATAAAATTTTAAGGAGTATTTTATGAGTAAATTTAATCAAAATGTAGATCTAAACCTATATAAAACTTTTTATGCTGTAGCACAGAACAAAAGCTTTTCTAAGGCTTCGGAAGATATATATATTTCACAGCCTGCAATAAGCTATAATATTAATAAATTGGAAGAACAATTAGGTGTGAAGTTGTTTTATAGAACATCTAAAGGAGCAATACTTACGACCGAAGGGGAAGAGTTATTTGGATATATTAAAAGTGCTTATGAGTATATTTATTTGGGAGAGCAAAGTGTAAAAAATTCAAAAGCGTTGATGACTGGAAACATAAAAATTGGTGTTCCAACGCATATAGGTGACTTTTATTTAACACAAAGAGTTAAGGAATTTCATCAGAAGTATCCTAATATTTTGTTTTCGATTCAGAGTAGACCAACAGCAGATATGGTTTATATGCTAGAAACACATAGATTAGATTTTATTATAGATAGCTATCCAATTAATAAAAATAATGAAGATTTGAATACTAAAAAGTTAATGAGTGTGAAAACTATTCTAGTAGCATCAAATAAACATAAAGAAAAATATAACAGCATAATAAAAAAGAGTCAAATAAAAAATCTGCCATTAATTTTGCCTTCAAATAATACATCAACTAGAAGAGCAATAAATTCTTATTTTAAAAAATTAAATGTTAAATTAAATACAGTAATGGAGATATCAACTACTGAAATGACTTTGGATGTAGTAAAGAAAGGTATTGGAGTAGGTTGGATTATTGAAAATGTTCTTGATGATGAATTAAAAAAGGAATTGTTTAAATTAAATTTAGAAGTAAATTTACCTAAAATAGATATAGAAATAGCATATATAAATAAATTTATATCATATGCAGCAAAAAAATTTATAGAAGAGGAAATAGAAAAATGAATGAAGGAATACTAAGAATTCTTATAACACAGAAATGTATGTATAATTGTTTCTTTTGTCATAAAGAAGGAGTTAATGATAAGAAAGATAAGAAACTCAACAAAGAAGATATTATATTTTTATTTAAAGTATATAACTCAAAATATAATAAAAACGAGATTCGATTTTCTGGCGGGGAACCTTTAGAAAGAGAGGATATAGAAGAAATTTTCAAATCTTTATATGAAAAAGGTTGTAGTGTACGTGTTACAACAAATGGTTTTTTGTTAAAACAAAAAGCAGATATATGTAAATATTTAAGCAGAATAAATATATCAATTCATTCTTTAGACAAGGTAAAGTATAAAAATATTATTAATAGAGATATTGATGTGAATGATATTATAAATTCAATAAATTCAATTAGAGGAAAATATCCTAATTTAGATATTATTTTAGATGTAACATTAATAAAAGGAATAAATACTGATGAAAAAGACATTTTATCATTTATTAATTTGGCTGAAAAAATGAAAATAAAGATAAAATTTGTTGAATTATTTTTAAAAGAAAAGGATTATTTATATGAATTAGATAAAGTAAGAAAAATCTTGATTGAAAAAAACTTTATAAAAAAAAGAGTGTATACAAGAAAAGTAGAGTATAAAAAAGGAGATACAACTATATATTTGGCTAGATGTTTTTGCAATGTAAAATGTCAAAACATAAAAAAAGGAGAATTTTGTCATAAATATAACGATTTATTTATAACACCGGATGGAAAGATAAGAATTTGTAGATTAAAGAATACTGAAATAGATATATTACAAGAATTAAAAGAAAAAAATGAACAGAAATTGTTAATTAAATTAGATGAGGCATATGGGCTATTAGGAAAAGAGTGTTTTGCTGAAGGAGAAGAAGTATGGAATTAGAAAAAGAAGTTAGATTTAAAATAGATGATTTAATGAAAATAGAAAAAATTATTGGTATTACTACTTTACAAGAGACTAAAAAAAAGAATATAGATTTAGTAATGGGATGGAGTGGATTTGATTCACTTGAAAAATATGGATTTATATGTAGAATAAGAGAAAATAATACTCAAATATACTTACAATGCAAAAAAAGGATAAATGAAACTGAATGGGAAGAAACTAAAATATCTTTGAATAGTTTTAATGAGGGATATCAATTTTTAAGCTTAATAGGGATGAAACCATATTTGTATTTAAATAGGGAAAGAGAAGAAAGAAAATATGGTGGTTTAAAAATATTTATTGATAATATAGATTTATTAGGAACATATGTTGAAATAGAATTACAGAAATCTAATGATCCAGTAAAAGAGTTGCAAGAGTTTATAAAAAAAGTTGGTATTAAAGGTGGAAGAGAAAAGTTATATGGAGATATTTTTAAAGAAAAACTGAAAAGTGATGAAGCGTTTAAAGAAATGTTTGAGGAAAAATTAAGAAATTTCATATTAAGTAAATAAGATGCTCAATTACGTTATAAATAAGATTTATATGATATATAGAAAATAAGTATTGGATTATAAAAATAAATAAGGCTATAATATAATCATCATAATTTTAAAAGGGGAATTCATATGGAAGAGTATAGTAATTATGATTTAATAGTTAGACTTAAAATACTTATATTAAAATATGGAGTAAAATTTATCCCAACAGATTTGTTTAACCATTTTGAAAATATAATTCAATATAAAATAAAGAAAAGAGTTGTTAAACCAACAAAGTTTGAGTATCAGGTTTATGATAAATCTACAGATGAAACTGTTATTCCTTCAGAAATAATAATGAAAGAAAATAATAAAAGGAGCATAGTAAAATTAAGATATTCTGAAACATCTCCAATAGAAATCAAAGTAGATACCAATCAAAAAATTTATCTTGAAATTAACGGAAATAAGCAAGATGTTAATATTAATTTAGTTAAAAATAATTTTATTTTAAAAGAACCAGTACCAAGAGAAATTTCTAGTAAAAATGCAACTATAGGAGATTACATAGATATTATAGGAGCAGATAGGGTTTCAATTCTATTTTTTGAAGGCTGTTACAATTGGATATCTGGTAAAGCTTGTAAGTTTTGTGATTTACATCCAAAGGAGAAAGATGAATATTATAAGCCTACTTTAAATAATTTGAAAGATTATAATTTTGATGTTAAAAAGTGGTGGAATGCAAGTAAAGATGAATATTTAAGAGCACTTACTTATTCACTAAAAAAGGTAATAGAGAATAGTAATTTAGATCATATACATATATTATTTATGGCTGGAAATCTAGAGTCAAATACATATATATGGGATATAGCAGAAGAAACTATAAGATATATAAGTAAAGAAATTGATTTGAAAAAATTTGATAATTATTTAAACATAGCACCTCATGATTCTTTAGAAAGATTAAATAAAATTAAAAAATTAGGAATCAATCAGGTCCAATATAATTTAGAAGTTGTAGATGAAGAAAATTTTACAGAAACATGTCCAGGTAAAATGTCATATAACCAATTTTTAAACAAATTAGATGAAGCCGTAGAAATATTTGGAAGAGGAAAAGTTAGAAGTAATTTTGTTTTAGGACTTGACGATTTTAAAACGACACTAAGTTTTGCAAAAAAAATTTCAGAAAAAGGAATCATATTTGATTATAGCATTTTTCAACCTAAAAAATGTACACCATATTATAATAAAAAAACACCTGATTTTGACAAAGTGTTAGATTTTACAAATGAGCTTTCAAAATTGTATGTACAATATAATTTTAAACCAATATATTGTTCTTTAAGTAGCAGGTCAAGCTTAATAAATGAAATTTATTGGCAATATTTAAAAAACAAAGGAGATGAGTAGGTGTGAAAAATGAATTAAATGTAAAATTAGGAAAAAAACAAATAAAGCTTGAATTAGAAAGACCAGAGCTTATTTATGGAATTGAAGGAGTTTGGTGTACACAACCTTTACAGGAAAAAAAAGCATACATAGAATTGATTGAAAAGAATGTGCCAATTATTTATTCGCAAAATATAAATATTCAAAAAAATAGATTTTTTATTCCAGCACACAATCAAGAAGATTTTGAATATGCGAAAAAAAACCAACTTCCAATAAAACAAGTAGTTGCACCATATTTTTATGGTGTTGGTGATGAAGAGGTAAGAAAAGATGTAAAAACACAAAAGAGGCATAGTATAATTGCTGTTATAAAACATAGTAAAGAAGATAAATATTTATGTGTGGATTGTAAAGGAAGAGTATGTAAATCTTTTGTTTTAGGAGGAATAGAAGATGGAGAAACACCTGAGCAAGCAGCCTTAAGAGAAGTAAAAGAAGAAACAGGATATACAGATGTTTTAATTACATATCATAGTCCATTTGTACTTATAAATCATTTTTATGCAGGCTATAAAGGTGTTAATAGATATGCAACATTAGATATTTTATTTGGAGAACTTAAGTCTGATAAAAATGTTGGTATTTCAGAAAACGAGAATAAGAAACATGTAGTAAAGTGGATTACAAAAAATGAATTATCTGAATTTATATCTGTAAATAATAATAAATTTGCACTAGATGTTTTGCTAAATGGAGAGAAAGCCTATACTGGTGAGGGGATTATGATAAATTCATACAAATTTAATGGAATGAATTCGGAAAAAGTAAGAGACAAGATTGAAGAAATTTTAAATAAAAAATAAAGGATTGAAAAATGAATAGTATTTTTTCAAAGAATGTTACATATGTAGAATATGCAAGAAGTGGAGTAGTATACTATACAGACAATATTGAAAAAGTAAACAAATTGAGAGAAAAAGGATGGAAATTTAATCAATATTCAGATGGTTTTAGAGTGATTCCGCCAGAAGAATGTATTGTAGATATTACAAATTATAAAAAAGTAATGCAATATAATAATCCAATAATTAATTTGGCTTATTACGACTTTTTAAATGATTTGATTGAAAAGAATTCTATAAAAAAATTTATAAATAGAATAATAGATTATGATAGTTTTTATTATAATGATTTTGATTATTTAATATCTAATGGCCCCGTACTAGATACAGAAATAAGAATTTCGGGCAGTGATAATAGAATAAAGAAATTAAAAATGGATATGCTTGAAGAGTTTCTTAATAATAAAAGATATAAAATATATATTGAGAATGTAAAAAAAGAAATTGGAAAACCTAATATACTTATTAGATATAAGCAACCATTAAGAGAAAGAAATATTATAGAGCAAATTTTTTATAAAGAGCTAAATGAAAATATTTGTCTGATAAAAAGAATTAATTGTTATAATCCTAACATAGATAAAATATATAATCTAGATAAAATAAATACAAAAGTGGATGTAATACTATTTATACCTTTTGGGTGTTTTAAGTATCTATCCTCATTTACAAATGAAAGTAACATAAACAAAATAATGTTTTGGGAGTTTCATGCAGAAAAAAATAAAGGAAAGACATTTAAATTATTTGAAAAGAATCTAAGAGGTAAAAATGTATTAATTATAGACAATATGTATTCTGGAAAAACAATGAATATAGCTAAAAAGAAAGTTGAAAGTTTAGGAGGTAGACCAATTATATTGGGGATTAATCCCAAGAATAAGAATAATATAGTAGAATCAGATTATTTGATGATTCTTAATAATATTTTTTCTAAAGAAGAGTTAAATATAAAAGATTCAAAACTTTTTAGAAATATATATACTAAAATTTTTAGAAATAATTGAACATTATAATAAAATCCTATTTTTAATTAAGAAAGGAATTAAATTTAATGATAAATATAAGTAACGAGATTAAATTTGAAATAGATAATGTGAATGATTTTATTAATCAATTACGAGAAAAAAGTATTGTGTTAATAGGAGGCTATAAAGAAAAAACAGTAAGATATGATAATGCTGACTCGAGCTTAGAGCGTGAAGGAAAATTTATAAGAGTAAGAAGCGGAATAAAAAATGTTGTATCAATAAAAGAAAAAATTAATAACTGTGATAATGACGACGATAACTTTCTGAAAAGAAATGATATAGAAGTTGAAGTAAGTGATATTAAAAAAATTCAATATATTTTGGAGCAAATAGGGCTTCATAAAACTTTTACAATGGAAAAATATAGACTTAAATGGAAATATAATGATGATGTAGAATTAAATTTAGATGAATTACCTTTTGGAGTATTTTTAGAGATTCATGGAAATGAGAAAGATGTATTAGAAGCAAGTAAAGACTTAGGGCTTAATGTGAAAAATGCAAAGAAAGGGACTTATTGGGATATTTTTGAAGAATTTAAAAACAAAAATAACATTAATTCTAGCATAAAAAACATAGAATTCGGAGAAGGTTATTCATATAAAATAGCGAGATAGAATATAGATTTGATATTTCATAATTGTTAAAAAAGATAATTGTTTAAACATAAGCAATTGTCTTTTTGTGATTTTAATTCGAAATTTATAATATAAAGAGGTATTAATTGATAAAAAAAACATTTAATGATATACTTTCATAAAAAATAATAAGTGTATCTAAAACATTTTGCATATAATAATTAAAGTTAAATTTAATACAAAAGGAGAAATTTTATGTTACAAATACAGAATGTGTATAAAGAATATAAAACGGGAAATTTAATACAAAAAGCTTTAGATAATGTAAGCTTAAATTTAAGGGACAATGAATTTGTTGCTATTTTAGGACCAAGTGGCTCTGGAAAAACAACATTATTAAATATTATAGGCGGTTTGGATAGGTATGATAAAGGTGATTTAATAATTAATGGTATATCTACGAAAAAGTATAAAGATAGGGACTGGGATTCTTATCGTAATCATACAATTGGCTTTGTCTTTCAAAGCTATAATTTAATAGCACATCAAACAATTTTAGCTAATGTAGAACTTGCACTTACTATTTCTGGGGTTTCTAGGAATGAGCGTAGACAAAGAGCTATAAAAGCACTAGAAAAAGTTGGCCTTGCAAATCAACTTCATAAAAAACCAAATCAATTATCTGGCGGGCAAATGCAAAGAGTTGCAATTGCAAGAGCATTGGTTAATAATCCAGATATAGTATTAGCAGATGAACCAACTCGGTGCATTAGATAGTGATACAAGTTTGCAAGTTATGGAATTATTAAAAGAGGTTGCTAAAGATAGATTGGTAGTAATGGTAACACATAATCCTGAACTTGCAGAAAATTATGCCACACGTATTGTTAATATAAAAGATGGAAAAATATTAGCAGATACAAATCCATATAAAGTAGATAAAGAGAAACATAAAAAAACAATTCATAAGAATTTAGGTAAAACATCAATGTCTTTTTTTACTTCTTTAGCACTTTCATTTAACAATCTAAGAACAAAAAAAGGAAGAACAATTTTAACCTCTTTTGCAGGTTCAATAGGAATAATTGGAATAGCCCTTATATTGTCATTATCTAATGGAGTGAATACATATATTAAATCAGTTGAGGAAGATACTTTATCCGAATACCCTTTGCAAATTCAAAGTTCAGGTATTGATATGAGTTCATTACTAATGGGAGCTAGTACGGAAACAGAAGATAATGAAAAACAAATCGCAGAAGAGATAAATGTTAGTAAACAAATAACTACAATGTTTGCTAGCATTGGTTCAAATGATTTAGCATCATTAAAAAAATATTTAGATAGTGATGAGTCAAAGATTTATGACTATGCGAAAGATGTAGAATATACGTATGATGTTACACCATTAATATATAATTCAGATATAAGTAATTTAAGACAACTAAATCCAGATGTAACCTTTTCAAGTCTTGGAATAGGTTCAAGTCAATCATCTAATAGTTTAATGTCTAGTATGATGAGTACAGATGTTTTTTATCAAATGCCAGAAGATTCTAATTTGTATGAAAAACAATATGATGTAAAAGCAGGAAAATGGCCAACTAATTCTAATGAATGTGTTTTGGTATTGTCGAAAAATGGAAATATTAGTGACTTCTTATTATATACATTGGGATTAAGGGATTATGATGAATTGGATGAATTTGTGGCTGAGTTTTCGAAAGGTGAAGAGGTTGAAACACCAGATAATTTAGGAGCATATTCATATGATGATATTATAGGTATAAACTTTAAGTTGGTTAATAGTAGTGATTGCTATGAATATGACAAGGAATATAAGATTTGGCGTGATAAAACAGATAATAAAACATATATGAAAAAAATCGTACAAAATGGAGAAAATTTAGAAATTGTTGGAATAGTACAGCCAAAAGAAGGAGCAACAAGTACTATGCTAATGCCTGGAATATATTATCCCGCTTCACTAACAAAAAAAATAATTGATAATGCAAACAACAGCAGAATAGTACAAGAGCAATTAAAAAATCCAGATATTAATGTATTTACAGGCAAAAGATTTGACGATAAAAGTGAAGATGATTCATTTAATATGAATTCATTAATTGATGTGGATACAAATGCAATTAAGTCTGCATTTAATATTGACCAATCAAAAGTCAATGTGGATTTTGGAAATTTGAACAATGTACTAACCCAAAATTCATTACCATCACTTAATATAGAAGATATTCTAAAAAATATAAAATTCTCTATATCAAGTAAGGATTTATCAAATTTAATGAATGACATATTAGAAGGCTATCAAAAATATATACAAAAAAATCCTGAAGCAGATATAAAACAAATTAGTAAGCAATTATCTGAATACTTACAATCTAAAGAGGCAAGTGAAATTATAAATAAAAAAATACAAGAAATAATTCAAGAAACTGGTAGTTTAAGTTTTACACAGGAACAATTACAAGAAATTATGACAGAAGTTTTAAAAGGATATAACAAATATGTAGATGATAATAAATTAGTAACTGTAGATGATTTAAATAAATATCTTGTGGAATTTCTAGACTCTGAAGATGCAAAAGAAATTATAGCAACAAATATAACAGAAATGGTTAAATCACAAGATTTAGACACACAAATTTCAAATATTATGGAAAACTATATGCAAACAGCAATTAGTTCTTTAAGCGTAGGGTTGCAAAACGAAATGCAATCTAGTATTTCTAATTTAGCAAACTCAATATCTAATGCAATAAGTATAGATGAAAATGCTTTTATAGGTGCATTCAAAATGAAAATGGATGAAAATGAATTATCTGAACTTATGAATTCACTTATGTCTAAAGAAAGTGTTACATATGAAGGAAATTTAAAAATGCTAAACTATGCCAATTTAGAAGAACCAAGTGCAATAAATATTTATCCTAAAGATTTTGAAGGAAACAAGGAAATCTCTAATATATTAAATGAATATAATGAACGAATGAAAGCAGAAGGAGATGAAGATAAAGTTATATCATATACCGATATGGTAGGGACTTTAATGAGTTCTGTAACAACAATTGTCGATACAATTAGTTATGTATTAATAGCTTTTGTTGCAATATCATTAGTAGTTTCTTCAATTATGATTGGTGTAATAACATATATTAGTGTTTTGGAACGCAAAAAAGAAATTGGTATTTTACGAGCAATGGGAGCTTCTAAACATAATGTTGCACAAGTGTTTAATGCAGAAACTATTATAGTAGGTGCACTTGC
Organism: uncultured Clostridia bacterium; assembly: GCA_944392465.1. GTDB lineage: Bacteria > Bacillota > Clostridia > TANB77 > CAG-508 > CALXVA01. The sequence continues at coordinate 1,434 of CALXWR010000034.1, read as the reverse complement.
GGGGTTAATAGGTGTAGGAATAACTTTACTACTTATAATTCCAATTAATAAAATTATAAGTGTACTATCAAATGGAGCAAATGTGAAAGCAGTACTGCCGGTAGTAGCTGGAATTATTCTTGTTATCATAAGTATTCTTTTAACATTAATAGGAGGAATTATACCATCTCGAAAAGCAGCTAAAGAAGATCCTGTTTTAGCATTAAGAAGTGAATAAAATATAAAAAATAAATGAAATTAAAACAAGTAAAGTGTTAATATAAAAAATGTAATAGAATAAGGAAGGGGTAAGCAATAATGGAATTGTGGACTGTATATGATATTAATAAAAAATCCACAGGAAAAACAATTGATAGACATAGCAATGAAAAATTAAAAGAAGGCGAATACCATTTAGTAGTAGAAGCCATTATAATAAACTTCAAAGGAGAAATTTTATTAAATAAACGTTCTAAATTAAAAAATAAATATCCATGCATGTGGGAAACTACGGGAGGCTCTTGTATAAAAGGTGAAAATAGTTTACAGGCAATATTACGAGAAATACGAGAAGAATTAGGAATTATTTTTAATGAATCAGAAGCTATTTTTTATAAAACTTTAAGAGATGATGTTGCAAAAGATTTTAAAGATATATGGTTATTTAGAAAAGATTTAGAAATAGAGAATTTAAATTATACAGACGGAGAAGTAATTGATTCTAAGTGGGTTACTATAGATGAATTTGAAAAAATGATTGATAAAGAAGAAATTATCCCAACGATAGATTTTGATAAAGAAGATTATAAAAAATGTTTAGAATTAACGTAAGGAGCATAATGAAAAGTTTGATAGTGAAAATTATGTATGTAATAGAAAAAGAAAAAGGAGAAAATAAGTTCAAAAAATTAATGCAACAAAATATTTGTAAAAACACTACACAAATTGAAAAAATTGTGATAAAATAATTTAGGATTTTTGTTTAAGATAAGGAGGTAAGAGTATGTCTCGGACACAGTAAATGGCATAACATACAAGCAAAAAAAGGTAAAGCAGATGCAGCAAGAGGAAAAATATTTACAAAACTAGGAAGAGAATTACTAATAGCAGTTAAGCAAGGTGGTCCTGATCCGGCCGGTAATTCTAAATTAAAAGATGTTATAGCAAAATGTAAGGCAAACAACATGCCAAATGATACAATAAATAATGCAATTAAGAAAGCTTCTGGAGAAGGAAGTAGTGAAAACTATGAAGAAATTACATATGAAGGTTATGGAGTTAATGGAGTAGCTGTAATTGTTGAAGCAAGTACAGATAACAAAAATAGAACAGCAGCAGATGTTAGACATGCTTTTGATAGAGCAGGAGGAAATTTAGGAACTTCTGGTTGTGTATCATATATGTTCTCTAAAAAGGGAGTAATAGTAATTGATAAAGAAACAACAGATTTATCAG
>CALXWR010000033.1 GCA_944392465.1 uncultured Clostridia bacterium | reverse complement strand
TATCTAATAGGAAATTTCTCATTTCTTATTAGATAAAAAAGCTATAATCGCTATTGCCTTTGAGATTCTCTCCTTGTAGTCGTAAACTCAAATTGGCAAGAACAAAGGGCGACCAAGGTCGATTTGTTCTAAATTTTGCTTAAGGGCAATCAGATAGAAAATGAAAAATTTGCAAAACAAGCCCATCCTCTTTTATAAATAAAATGTCGAAAACTTCTCATAAATCGTCAAAACTTCTATAAATTCGCTATTGGAAAAATATGTAAATAAGAATATAATATAAAAAAATAAGGAGGGATGTTTTTGAATATTAATTATGAAAAAAAGGACAAGCTTCTAATTGTTGAAATAACAGAAGAGATAGACCACCATGTTGTGGAAAAAATAAGGAGGAAAGTTGATGATGGGATTACAAGATATATGCCTAGAAAAACTATATTTGATTTTAGTAGGGTTACTTTTATGGATAGTGCGGGAATAGGAATGATAATAGGAAGATATAAAATGATGAAATTAATAGGTGGAAGTTTGGAAATTGTAAATATTAGTTCAACAGTAAAAAGAATATTGGAAATGAGTGGAATAAACAAGATTATACCATTGGAAGCCAAAAGAGAAGTGGGATAAAAACAATTGCTTATACCAAAATAAAAGGAGAGAAAAAATTATGTATGATAATGAAATGAAATTAGAATTTTTAAGTAAATCTAGTAATGAGGCTTTTGCAAGGATTACTGTGGCTGCATTTGTAGCACAATTAGATCCTACTATTGAAGAACTTGCAGATATAAAAACTGCGGTTTCTGAAGCGGTTACTAATAGTATTATTCACGGATATGAGAATATGGAAGGAATAATAAAAATAAAAGGGAGAATTATAAAGAATACTGTTGAGCTTGAAATTTCTGATACGGGTAAAGGAATAGAGAATGTAGAGCTTGCAAGAAAGCCATTATATACTACAAAAGCAAATTTAGAGAGATCTGGAATGGGATTTACTATAATGGAAAGCTTCATGGATGAAGTAGAAATAGATTCTGTTTTAGGGCTTGGAACAAAAGTTATAATGCGAAAGAAAATTAAAAAGCATATAGATGACCTAGATGAAATATTAAGTGTGGGAGGAGTATGCTAGGTGCAAGAAATTAGTATATATGACAATCAAGTACCTGATATTGTTGACGCACAAAATGGAAATAAAGTAGCTCTAGAGAAATTAGTTTTAAACAATAATGGACTTATTTGGAGTATAGTTAAAAGATTTAAGGACAGAGGGTATGAAATAGAAGATTTGTATCAAATAGCAGTAATTGGATTTATTAAATCTATAAAAAAATTCGATACAAGTTTTGATGTAAAACTTTCAACATATGCGGTGCCATATATATTAGGAGAAATAAAAAGATATATACAGGTAGATGGACCAATAAAAGTAAGTAGAACTATAAAAGAATTACTATACAAAATTTCAGAAATAGAAAAAGAATACTTAAAAAAAGGAAAGGAAATTACTATAGAAGAATTAGCTAAAGAAGTTAACTTGCCCAAAGAAGAAGTAATAATCGCATTAGAAAGCAAAAGACCAGTTAATTCAATATATGAGTCTGATGAAAATAATGAAACAGAGTTAATAGATAAAATTAGTAGTGGAATTGATGAACAGAATAAAGTAGTAAACAAAATGGTTATTTTAGAATTAATGAAATCATTAAGGGATAAGGAAAAGCAAATAATAGTGCTTAGATATTTTAGAGGAAAGACACAGTCAGAAGTGGCAAAAATAGTAGGAGAAAATCAAGTACAAATTTCAAGAATCGAAAAGAAGGTTTTACAAAATATGAGAAAAAAACTTATAGATGATAGTCAAATTACTGCATAATAAAAATATATAGATTTGCATTTTAGGGAAGGAATTAGAGTAATTATGAAAAAACTACTTATATACTACTTATTACTCATATTTATTTGTTTTGCTATTCCAATTATATTTACAAGTAATTTTTTAAGTGAAACCAAAAATGAAATAACAAATACTATATCCCAATCAACATATGACTATAAAAAGTATAATAAAATAAAACTTCTTCACGCAGAAACAAATAAAATAGAAGAAATAGACTTGGACGAATATTTATATGGAGTGGTATCAGCTGAAATGCCTGCATCTTTTGAAGAAGAAGCATTAAAAGCACAGGCCGTGGTTGCAAGAACATATACTATTTATAAAATTGTAAATAATGATGGAAAACATAAAAATGCAGACATATGTGATGACTCATCATGTTGCCAAGCATGGATTTCTAAAAAAGATAGACTTGCGAAATGGAACGATAGCGAGAAAGACAAGAATTGGGATAAAATTGTAAATGCTGTAAATAATACACAAGGAAAAATAATTACATATGACGGAAAACCAATAAATGCATTTTTTCATTCAAATAGTGGAGGAGAAACAGAAGCACCTATAGATGTTTGGGGAGGAAGTGGATATCCATATTTACAATCTGTTGCAACTTCTGGAGAGAATGCATATAGTCAATACAGTTCAAAGGCTACTTTTACTAAAAAAGAATTTACAGAAAAGATAAAAAAAGTACATAATGATTTTAAAATAAATTTTAAAGAAAAAGATTGCATAAAAATCAAAGAATATACAGAAGGAAACAGAGTAAAAACAATAAAAATAGGTAATTTAGAATTATCAGGAGTTGAGGTGAGAAACATATTAGAATTAAGGTCCGCAAATTTTAAAGTTGAAATAGATGGCGATAGAATAAAATTCGAAGTAACTGGGTACGGACATGGCGTTGGAATGAGTCAAACAGGGGCCGATAGTATGGCGAAAGAAGGAAACAATTATGAGGAGATAATACATCACTTTTATACAGATGTAAAAATAGAAAACATGTAAAATAAAAAATCTAAACTGTATAAATTTCACAAAAATGTAAATACTTTAGATATAAATAAAATGTAGGAGGAATTTTATGAGAAGAGAAAGAAGATTTAATAGAAATCGCATGGATATAAAAAGAGTATTATACATTTGTGGAGGAATAGTAATACTTTCTGTCATTACATTTTTTGCAGTATCAATATTAAATACAGGAAATAAAAATAATAGTAGCCAGCTAGCAAAATTTAACACATCAATATTAAATGATTATACTTCAAATAGTATAGATGCTACAGAGGAAGCAAGTTCAGACATGGGAAAAACAATAAATGAAGTACAACAAAGTGAAGTAGTAAATGATGTAAAGCAGGAAGAAGAAAACAGTACAGAAAATACTGTAAAAAGTAGTAGTAAAAATACTGTAGAAGAAGAAAATAAATCAAACAGCAGTAGCTCAAATAGTGATAAAGAAATAGAAAAAGAGGAAAAAGTAAAAGACCCAGAATTCCAAATGCCAGTAGAAGGAAAAATATCTAAAAAATTTGCACAGGATAATTTAGTGTACTCAACAACTTTAGACGAATGGATAACACACAACGGAATAGACATAGAAGCAGAAAAAACAGAAGTAGTTAAAGCAGCAGAAGATGGAGTAATTAAATCAATAAAAAATGACCCAAGGTATGGATTAACAGTAGTAATAGAACATGCAAATGGCTTTACAAGTGTATATTCTAATTTACTAACAGCAGAATTTATAGAAGAAGGAGAGAATATAAAGAAAGGACAAAGTATTGCAACAGTAGGCAATACAGCAATCTTTGAAATTGCAGATGAATCACATCTTCATTTTGAAATACTAAAAGATAACAAATATGTAGACCCAGAATTATATATAAAATAGTCAGTTTTGGGGACAGGCTCTTTTCTGCCACCTTTGTCATCTTTGGGGACAGGCTCTTTTCCGCCAACTTTGTCATCTTTGGGGACAGGCTCTTTTCCGCCAATGTTGTCATCTTTGGGGACAGGTTTGCTTTGCAATATTATGCAAAGCTGAAGGCAGACAAAATTAGCACGGATTTAACTTAAATAAAAAAATACTATACAATTTTTATCAAAATTCAATTAACATTTAGTGCAAGCTAATTTTAGAAGAATATGTACTTAAAATTTTACTAGAGCACTCACTTGATGTGAGAAATTCCTAGTAAAATTAAAAAACAACTTCTAACAAAAATTACTTTCACAAGAGCATGTTAATTTCTTTTTCTAAAATTGTATAGTGTTTTTTTTATTAAGTAAGAAAAGTAATAATTTTAATTCTTTTGTATCAAAGTGGAATGTCCATAATAGCCGTTAGGCATTATGAATAAAAAACTCCTAGCTTAGAGGAAAAAGATTACTTTGAATAAATCCAACAACAAGTCTGTCCCCAAAGATGACAAAGGTGGCAGAAAAGAGCCTGTCCCTAAAAGTGACAAAAAACATTGAAAAATTTATATTGATAATATATACTTACAATTAATAAAAATAACAAAATTTGGAGGAGTCTATGAATTGGACTGATGAACAAAAACAAGCAATATATGAAAAAAACAATAATATATTAGTTGCTGCTGCTGCCGGAAGCGGAAAAACAGCTGTACTTGTTGAAAGAATTATAAATAAAGTTATTAATGAAAATGTTGATATAGATAAAATATTGGTTGTTACATTTACTAATGCTGCTGCTAGTGAAATGAGAGAGAGGATTTTAGATGCAATTTATAAAAAGCTTGAAGAGAATCCGGATTCTATGAATTTACAAAGACAGATTACTTTATTAAACAAAGCTAGTATTTGTACAATACATTCATTCTGTTTAGATGTAATTAGAAATAATTTTTATGAGATTGATATATCTTCTAATTTTAGAATTGGTGATACAACTGAAGTCGAAATGATTAAGCAAGATGCGTTAGAAGAGCTTTTTGAGCAAAAGTATATGGATAATGATAATGGTTTTATTAAATTAGTTGAGACATATACTGATTATAGAGGTGATGAAAAACTACAAGATATAATTCTTGGTATATATAAATACATACAAAGTAACCCTTTTCCAGAAAAGTGGTTAAGTGAGAAAATTGATGAATTTAATATTGATGTAAATATAGATTTTGGTAGCACTATATGGGGAAAAATAATTTTAGAGTATACATCAGAAGAGATGAATTCTATGATAATGAAATTAGAAAAAATAAAAAATGATACTTTAAGATTTAGTGAGCTAGAGAAATTTTCTCTTACATTACAAGATGATATAAATAATTTAAAAACTATTAATTTTAGTAATTGGGATACTGCATACGAAAATATGAATTCTTTAAAATGGACAAAATGGCCAGTAGACAGAAATGTTACTATAGACTTAAAGAATGAAGCAAAAGAGATACGTGATAGTGTAAAAAAAGAATTTTCTAAAAATATATTGAAATACAATTCAAAGGTTGCAAATGAAGATATTCTAAAAATGTATGAAATTTTGGTAGAAATAAAGAAATTAATACTTGAATTTTCCGAGATTTTTGCTTCAAAGAAAAAAGAAAGAAACATAATCGATTTTAATGATATAGAACATTTTGCTTTAAAAATATTAGTAAACGAAAAAGGAGAAAGCACAGAAATTGCGAAAAAATATCAAGAAAATTTTGATGAAATATTAATAGATGAGTATCAAGATAGTAACTTAGTTCAAGAAAATATTCTTACTAGCATTTCAAAAGGCAACAATATTTTTATGGTAGGAGATGTTAAACAAAGTATATATAAGTTTAGACAGGCAAGACCGGAGTTGTTTTTAGACAAATACGAGAAATACGATATAAAAAGTGGACTAAGTGTGGATAGCAAAGGTGAAAAAATACAATTATTTAAGAATTTTAGAAGTAGAAAAAATGTATTAGACATTACAAACTTAGTTTTTGAAGATATAATGAGCAAAAAACTTGGAAACGTAGAGTATAATGAAGAGGAATATTTAAATTATGGAGCAAATTATCCAGAGCCAGAAAAGCCAATAGAGCACAGCGGAATAGCTGAGCTTAATATAATTGACTTGAAAGAAAAGGAAGATGATATATATATAGAAGAAAACGATAATAATAATGATGTAGAAAAAGCTATTGATGAACCTAAAAGCGAAAATAGTACACAAGAAGCACAAGAGAGGATAGAAGATGCAGTATTAGAAGCTAGATTTGTAGCAAATAAAATACAAGAAATTTTAAATAGTGATTATCATGTTTTTGATAGAAAAAAAGGTTATCGAAAAGTACAAGCAAAAGATATATGTGTACTTCTCAGAGCTACATCGGTTCTGGCACCTATATACGAAAAAGAAATTTCAGAAAAAGGAATAGCTGTATTTAGTGATAGTTCAAGTACTTATTTAGAGTCTATGGAAGTACAAACAATTACGTCATTATTAAAAGTAATAGATAATCCAATGCAAGATATTCCACTTATAACAGTGCTTAGGTCAAACATATTTGGATTTACAGATAATGATTTAATTGAAATTCGTTTAACAGATAAAAAATGCACTTTTTATGAATCAATGCTTAAGTCTAGAATAAGTGTAGATAACGGATTAAGGCATAAAATAGATTTTGTAATAGAAAGTTTAAGAAAATGGAAAAATGAAGAAGAATATACTCCACTTAATGAATTTATTTGGAAACTATATTTAGATACAGGTTTTTATAATTATGTGACACTTTTGCCAAATGGAAATTTAAGACAAGCAAATTTAAAATTGCTTTTTGAAAAAGCAAAACAATATGAAAAAGTAAGCTTTAAAGGATTATTTAGTTTTATAAATTTCATAGATAAAGTAAAAACAAGTAGTTCAGATATGTCAGCAGCCAAAATAGTTGGAGAAAACGATGATGTTATAAGAATTATGAGTATACATAAGAGTAAAGGGTTAGAATTTCCCATAGTTTTTTTATCAAGTACAGGAAAAAAATTTAATATGCAAGATTTAAACACACCAATATTAATACATCAAGATATAGGTTTTGGACCACAATTTATAGATGCAGAAAGTAAAGTAGAATATCCAAGTTTAGCAAAAGAAGCAATAAGAATAAAAGCAAAAGAAGAAACAATTTCCGAGGAAATGAGAGTACTTTACGTTGCATTAACAAGAGCAAAAGAAAAATTAATTATAACAGGTATGAGTAAGGATATAGAAAAATCTTTTAAGGATAAAAACAAACAATTAGAAATGCACCAACAAAAAAATGTATTTAAAGAAAGCAAAGAATTAGAAAAATTAAGTCCAAATTTAGTAGGAAAATATACATCTTATTTAGATTGGCTAGAGTTAGTTTATGAATATAATAAAGATAATAAAATAGACAATATTATAAAATTAAATATATACAATAAAAGAGATTTAATTGCAGAGATTAGTAATGAAGATAATGAAGAAATAAGCATGATGAAAAAAGTTAAAGAAGAGATACAAGAAAAAGAAAAACAGATGAGTAGCGAAAAAGAGAAAAAACACAAAAAAGATATATTAGATAAACTAAAATGGAGATATGCACATACAAGAGAATCTAAAATACCAACCAAAACATCGGTAACAAAATTAAAAGAATTAGAAGCGGAAACTGCACAATTAGATATAGATGATTTAGTAGATATAGCAAGAACAAGAAACAACAAAGCAGAGGAAAGAAATCAAAAGCATACAATGTTAAGTGCTAAGCCACGATTTATGGAAAAAATTCAAAAATTAAATAGTGCACAAAAAGGAACATTAATGCATTTATGTGTACAATTATTAGATGAGAAAAAAGAATATAATTTAGAAAAAATAAAAGAATTTATACAAGATTTAAAAAATAGAAATATAATATCTGAAATAGAAGCAAAAAATGTTAATGAACAAATGCTATTTAGATATACTAAATCAGAATTATGGAATGAATTAAAACTTGCCAAAGAAATACACAAAGAAGAACCGTTTTACATAAACATTGATGCAAATACTATATTTGATGATGCAGAAGAAGGAGAAACAATTTTAGTTCAAGGAATTATAGATTTATATTATATAGATAAAGAAGGAAAGCTTATTTTAGTGGATTATAAAACAGATTATGTACCAGATGGAGATGTAAGTAAACTAGAACAAAAATATAAAGTGCAGTTAGATTTATATAAAAAAGCGTTAGAAGATGCATTAGGAAGAAAAGTAGACAAAGCAATGATATGGGCACTAAATTTATAAGTCACTTTAGGGGACAGGCTCTTTTCTGCCACCTTTGTCATCTTTGGGGACAGGTTTATTTTGCAAATGTGTTTGTGATAGTGGGGAGTGTTTCTATTGACACAGATTATTTAAATAAAAAATAGTGTAGAATTTTTATCAAAATTCAATTAACATTTAGTTCAAGCTAATTTTAGAAAAATTTGTATTTGAAATTTTACTAGGGCACTTACTTATTGTGAGAAATTCCTAGTAAAAATTTAAAATAACTTCTAACAAAAATTACTTTCACAAGAGCATGTTAATTTCTTTTTCTAAAATTCTATACTATTTTTTATAAATTTTGCTTAAGAGCAATTAGATTGAAAACTAAAAATTTGCAAAATAAGCATGTTCCTTTTTTGTAAATTTAAAATCTTTGTGATATAATGCACAATATAAATTAAGTAGGGGCAAAAGGAGAATATAAAAATGGGTGATTTTGTACATTTACATGTGCATAGTGAGTTTAGTTTGTTAGATGGTGCTAATAGAATAAAAGATCTTCCTGTTAGAGCAAAGGAACTCGGAATGGATTCTATGGCAATTACTGACCATGGTGTTATGTTTCGGAGCTATTGATTTTTACAAAGCTTGTAAAGCTAATGGTATTAAACCCATTATTGGGTGTGAAGTTTATGTGGCACCACGTAGTAGACTTGATAAAGATGCTGAGCTTGATAGTAAATATAATCACTTGATTTTACTTGCTAAAAATAATGATGGTTACAAAAATTTATCTAAACTTGTTTCTTTGAGTTTTACAGAAGGTTTTTATTATAAGCCACGTATTGACAAGGAAATATTAGAAAAATATCATGATAATTTAATATGTTGTAGTGCTTGTTTGGCGGGGGAAGTGCCTCAGGCAATTTTGAAAAACGATATGGATGAGGCTAAAAGAGTTGCAAATTGGTTTAAAGATTTATTTGGAAAAGATTATTATTTGGAAATTCAAAATAATGGTGTTAAAGAGCAAGTCTTGATCAATCAAAAATTAGTACAACTCTCACATGAGCTTGATATTCCTTTAGTTGCTACAAATGATGCGCATTATTTAAAAAGAGAAGATGCATATAACCATGAGGTGCTTTTATGTATTCAAACTGGAAAAAGAATGAATGATGATGATAGGATGCGTTTTGATACAGATGAATTATATATAAAATCACCAGAAGAGATGAAGGAATATTTTGCAAATGTTCCAGATGCAATAGAAAATACAGTAAAAATTGCAGATGAGTGTAATGTTGAATTCGAGTTTGGTCATACAATTCTTCCTAATTATGATGTGCCAGAAGGCTTTGAAACACATTATGATTATCTAAAAAAATTGACTGATGATGGTCTTGTGAAACGTTATGGAGAAAATCCATCAGAAGAAATAACCCAAAGAAAAGATTATGAGCTTTCTGTTATTAATAAAATGGGGTATGTAGACTATTTTTTAATAGTGTGGGATTATATAAATTATGCTAAATCTCAAGGTATACCTGTAGGACCAGGGCGTGGATCTGGTGCGGGTTCTATAGTTGCATATTCTATAGGAATTACAGATATTGATCCGATTAAGTATGGGTTAATTTTTGAAAGATTTCTAAATCCTGAAAGAATTAGTATGCCAGATTTTGATGTTGACTTTTGCTATGAAAGAAGGCAAGAAGTAATAGATTATGTAGGAAGAAAGTATGGTCATGATCATGTTTCTCAGATTATTACATTTGGTACAATGTCAGCAAGAATGGTTATTCGTGATGTAGGTAGAGCTTTAGATGTTTCATATGCAGAAACTGATAAACTTGCTAAAATGGTTCCTAACGAATTGCACATAACTATAAAAAAAGCAATGGAACAAAATAGAGAATTACGTGAATTATATGAAACAAATGAAGAATATAGAAAATTATTAGATATAGCAATGGCTTTAGAAGGAATGCCAAGACAGGCATCAACACATGCTTGTGGTATAGTTATAACAAAAGAGCCGGTAGATACTTATGTACCTTTATACATGAGGGATAATACAATTTCTACACAATATATAATGACAACTTTGGAAGAACTAGGGCTTTTGAAGATGGATTTCCTTGGACTAAGAACCTTAACAGTTATACAAGATACAAAAGATTTAGTAAAACAAAACAGAGGGATAGATGTAGAATTTGATAAAGATATGAATGACCCAAAAGTGTATAAACAATGGCAAGAAGGGAATTCAGTTGGTATATTTCAATTTGAAAGCCAAGGAATGACCAACTTTATGAAAGAATTAAAACCAGATTGCTTAGAAGACATTATTGCAGGAGTTTCACTATATAGACCAGGTCCTATGGATCAGATACCTAGATATATTGCAAATAAAAAAGACCCAGATCATGCCGTTTATACTCATGAAAAATTAAAACCAATACTAAATGTTACATATGGTTGTATGGTTTATCAAGAACAAGTTATGCAAATAGTAAGAGATTTAGCCGGATATTCGCTTGGTAGAGCAGACTTAGTTAGACGTGCAATGGGTAAGAAAAAATTGGATGTAATGGCAAAAGAGCGTGAAATATTTATAAATGGTCAAACTGATGATGAAGGAAATGTTATAGTACCAGGTTGTGTGCGTAATGGAATTACTGCAGAAGATGCAAATAAAATATTTGATGAAATGGCTGAATTTGCAAAATATGCATTTAATAAATCACATGCTGCAGCATATGCAGTGTTATCATATCAAACTGCATATTTAAAAACATATTACCCAGCAGAGTTTATGGCTGCTATGCTTAATAGTTTTTTGGGAAACTTAGATAAAATACCTGCATATGTAGATGAATGTAAAAGGTTAAACATTGAAATATTAAAACCAGATATTAATAAAAGTTTTACAAGATTTACTGTTGATGGTATCAAAATAAGATTTGGACTAGGAAGCATTAAAAACGTTGGTGTTGGAGCAGTTGATGAAATAGTAGCAGAAAGAGATAAAAATGGAGAATTTAAAGATTTTGCAGATTTTTGTGAAAGAATTGCAAATGCATCAGTAAATAAAAAATGTATAGAAAGTTTAATAAAAGCAGGAGCATTTGATAACTTTGAGCAAACAAGAAGAACTTTAATGGAATCTTACGAATCTATTGTGGACTCAATTGCTAAAAAAAAAAAAAAAAGCTTCGATGGACAAGTTAGCATGTTTGACCTTGGCGGTTCTAATCAAAAAGAAATTGAAGAACTAAAATATACATACAAAATTATGCCAGAATTTACTGAAAGAGAATTATTATCAATGGAAAAAGAAATGCTAGGATTATATATTTCTGGACATCCACTTGACAAACTAAGACATCAAATAGAAATGCAAACTAACGTAAACACAGCAATGATGAGGCAAGCACAGGATACATCAAGCTTAGACGCACAAACAATAGAAGGAGAAGAAAAAACAGCTGTAATAACTAATATGACTAAACAAGAAAAATTACAAGATGGACAATTTGTAAAATACGCGGGAATAATAACTAGTGTAAAAAAGAAATTTACTAAAACAAATAAAATAATGGCATTTGTGACAATTGAAGATTTATATGGACCAACAGAAGTTATTGTTTTTGAGAGTTGTTATCAAAATTGTTCAAACATATTAATGGAAGATAATATAGTATTAGTAGATGGAAGATTAAGCATAAGAGAAGATGAAGAAACTAAAATAGTCGCAAGAGATATTAAAGAATTTGGAGAACAAAAACGAAAAGTTTTAAATTTAGATATTACCAATACGGATGATATTCAAAAAGAAAGATTGAGAGGAGCAATTAAATTCTTTACAGGAGAGAAGAATAATATACAAGTTCAAATTATAAACGGACAAAAAAAGGATATGGCATGCGGAATATATCTTAGAGGAGATACATTGGAACAATTCCAAGATATTATAGGAGTTGAGAATGCTATAGTAGAGGAAATATAGAAAGGAAAAAATAGCATTAACTTAGCATCATAATCTTGACCATTGTGATGTAAAATGATAAAATATAATATATTAATATATGAGTTAATATAGGAATTTTGAAAATAAATAAGGGGGAGTATTTGTATATAGATAACTTAATATCTATTATGCTGTATGCTCTCCTTTTTTTCTTAAAAGGAGTTTTTATTATGGCATATATTGAATTTAGAAATGTTATAAAAGAATATAAAATGGGAGAAATTTCAATAAAAGCTTTAGATAAAACTAATTTTGAAATTGAAAAGGGAGAATTAGTTGTAATAGTAGGACCGAGTGGCGCTGGAAAAACAACAGCCCTTAATATACTTCGGAGGGATGGATAATGTTACTTCTGGAAGTGTTATTATTGATAAAAAAGATATAAGTAAATTTAAGAAAAAAGAATTAATAAAATATAGAAGAGAAGATATAGGTTTTGTATTTCAATTCTACAATCTAGTGCAAAACTTAACAGCTTTAGAAAATGTGGAGCTTGCTACACAAATATGTAAACATCCACTTAATCCTATTGAAATATTGGAAAAAGTAGGATTAAAAGATAGATTAAAGAACTTTCCTTCACAATTATCTGGAGGAGAGCAACAAAGAGTAGCAATAGCAAGAGCAATAGCTAAAAACCCAAAATTGCTTTTATGTGATGAGCCAACAGGTGCTCTAGATTATAAAACAGGCAAACAAATACTTCAATTATTGCAAGATACTTGCAGAAAAGAAAAAATGACAGTTATAATAATTACACATAATACGGCATTAACTCCAATGGCAGATAGAGTAATTCATTTTAAAAATGGAACTGCATTTAATATTGTTATTAATCCAAATCCTACACCAATTGCGAAAATCGAGTGGTAAATTAAGAGCCTGTCCCCAAAGATGACAAAGATGGCAGAAAAGAGCCTGTCCCTAAAAGTGACAAGAAGGAGGTAAGTATGAAGACTGCACTTTTAAAAGATGGAGTAAAAGAAATAAAAAGTTCATATAAAAGATTTTTATCAATACTTCTTATAGTTCTTTTAGGAGTGGGGTTTTTTGCGGGTTTAAGAGCTGCTAGTCCAGATATGAAGAAAACACTAGATACGTATTTTGATGATTTAAATGTAATGGATATTCAAGTAATATCTACACTTGGTTTAACAGATGATGATATTTCTGCTATAAGAGATGTAGATGGTGTTCAGGATGTAGTTGGTTCATATCAAACTGATGCAATTATAAAAACTGGAGATGAAGAGTCTGTCGTAAAGATTGAGACTTTTTCTGATAATATAAATAAACTTAATTTAGTAGAAGGGAGATTGCCTCAAAGCAAAAATGAATGTGTAGTTGAGGAAAGATTTTTATCAGGTACGGAGCTTAAAATAGGGGATAAAATTAAGGTTGATGTGGAAGATATTAAAAATGACGATGGCGAAGAGCAAAAAGTATTAAAGAATAACGAGGTTACTATAGTTGGTACTGTTAAATCACCATTGTATATATATACAGACAGAGGAAGTACAGAGCTTGGTAGTGGTGTAATTGATTACTATATGTATATTCCACAAGAAAATATAAATGTAGATTTGTACACAAATATATATTTAACTGTAAAAGGTGCTAAAGAAGAAAGTACAACAGATGATAAATACTCTGATATAGTAGATGAAGTTAAGGATAGATTAGAAGGCATTTCTGAAGAACGTAGAGAAGCAAGATATAATGAGCTTTATAATAGTGCAAATTCTAAGATTGAGGATGCAGAAAAAGAGTTAAATGATGAAAAGAAAAAAGCAGAAAAGGAGCTTAAAGATGCAAGGAAAGAGATTGATGATGGCAAAAAAAAGATAGAAAGTGGAAAGAAAGAATTAGAAAATAATAAAATTACAGCAAATAATGAGTTTGCTTCTGCAGAACAAAAAATAGAGGATGCAGAGGCAGAAATTGAAAAAAATGAAAAGGAATTTAAAACAACAAAAAAGCAAGTTGAAAAGCAAATTACTGAATATGAAAATCAATTAAAAACATTAGAACAAACACAAAACCAATTAAATACCGCTAAAAAGAATTTAAGTAGTGCAAAAAGTGAACTTGAAAAGTTAGAGGCAAAATTAGAAGAGGCACAGACAGAAGAAGTTAAAGATAAGATACAAGAACAAATAGTTAGTTTAAATACAAAAATTCAAACATTGCAGTATACGATAAATACTATAAACAATTCTTTAACAGAACAGGGAGTTACAAATATAGCAGGAACAATTTCCAAACTAGAAGATGGTATAGAAAAAGCTGAAAAGAGTTTAGTTTCAGCTGAAAATAAAATAAATGATGCAAAAAAACAAATAGATGAGAGTAAAAAAGAATTACAAAGTCAAAAGAATTATACATATTCTAGTATTTCATCAGCTGAACAAAAAATAAAAGATTCAGAGAAAGAAATTAAAGACAGTGAAAAAAAATTAGAAAAAGCACAAAAAGAGTATGATGATAAAATAGAAGAGGCAGAAAATAAATTATTAGATGCAAAAGAAGAATTAAAAGAGATTAAAAGACCGGAATGGTATGTTTTAGATAGAGAGCAAAATATAGGGTATGCAAGTTATGTTCAAGATACAGATAGAGTGGCTAGTCTAGCACAAGTTTTCCCTGTAGTATTTTTCTTAGTAGCTGCTTTAATAAGTTTAACATCTATGAATAGAATGGTTGAAGAAGAAAGAGTAGAAATAGGTACATTAAAAGCTTTAGGTTATAGTAAAAGGCAAATTTCTAGAAAATATTTAATATATGCAAGTTTAGCAACAGTAATAGGAGGTTGCGTAGGATTAATTATAGGATTCCGATTTATACCAGGAATTATTGCAAATATGTATGGAATGGTTTATGATGTACCAGAAGTTATACTTGAGTTTAATAGTGAAATAGCTTTTATAGGAATGGCATCAGCTGTGGTTTGTACTGTTGGTTCAACCTTATATACATGTATTAGAGAATTAATACATAATCCTGCAACACTAATGAGACCAAAAGCTCCAAAGCCAGGAAAAAGAGTAATATTAGAGAGAATTCCTTTCATATGGAAACGTTTAAACTTCACTGCAAAGGTAACAGCAAGAAATTTATTTAGATACAAAAAGAGATTTCTAATGACTATAATAGGTGTGTGTGGTTGTACAGCATTAATTGTAGCTGGATTTGGTTTAAAAGATGCCATTGGAAATATGATACCAAAACAATTTGGAGAAATAGATAAATATAATTTGAGTATTACACTAAAAGAGGAAAAATATGGTGAAGAACTTGATAAGGCAGAAGAAACAATAAAAAAGAATGAACAAATTGTGGATTTATTAAGTGCAAATGTCCAATCAGTAAGTATTATTAAAGATGATAACAATCAAAGTATTCAATTAATAGTCCCAGAGGATGTAAACAAGTTAAATGAATTTATTTCACTACGAGATAGAAAAAATAAAGATGATAATTATACATTAGATACATCTGGAGTTATAATATCTGAAAAGTTATCAGAATTACTAAATATAAAAGAAGGAGATACTATAGAATTAGGAAATTCAGATGGCGATAGGGCAAATGTAAAAGTAGCCAAAATAACAGAAAACTATATAATGCACTATATCTATATGTCTCCAGAGTTATATAATAGTGTATATGACACAAGAATAAATTTTAACACGGTATATGCAAAAACTATAGATTTAACAGAATCTGAGGAAGAAGTACTTGGTAAAGATTTATTACTAGACGACAATAATATAACTGGTGTAAGTTTCACATCTGCATCAGAAGATATGTTTGCAACTGTAATGGAAAATCTAAACACAATAGTATGGATTCTTATTATAGCTGCGGGACTCTTAGCTTTAGTTGTTTTGTATAATTTGTTAAATGCTAACATAAGTGAGAGAATAAGAGAACTTGCAACAATTAAAGTATTGGGATTTTATGATAGAGAAGTATATAGTTATATTGCAAGAGAAACTATTATACTTACAATTATAGGCATTTTAATTGGACTAATAGGCGGATACTTTTTGACAATGTATATTTTACAAACATGTGAACTGGATATAACAATGTTTGATCCAGATGTAAAAGCTTTAAGCTATGTATTAGGTGTAATAATAACTGTATTATTTGCAATTATAGTTAATATAATAACTTATTTTGCATTAAAGAAAATAGATATGATAGAAAGTTTAAAGAGTGTTGAATGATGTATCTACTAAAGCACGTAAGTTGGTGACAAACTGTTAAAAAAATGTTGACAATGTGCAAAAATTATGATAAAATATCTATCCGTAAGCCGCCTGAGTCGGGCAACTAAATGCTAGAGTAATCTAACTGCCTTGTATTTTATGCTTAGCGAGTATACATATAAGAGGAGGTGTACATATAATGTACGCAATAATTGAAAGCTGTGGAAAGCAAT
>CALXWR010000032.1 GCA_944392465.1 uncultured Clostridia bacterium | reverse complement strand
CTACATATATATTTTATATTTATTATTGTCAACTGTCAAGTTATTTCTACACAAAATTGTCACCTTTGGGGACAGGCTCTTTTCCGCCATGTTTGTCACCTTTGGGGACAGGCTCTTTTCTGCCATGTTTATTTGCACATAGTTGTAGCGGGCCATCCAATGGTGACCCGCTACAACTTAACTCTTAACGAAACATCAGGTGTCCCTTCTTGAGGAAGTAGTTCCTCTCAGACGCAACGCTGAATCCGAGCAGAATGCCCAGGGACTCAATGGTCCAGCGGACCAGCGTAAACGTCGTAAGGAACTCGACTCCCTTCATGTAGAAGAGAACGGCCTCGATGATCATCCCACCCAGGCAAAGCGTTGCCAAGATGTAGATGGACATCCGCATGTACTTACATGCAGGGATGTCGGAGGTCAAAAGCTCGCTCCAAATCGTGTTAAACTTCGTAATCATGTTTGAACCTCTCTTTCTATAAAAGGACTGTATGTAAGTATTTTATACTATTTTTTGATAATTTTGTCCACTTTATGTAGACATCTTGAGTTTTGGGATAAACTTTCTATTTTATCTAATAGGAAATTAGAAATTTCTATTAGATAAAAAACAAACTCAAATTATTAAACAAATAATTTGAGTTTTCTAGTATTTTCCTTTTATTTAAAATATTTTTCTAATTTAAATTACGCTCTTGGATGTGTTCTTTTATATATATCTCTTAATCCACTATCCTGAAACTGCATATATACTTGTGTTGAAGAAATATCAGAATGTCCTAACATAGTTTGTATCGCTTTTAAATCTGCTCCGTTTTGAAGTAAATGTGTTGCAAATGAATGTCTTAAAACATGTGGCGTAATATCTTTTGTAATATGAGCTTGTTCTTTATAGAACTTAACAATTTTCCAAAATCCTTGTCTTGTTAACCTTTTTCCATTTACATTAACAAAAAGAGCTTTTTCATTTTCATCTTTAATCATTATTGGTCTTGCTTCTTTAACATATTCATTTAAAGCTGCTATAGAAATTGAACCAAGAGGTATATTTCTTTGTTTTGTGGCAGAGCTACAAGTAATAAAGCCTTGTTCAATGTTAACATCATCTACGTTTAAAGATATTATTTCTGTAACTCTCATCCCTGTTGCATAAGCTACTTCTAGCATAGCTTTATCTCTAGTTCCTTTTAAATCTACATCTTTAGGTTGACTTAATAAATTTTCAACTTCTTCTGATGTTAATACACATGGAACTCTTTTTTCTACTTTTGGTGATTGTATATTTTCAGTTGGGTCATGTTTAATTTTCTTTACTCTAACTAGATATTGATAAAAAGATCTGATAGAAGCCAGACTTCTTGATATTGTTGAAGTCTTTTTTCCCATATCTTGTAAATGTTTTAAATAATCTGTTATTTTTTGGGCATCTGCTTTCGCATAATTAATTTTATTTTGACTTACGTAACTCTCATATTGATGAATATCTCTACTATATGATTGTAGTGTATTATTTGATACTCTTTTTTCGTTTTGTAAAAAATCCAAAAATTGTTTAATCTGTTTTTCCATTCTTGCCATTACCCCTTCTTCTTTTATAATATCTAATTCTTTTATAATTTACATAAACATCAACTATGTTATATCATAATTATTGTTAAATTGCAAATGGATTTTAAATTTTTTTGTATTTTTTTGAGTATTTATATTGAGCTTATGGTTAACATAAGGATGTTCGTTGAAACATATACTTCTATCAAAGATGAAATACATAAAAGTAAAAACAATATAATTGATATGATTGTATGTCTTATTATTTCTATCTTAATATTTTCTCTTCTTTTATCTTTCATAATTGATTTATACAGCTTTATACAACTTACTGTCATAAAGATTATTACAGGTATAAATATTAAATTGTGCAAAAAAATAGTTGATAGCAAAAATATTATACCTTTTTGTGTACCTAAAACAGCAATCACTGCTGAAACAGTATACCCAATACAAAAACTTCTATATATTAATATTCCAAGCACTATTGGAATTCCCACTACTGCTAGCCCTAAAAACCACATACTTAAAATAAGCAATAAATTATCTAATAAACATTTTTTTAGTAATTGAATTTTATCTATATGATAATCCTGTTTTAGTGAATTTATAAATCCCATTATATATTCATTAACTTCTGTAAGTTCAGGTTCATTTATATTATTTACAAAAATAACACCTAATATTATTCCTATAATGAATAATAAAATAATCACCGCATATATTTTTATATTTTTATAAACATGATTTAATATAACACTTTTTAAATCACTTTTTCTTCCTTTACGTTTTTCTCTCATTTTTTCTCCTAGACATTAAAATTTATTTATACATAATGTCTATTCAATAAAATGATTTTTAGAACCATTTTGTTTTCATAATAAATAATTTTTTATGAAACTTGCTTTTTTATTGCTATATCCCATATTTTAGCTTGCTGTTAGTTTGCCATAAACTCCGCCTCCACCAGACTGTATTTTTACATTTCCTTCTCGTGCTGATATAACCGTATTTGCTATTTTTTCTCCTACTACCGCTTCAATGTCATCTTTTGATAGTTTGTGAAGTATTGTCATTTCTGTATGGAAATTGTTCAATAATTTATCTATTGTTTTATTTCCAAGTCCTGGCATAAATGTAAGAGGAATCTGATAAATATATGGTGGTCTAAATTTTGGACTTTTTGCTGTCTCTTTATCTTTTATAATTTCTATTCTATCAAAAACCCCCATAGTTATTTTACTACTATCACAATCCGGACATCTTGTAACAGGTGCTTTTCCTTCTATTGGTTTGCCACATTTCTCACAAAAAGTTCTATGGTATTTCCCAAGTTTTGGATCTAATCCATAATTTGCTAAAATTTTTCTTCCATCCTGATTTTTTAGTGCCTTTAAGACTTCTTTAAAACTAATACCATCTAATAACATCTTATTGTATTCTCTTGCTATTTTTGGAAGTGAATGTGCATCAGAATTTGTTAAAAATGTACGAGTTTCAAGTTCTGATATTTCATCTGCTAAATATGTATCTGAACTTAGTCCTAATTCTATTGCAAAAATTTTATCAAATTTTTCTTTAAATATTCTTTCTAGTCTACTTGTACAATTTCCATAAAAGCTCTTATGTGGTGTAAATGCATGTGCTGGTATTAACACTCCATTATATTTTTCTACTATATCTACTAATTCATATGCTGATATGTTCGCTCTTTGAGAGCTTAATGTAATGTTATGTATATGATGTGACATTTCTTTAGAAAAACCTTTTATATCTTTTAAACTTGGAAAATAACATAAATTATGTGCACTACCTGTTTTTCCTTCATCATTTATTTCTGAAGTTTCTATTTCACTTCCCAAAATTATACATACCTTATCTTTATATATAATTCCACCATCATCTATTTCATATGCTTCCCCAGTTTTTAAAAAGTTTTCTATGTCTTCAATCACGTATGGTGATGCACAATCTATTATTCCTACTATATCTATACCTTTTCTTTCTGCACATTCTTTTGCTATATTGGCAAAGTTTAAACTCCTTGCCGCTGTAATTTTTATTGGTTTTCCATTTTCGCTTCTTCCTATATGTACATGTAAGTCTGCAAATATTTCGTTCATTTTTCCCTCCATTTAAGTAAATCTACGCTTTAATAATTTTTTTATTATTTATGAATTGCATTTTTTATAATTCTAATAAATTTTTTATACCATTTTTCTTTTGGTACTTTCATTATTTTGTTCATTTCTTTTTCAATTTCATTACCATCTTTATAATATTGTTTATTATCGATAACTTCTTTTACTTTATTTTCATTGTTGCTGAATTTTTTAGGAAAATTGTAATATGGTCTAGCAAAATTTTCTTTTTTCTTATTCTCTTTTTCTTTTAAGATAGAGTTTTCCATATTTTTTATAATTTTCTTTTCGTCATCTGATGCTAAATAGTCTGTGTATATCACAGATAATATTTTTTCCGTGTCTTCTAATAATTTTATATCATCAAGACTTTCATCATCTATTTCAAATTTATAAGAAGTATCCATATTGTTCTTTATGCCTTCAATTAAACTGTCTGGTATTTTCCTTTTTAGTTCTTCTGGCAACATTTCTATAAATCTATATGTCTCTGTATACGCTTTTTTATCCATCACTTGTTTCTCTACCTTTCTCAAGAGTCATTTGAATTTGACTTAATTCTTCCCTAGTTGATTGGTTGTCTCCTACATGTTTTCTAACACTTTTTTGCATACTTTTTTCAAGTGCCTCGGCCTTTCTCTGTTCTTCAAATTTTCTTAGTATAGCAATTTGTTCTCTGCACTGCACATATTCTTCTGGTAATTCGTCTATTGGTATCCCGCTCACATGCTTTAAGTGCTTCTCTTAAAGTAGATTTCTCCCATCTTTGATACAATTTAACTTCTCTTTTTTCTTCTTCTGTCATATCACTAACTTTTAATCGTTTACCTTGCTTTTTTATTGTACCTCTTGGTAGTTTTCCATTATGAGCTTCTAGCCATTCTATTACTTCTTCTTCTACACTTTCCTTTTCCATGCCTATTCCATATGTTCTTAAGGTTTCTATTTGCTCGGTATAATTTTGATATTTTTCAGGAAGCTCATCTATTGGTATTCCGCCTACATTCTTCAATGGCTTCTCTTTCGCCTGACCTTAACCAATTATAATATAAATTAACTTCATATATTTCAGCTTCTGTCATTTCAACTCTTTTAGCTTGTTTTCCGCCCTTACTTATAATCGATCTAGGCATATTGCCATCATGGGTTTCTAACCAATCTATTATTTGGTCAAAAACAGATTCTTCTTTAAGTCCTAAACCATATTCTCTCAATGTAGCTATTTGTTCTTTATACTGAGTATATTGCTCTGGCAATTTATCTAATGGTATTCCAGTACATGCAATTAATGCTTTCCTTTCAGGAGATTTAATCCACATTTTATATAATTTTATTGATGCTAATTGTTCTTCTGTTAGTTCTTTTGTTTTTAAAACTCTATTATTATTTCTGAAAGTTCCCTTCGGCATATTACCATCATGAGTTTCTAACCATTCTATTATTTGGTTAAAAACAGGTTCTTCTTTAAGTCCTAAACCATATTCTCTCAATGTAGCTATTTGTTCTTTATACTGAGCATATTGCTCTGGCAATTCGTCTAATGATATTCCAGTACATGCAATTAATGCTTTCCTTAATGCAGATTTACCCCATTCTGCTCTTAATCTAACCTCACTTAATTCTTCTTTTGACATTTCCTTTCTATTTAAATCTACTCCGTTTTTTATAATATGAGAAAGAGGCATCCTTCCGATCATGTGTTTCCATCCATTCTGTTAATCTTTCTGCTAAAGTTTTTCTTTTAACACCTAACCCTCGTTTTCTTAATTCTGCTATTTGCTTTTTAAAATAAATACTTTTTCCTTTTAATTCATCTAATGGTACTCCGTATTGATTCTTCTAAAAACTTTTTTTCTGGTGACTTTTGCCATCTTAGGGCTAAATCTTTTTCCTCTAATTCTTCTTTTGTTAATTCTGATTTATTTAGGTGTCTTCCTCTTTTTCCTGTAGAAAAATAATATCTTGGCATTATTCCGATTATGTGTATCTAACCATTCTATTATCTCTTTATATGCTGTTAATCCCAACCCATATTCTCTAAGCTTTGCAATATGATTTCCATACTCTTGATATTCCTTTGGAAGCATATCTAATGATATACCGTTTACATGCTTCTAATGCTCTTCTATCTGCTGAAACTTGCCATCTAGCATATAGATTAACTTCATACTTTTCTTCATCTGTCATATTTTCTACCGTAGATTGAATACCATTTTTTCTTATAGAATATCTAGGCATATTTCCATTATGAGTTTCTAACCAATTTATAATTTCCTGATATGTTTGTTTACTATTATATTTAAGTTCTTCACCAATTTCTCTTAATAATCCTACTAGCTCAATTTCGTCACTTGTAAATTTAAACAAATCATATGAATTTTTTTCTCCATTTGCTCTAATAGCTTGCTCTAATTCATTAAAAGTATCAATCTGTCTTAACCAATTGTTCACTACATCTATTATTACAGTTTCGCCTGCACTTCTATCTGCTGATAAAACTCTTCCTATTTGTTGTTTATACAATATAGAAGAATCTGTTGGTCTAAATTGAACCTCGCCATCTATTCCTTCAATATGCCTTCCTTCATTTAGCATATCTACACAAAATAGTAGATTTAAAGCATCTCCATTTTTTCTTGCCTCAAACTCCTCAATTGTCTTTCTATTTTCTCTTTGTGTTTTTCCTTGCTCATCATCATTACTTATTACATAATCAACATTAATATTTTTATTAACCTGTCCAAAAATTTCATTTACATGAGACATTTTATCAAACATCTCTTGTCTATCGGTACAAAAAACAATATATTTTCCATTCTTTTTCGTCATGGCTTGTTCTATAATATCAGATAAGCCTGGTGCATTATTTATTATTGCATTTAATTTCTCAAATTTTTCTAATAATTTTTGCCTTCTATTTTCATCCTTAGTTAGTTCAATCGCTTCTCTTAATTCTCTAGCATAACCTTGTAATTCAGAAATAACTCTAACATATTTAGCACCATTTAAAACTACTTCTCCTTCTTTTTGACCACTAAGTGCATCAGTTAAACTCATTTCATAAACTACATCTTCTCCAAATCTTTCATATGCCATATTTCTTTTATCTGTTCTCTCTGGAGTTGCAGACATTCCAATTATCTTTGCAGAAGGATTTGCTTCAATTAAAGAATCTATTCCTTGTTCCCATTTTTCAGCACCCATTCTATGAATTTCATCAAATACAATTATATCTGGATGAATATCTGCAATATCTCTAGCTAAAGCAATTTTTTGATAGGTTACAGCTCTAAAATTAGGCATAGTTTTTTTGCTTACGCCTTCTCCGTCTAATATATAAATACTAATATATTTTTTTATTTGGTTAATTATTTCAATATTAGGGCTTACATATATAATTGTTTTATCTGGATTTTCTTCTATATATTTAAGGACTGGAAAACTTTTTCCACACCCAACAGGAAAAACATATGCTGCTCTTCCTTTTTCCTCCAAAGCTTTTATCATTAATTCATATGCCCTTTGTTGATGTCTATATATCAAGTTTACTGGCATAACCACTTTCTCCCTTTACTATAATAAAAAGATTGGCAAATAAACTTTATCCAATCTTTTGTTGACTAAATATATTTTTATAATTCCATTTCATCTTTAATTTCCTGTACTAATAAAGTTGGATCAATTGTTTCTTCTTTTCCATTATCTAACTTATCCTCTTTTTTAGCAAGTTCTGCTTCTGCAATTCTTGCAACTAATCTCCCTGCTGTTTTTATTCCTTTAATAGTATCTCTAACTCCTAACTCATTAAACTCATTTGATGCACCAGTAAGACTTCCTACTAAACCACTCATATTTTAATTTCCTCCATATTACTCACAAAATCTTTAAATATATCTAAATATCTGTTATCTTTATCTTTTAAATTTCTATACTCTAATAAAACTAATGCCTCATCTGGTTTAAAAGCAATTCTTTCTGGTCTATCTAAAAGCATACCTCCAAACTGATCTGTTAATTCTAAAACATCACTTTCCTTTTCTCTAGGATCTAATTCAGAATATCTATTTACTCCTTCGCAAATTCTACAAAATCTCTCGTCAAATCCTAACTTAGCTAAATATTTTGCTCCGTCTTTTGCAAACGATTTAATTTTAGATAAGTCTTTAGGAAGTAAATCCTTTTTACAACTCCATAGCAAACTTGCAGTTATTGTATAATTTTTATCAACATCCAGATTTGTTTTATCTAAAAAAAGTTTTGTAAGCAAAGTTTTAAAAACAACTGAATTATCAAAAAATATATTAGTTTTCTTTTGTAAGTAAAAAACTATTTCCATTTTTTTTATCCAATTTTTTTCAGACAATATATAATCTGCAAACGTTTCTGTACTCATGTTCTTCCCCTCCTACATAAGGCTTATCCTTTTGTTCAGCTCGGTATTTCTCTAGGAATATTATATTCTAAGATATAATTATTTTCAATATTGTTACACAATTGTAATATTTTTGTAACACAAGTGTAATATTAGCGTAATTATATAAAACCGCTATTGATATAAAATACCGTTAGTTTCCATAAATTAATAGCTATTGTATATGGTAATATACATTTGATAATTTTTAAGTATTTTTCTTACATAATTACTCGTTTCTTTATATGGTATATTTTCTATATCTGAACCATCACTTTTTATAATTCCATCTTTAATCCATTGTTCAACATTCCCAAGTCCAGCATTATATGCTGTAATAGCTAAAACTACATTTCCATCATAAAGGTTTAATAAGTATGATAAATATGATGTTCCAAGTTTTATATTAGTTTCCGGGTCATATAAATCATATGCTTCAACAGAGTTATTTTCTATAATATTCGATCTTTCTACTGCTGTTTCCTCCATAAGTTGCATTAATCCTCTAGCATCACTTGCTGATGTAACATCTGGATTAAAGTCACTTTCTGCTTTAATAGTT
The DNA here is from genome assembly GCA_944392465.1 of uncultured Clostridia bacterium. Taxonomy (GTDB): domain Bacteria; phylum Bacillota; class Clostridia; order TANB77; family CAG-508; genus CALXVA01. The sequence goes on along the minus strand of CALXWR010000032.1, from coordinate 8,149 downwards.
GCATATACCAAATATTTATCTAATCCATTTTGCTGTGAATATTTTTCAACATATTCAGAATACTTAGTTGGATATATTGATTTAAGTATAATCTCTTGAACTTTTATAACCTTAAATAAAATAAATATAATTAATAAAATTATAATCAAACCTGTAATAATCTTAATTGTTTTTTTGGTCATCCTTCTCTCCTTTGTTATTTTGCTTCATACCAATTTTGAGCTTCAGAAATCTCAACTTTTAATGGTATTTTTAATTTTACTCCATTTTCCATTTCATGTTGTAAAATCCCCTTTACCTTATCTACAATATTCTTATTACATTCAATTATTAATTCATCATGTACTTGAAGTACAATTTTAGCATCTAATTTTTCTTCTTCTAACTTCTTATATACATTAATCATAGCAATTTTCATAATATCTGCAGCAGTTCCTTGTATTGGTGTATTCATTGCAGCTCTTGAGCCAAACTGTCTTACCATATAATTGTTTGACGAAAGCTCTGGAATATATCTTCTTCTATGAAATAATGTCTCTACATATCCTTTCTCTTTTGCACTTTCTACTATATTTTCCATAAACTTTTTTATACCTTTGTACTTTTCTAAATATTGCTCTATATATTGCTTTGCTTGCTTTCGTGATATGTTCAATTGCTCTGCTAATCCAAAATCACTTATACCATATACAATTCCAAAATTAACTGCTTTTGCAGATGTTCTTTGTTCTTTTGTAACCTCATCTATTGGAATATCAAATACTTTTGATGCTGCTTGTTTATGTATATCTTCATCATTCATAAAAGCATTTAGCATATGTTTATCACCAGAAATATGTGCTAATACTCTAAGTTCTATTTGTGAATAATCAGCATCAATGTATATGTAATCATCCGCTGGTTTAAATATTTTTCTTAATTCTTTTCCAAGCGCATATCTTGTTGGTATATTTTGCAAATTTGGTTCGGTGCTACTAATTCTACCTGTTGCTGTAATTGTTTGATGAAAATAAGAATGTATTCTTTTAGTTTTTTCATTTATATATGGAATTAACCCTTCAACATAAGTTGAATTCAATTTCATTAAACTTCTATATTCTAATATTTTTTCAATTACTGGATGTTTATTTTTTAATTTTTCCAAAATATCTACATCTGTAGAATATCCAGTTTTTGTTTTCTTATATACTGGTAGTTTTAATTTTTCAAATAAAATTACTCCCAATTGTTGAGTTGAATTTATATTAAATTCCTCTCCACATAATTCGTAAATTTCTTGTTTTATAACATCTATCTGCTCTTTTAATTTGTTTCCAAAATCCACAAGTTCTTGTTTATCAACATACATACCATTTGTTTGTATTTCTCCCAAAACTTTAACTAGTGGCATTTCAATATTATTAAATAAATCTAATGAATTTACACTATTTAATTTTTCTAAAGTTTCTTCTGCTATCTTAGATATTAAATAAGCTTTAAATCCAAATATAAATTTATCATTTTCGTTTTCTTCCTGTCCATCATTAAATAAATTTAATTGTTTATTTTTAGGTTTTTCTTGTTCATACTTACCTATATACTCACCTACATCAATATTCAAATATTGCTGTGCTACATTCTCAATTGAATAATTATTATTCGTAGGATTTAAATCATATGCGGCAATTTTTACATCATAATATATATTTTTCATCTTAATTTCCATCTGTCTAAGCATAACATAGTCTTCAGATAAATGATAACTATATTTTTTAATTTCTTCATTTTCAAATATTTCAGTAAAAATATTTTTAAATTCACTATCATTTATTTTTAAATAATATGATGTATTTTCTTCTTTTATATATATTGCTATTGCTTTAATATCTTTTTTTATTATTTTATCTTTATTTTCTATTTCCTCTTTATTTAACAAATATATTAATTCTTTGTATTGCTTTATTTTATCAATTATGTTTGATATATTGTCAAGATTAATTTCTTCTATCTTTACTAAATCCGATACATCCTTTTTTTGTTGTTCAGCTTGTAAACTAAATCTTTCTATAAATCTATTAAAATTAAGTTCTTTAAACTTTTCAAAAACTTTTTCTTTATCCCATTCCTTAACTTTTAAATCATCAATTTTTTCTTCCATTGGTACTTCTCTGTTAATAGTTCCTAAGGTTCTTGAAAGGAAAGCTAAATCTTTATTCTCTACTAATCTTTCTCTTAGTTTGCCTCTTTCAGTATCTGTACCATTTTCAAGCTCTTTATATAAATTATCTATAGATTTATACTTTTTTACAAGGTTAATAGCCGTTTTCTCGCCAACCCCCGGCACTCCAGGAATATTATCAGAAGTATCGCCCATAAGACCTTTGACTTCAATTAATTGCTTAGGAGTTACACCATACTTTTCTTTTATTTCTTTTTCACTAAAAGTATCAACCTCTGTTTTACCCACTTTTGTATGTGGAATTCTTACAGAAATTTTCTTAGTTGTTAATTGAAATGTGTCTCTATCACCAGATACTATAGTAACATCTAATCCAGCTTTTTGCCCCATTAAAGATAAAGTACCTAAAACATCATCCGCTTCATATCCTTCTTTTTCAATAATAGTTATATTCATAAGTTGAAGAATTTCTTTAATCATTGGCATTTGCTCTGCTAGTTCGTTTGGCATACCCTTTCTTGTAGCCTTATACCCCTCATATAATTTATGACGTGCGGTTGGAGCTTTTAAATCAAATGATACAGCCATATAATCAGGATTTAAATCATCAATCACTTTAAACATAATTGCCAAAAAGCCATATACTGCGTTTGTGTACTTTCCATCAGATGTTGTAAGCATTTTAGTCCCCATTATACCATAAAAGGCTCTATTCATTATACTATTACCATCTATTAAAACTAATCTAGACATATTAAATTATCTCCTTTTGTAAATTTATTTTTGCAATTTTACTACATCGCTTTTTGCTAAATATTTTTTTAAATTATTTGTAGTTAATTGTAAAATTAATAGTAGTGCTATAATTATTCCTACAAAATAAATATCATAAATATAGCTTTCTACTTTAAACATATAAATACTATTTGCAATTTGTGCAAACAAACTTATACCTATAATATTTCTTATCATGTTTGGCTTTTGCCACATCAAACTTGCAAATATCCATATTATATACCATTGTTGGAAAGTGCCTAAAATTAATGAAAATAATATTAAAGCAGTATTATATTTTCTAATAATTTTACTCCACTTTATTTTTTTGGTAGTTAATAAATCTATGCAGAATTTTATATAGTAAATAAAAAATACTGTATACATTATGTATTTCAATGGTTTTAATATATTTGGCATTACAACATAAATTGATGAATATATAGATTTTGCATACTTTTCTGTTTGTACAAGCATTGCAGATAATATACTAAAATCTTTAAAATAAATTAAATATTCTAATGTCAAAATTAATATAAATAATAACCCATATTGTATGCATTTTGCAAATCTTTTTCCTAAATTTTCTTCTTTCCTAAAAAAGTATATTATATACACAGGCAACAGTAGTACCGTAAAATACTTGATTCCTGTTGCTATGCTTAAGAAAATTATACTTGGTATTATTTTTTTCTTTTTTAATAAGAAATATAATGATAAAAGTATGAAAAATACTACTATTATATCATTATGTACATTTCCAATATATTCTATAAAAATAAATGGATTTAAGCCGTATAGTTTAGCAAAAAATTTTCTTTTAGTAATTTTATACACTAAATACGTATTTGCAATATGTATAAGTAAATTTACAAGCTTAAATATAATAATTGCAACATCAACATTTTTAAACGACAAAACTGAGCAAATTTTAAAAATAGTTTGAGCAGTAGGTCCATATATCACAGTCGTATTACTCCAACCATTTTCTGCACCTTTTTCTAATATCTCATCATTTATATTTTCCTCATTTGCATTATAATAATCTTTTACAGTTGTGTAATATGGATTTTGTTTATATACTCCATCTAATTCTCCAACTCCCATATAATAAAATATATCAGACGATGTCCATGGCAACATAAACATAAATATAATTCCTATTATTCCTACAAAGATTAATATTTGTTTTGTATTTTTAAATATATCTTTTCTTTTTGCTATTAATATATACACTATAAATATTGTTAAAAACAAAACTATAAAAACGATTGCTGGAATCATTTTATTTACATCATTATTTAAGAAGAAATTATAATATGTTTTAAAGTTCATTACAGTTCCATTTTGAATAATATAAATTAGGGATGGAATTATAAAGCATATACTTAGTAATATAAACGATATTTTAAGTATATTATCTTTTATCTTCTCTTTTTTAGTTTCTTGATTCATTTTTTCTCCTATAATAATTATGCATTCTTTTATTGCACTTTTCTTTTATATTATTTTTTTATGTAGATAGGTTTAATGTTTTTCTTCAAAAGGATCAAATCCACCTTTTCCATAATATTCGTGAAATTTTACTTCATTTCCTCTTAAAAATGGATTTATATAATCATAATAATAAACATTTACTTGAAGAAACGAGTTTACCACAGCAACATACTTTTTATTATTCTTATATATTACATGCTCTGGTCTATCTAATATAGCTACTGTAAAAAATCCCAGAAGTGGTCCTATTAAGCATAATATTACTATAATAAATACAACTATCATAATTATTACCGACTTTAGTATTTTATTTGTATGATTTTTTATTATCTGTACAATTCCTAAAATAAGACCTAGTAAAAGTAATATAACTATTACTTTGTATACCCAAATTCTAAAAGTAATAGAAAATACTATATTTAATAAAAAGTTTAATAAAATAAATAATAATAGAACCATGAGTGTGAAGACTAAAATATTTTTTCTTATTTTAATTAATAATTTTTTCATTTTGATATCTCCTTTTATACTAAGCGATTATTTTCTTTGGTATAAAATTTCAAGTTTTTAGCCTTTTTTAAAATCTAAAATTTTCCTTTATATATAAAGGTTTGTTCGTTTTTATGGCCATAATATATAACCTCTTTAAAACTAATGGAAATTATATCATATTTATAAAAAATATTCTACCAATTCGAAAAAAAGAGAGAGCAATTTTCTCTTTCATAATATAAATCTATATGACATTTTCGCAAGATAAATTAAAACGAGAGCCACTATTTCTAGCAACTCTCTATATAAAATTTGTTATTTAGATTTAAATAACATCATGAACATTGTTAAATTTGCTCCATATATATTATAGTAACATTCTTCATAATGTCCCACATCTGCTATTTCATCGTCATTAACCCATTCCTCTCCTTTTCTTACAGGAATAAATACACTAAGTAAAAACAATATAAATATTATAATTAAAGCAATAATAACTTTCTTTTTCATTTTCATCACCTCCCGTCATAACTACAAATTACTATTTATAACTACATCTTATTTCTTTTTTAAATCTTTTGAATAATATATCATATCAGTACAAATTAAATCTTCATCTCTAATTTCTTCATCAGTCATATCTATAAAATAATTTTTTATTGTCTTTTCATATTTATCAAAACCTTGTTTTACATAGAAAAGAATATTATATATTTTCTTTGTCCCTCTTTATCTGCTTAGCATACCTATCTTCCTCTGAAAATATGCATCCGCAATATTTTTGCATATATAATCCAAGTTCTCTTGCTTTGGCTTGTCCTTCTCTAAATCCTACTCTGAAGTCTCTATATAAAAATGTTAATCCATATTTTTTTGCTAATGTTTCTCCAATTGTTTTTATTATGTCATGTTTTTGGTATGGACTAACTAAAAGAGTTGTTGTAAAACAATCATATCCATTTTCTTTTGCATACTTTGCAGTCTGCTCTAGACGAACTGGATAGCAATAATCTTGACATCTAGTTTCTAAAGAGTTTACTACATTTTTGCAGAACTCATCTAGTCCATAATCTTCTTCAAATATTGCTTTTACATTAATTGATGCTGTATATTCTTTTAATGTGTTTCTTCTAGTTTTATATTCTATATATGGATGTATATTAGGGTTATACCAATATACCGTAGGTTCTATTCCTTCCTCTCTTAAAGAATCTATGCAATACACACTACATGGTGCACAGCAAGTATGCATTAACAATTTCATTTTAGTCATCTCTTCTTTCTAGGTTTTAATTTTACAACTTTTTCTATTCTTTATTATGTCTTTTATTTTCTTCCTATAATTTTACTATATTTTTATATTTATCTAATTAACTTTATTTTTCCCTCTTCTGTTCTTTCTAGTTTCATATTCAATGTTTTAATTAATAACATTCCTACTATCATAATTATTAAAAATGGTATTCCCAGTATTTGTTCTTCGCTATGTAATGCAAATGATGCAAAATTTGCTATTTGACTTGTATAACTTAATATTAAAATTGTTTCTTGGGCTTTTCTTTTTAGGAAGAACATAGTTGGAAATAGCCACATTATATACCATGCATTAAAATTGGTTATTAATACAAATGTAAATATTAAAAGGAAAATATTATATTTTCTAATAATTTGTATAAATCCAATTTTCTTTTGCACTAATAACCTAACACAAACAATTACATAAAAAACTGCAAATATCACTAGAGCAAGTGTTTGAATTATTTCTACTTTATCTTGCCCAAAATATTCATATATAACATACATTATAGACCTATTGTATTTAGATTGTTGTATAAACAAACCTGCCAAAACTCCAAAATCTCTCATATATATTAAATAAAATAATGCTAAAATTGCCAAATATTCTATTCCACACAATATGCAATATATTATTCTTTTCTTTATATCTTTATTTCTTATACTATAAATAACAATAAATGGAAGTATCAATATTGCTAAATATTTAACAGCTGTTGCAAATGCGACACATGCCACTGCTAGAAACAACTTCTTTTTTCTTATTGTAAAATATATTGCAAGTAAAATAAATAATATTATGCATATATCATTGTGTACATTTGATAAAGCCTCAAACAAAATAAATGGATTTAATCCATATAAAATCATGAATATTTTTTTTCTAGTTATTTTGTATATTAATATTGTATTTAATAAATGTATTAATATATTAAATATTTTAAATAATAATAGTGCCACATCTATATTCCCCAAAGACATTGCAGAAAGCCCTGTACAAATCAAAGTCCAAAGCGGACCATATACTACTGTTTCATATTTCCAACAATTTGCCACTTTTTCAAACATCATATCACTTTGTCCAGTTTTATCTGTTATCTCTCCGGTTGATGTATAATATGGGTTTTCTCTATAATGTGCTGATGACCAACCATTTGCTATATATGAGTATACATCTGTGCTTGTATATGGAATTATTACTCCAAATATTATTGAAACTAAAATCACTAATACTATTATTTTCTTAGTACTAATATTTTTGCATTTTTTAGCTATTAGCATATACGCTAAAAATAATATTGTTATTAGTAAAAAAAACATTAGTGCATTGTTTAGCATTTCTGCTTTATTTGCTGGGATTTTAAAAAAGTATGTCCATACATAATAAAATCCATATACAGTTTTGTTTTTTATTAAATATGTAATTGATGGTATTGCTAAAATTATAGATGCAAAAATAAATATAATTATAGGCAAATTTAATTCTTTTCTATTATTACTTTCAAGCTTTTTCTTCTTTGTTACTTTTTCCATTTTCAATCCCTTTTATTTGAATAAGGGAAGGTTAGTTGTTATTCTTCCTTTTTCCTTCCCCTTTCCTATTTTTTAATCTTCATCAGATTTAATCTTGGTTATATGGAATTCCCATATGTTCATATGCTGCAGGAAGTGCAACTCTTCCCCTTACAGTTCTTGATATGAAACCTATTTGTATTAAATATGGTTCATATACATCTTCTATTGTATCTACTTCTTCTCCTAAAGTAGTGGCAATAGTTTCAATTCCTACTGGTCTACCTCTATATTTTATAATTAATGTTTCTAAAATTTTTCTATCAATTTCATCTAAACCTAAGTCATCTATTTCTAATTTGTTTAATGCTATTTTTGCTATTTTTAGTGTTATATTTCCATCACCTAAAACAGCTGCAT
>CALXWR010000031.1 GCA_944392465.1 uncultured Clostridia bacterium | reverse complement strand
CCTAAAAAAGGTCAAATTAGATGTGATGTTAATGTTTCAATAAGTGATGATGAAAATACTTTAGGTACAAAAGTAGAAATGAAAAATGTTAACTCATTTTCTAATATTAGAGATGCTATTAATTACGAAATTGAAAGACAATCTGAATTAAAAGATGCAGGAAGATATGACGAAGTTGTTCAAGAAACTAGAAGATGGGATGAAGAAAGTGGTAGAACATATACAATGCGTAGCAAAGAAGATGCTTTAGATTATAAGTATTTTGTTGAGCCAAATATTCCAAAATATAAACTTGATTCTAAATGGATAGAAGAAATTCAAGCATCTATTCCAGAATTACCTTATGAAAGAAAAGAAAGATATATAAATGAATTAGGTTTATCACCTAAAAATGCTAAGAAGTTAATTAAAGATAAAGCTATATCGGATTACTTTGATACATGTATAAAGTTAGGTATTGAAGCTAGAGAGGCAGCTAATTGGGTTAATGAAAATATTATTGCATATATGAATAAAAATGAAATAGGCATTAATGATATATATTTAACTCCAGAGATGCTAAAGTTCATACTAGATAAACAAAAAGAAGGAATAATTTCTTCTAAACAGGCAAAAGAAGTTTTTAACAAAGTATTAGACGAGAAAAAAGAACCAAATAATTTCATTAGTAAAGAAAATGCACAAATATCAGATTCTAATGAACTAGAAAAAATAATAGATGATATTATTAGTTCTAACCCTACCCAAGTAGAACAATATAAAGGTGGTAAAGATCGATTATTTGACTTCTTTGTTGGTCAAGTTATGAAAAATACAAGAGGAAAAGCAAATCCAATTGTAACTAAAGAGATATTACATAAAAAATTAGATTAAAATAAAAGGAGGATGTAAGTATGATAGTATCAAGAATTTATGAGACTAAAAATGGTGATTTAACAGCTGTAGTTTTAGAGGATGGAAAATATATTAATTTTATTACAGATCCTGAACTTGTAGCTATGGAAGAAGGATTAATAGGAGATGCAAGATATGGATTTCCAGATGCTTTATCTTATGATGAAGATATTTCAGAAGGAGCTTCAACAGAGGAAATGGCGAAACTTCAAGAAAGCGAAAGTACTTTAATTGCAGAAGTGGGAGAGGAAGTAATCATTTATCCTAGGCGTATGAGTCCAGATATTCAAGAACTTATTGAAATGGAATTAGGTGAAGAACTTTGGAAAGAAGCATTGGAGGATGTAAATGGTGATGAAGGAGTTCAAGTAAATATTTAAAAAATAGCTTAGACTTTAAGTCTAAGCTATTTGAATGTTATGTTGCTATTGCAATTAGCTAGTATTCTTAGTTAATTATAAAGCAGTATTAAAAATTATGATATTTATTTATTTTGTTTCTTTAATATTAATGTTTTTCCTGCCATTATAGCTACTATTACAGCAATTGTGGCTAAAATCCATGTTGTAAATTCACCTGTTTGAGGTAATTTTTTATCTGGAACAACTGTGTTATCAACAGGTTTTTTATACCTTACAACTATTGTTGGTGAATCATCAGAAGTTGTATCTATTTGTCCTTCATCTGTTTCACCTGTAATATCAACATGTGTATTTGTTGGCAAAACAACATCAATTATATTTTGGTCATAATCTTTCTTTAATGTAAGTTTGTAGCTCAATGTTGCTGTTTCGCCTTCACTTAACAATTCAATGTTCCATGTAATTGAATTGTTTTCTGTATTTATTGTTTGTGATACTGTACCTATATTAGGACTTGCTACATATTCAAAGTCAAAGTTATCAATTATTTCTTGTGGGAAATAGTCTGTGATAGTTATATTTCTTAAAGTATTATCAGTTCTAACAACTAAACTATCAAATATATCATTTACTATTGTATTTTCAATTTCGCCATCAGGTATATAAAAATATTTGGTTAGTGTTGAATTTTCTTCTGTTCCGAAAATTTCTTCAGATAACTCTCTATATGTTTTTCCTGTAGATGGTTCTTCTTTTTCACTATCTAAGTTAATCATAGCTCCAATTATATTAATTCCACTGTTTTCGATTTCTTCAATTTTTGATTTTGTTCTTTCAGCAACTACTCCAGAATATGTCATTGAAGTACCATCTGTTGCATTGTTTGGAACACCATCTGTTAATAAAATTATATATCTTGAAATATTTTCGTCATCAGAAAAATTGGTTTGAGCTATTGTTAAACCAGCTTCGATATTAGTTCTTGGTCCATATTCTAAGTCTGATAATTGAGTTAAAGCATTTTTTACTTCAGTTTGGTCATTGCTTAAGCTAGAGATTAATTTTGCATCTTCTAAAGTTCCTTCTGTTTCTCCTTTTGAAGAATCTAAGCTAGAAAATCCTACAATACCAATTTTTGCATTTGAGTTTTTTTCGTATAGTTTATCTATTAAAGAGCTAGCAGAATTGATAACAGCCTCTTTTCTTGTTACATCATTATATGTTTGAGTCATACTTGAAGAGTTATCAATTACAAAGAATATTTCAACATCTTTTTGACTTTCTTCAACAGTTTTTGTATTAGTCATTGTTAATGTTAAAGTTGCAGATTTTTCAGCTTCATTAAATTCAGTAATTTGTTTAGTAAATTCTCCGTAACCTCCTACATCAATCTTACAAACAGTATCTTCAACTAATTCTAATGATGTATTTGCATAAACAGAATCATCATTTGTTTCAGGTGTTGATACGATATTTTCTGTTTCTACAGTATTTATTACTGTATTACCTATTGCATCTGTAGCAAATACACTTGTTGTCATGCAAAATACAAATATAAATGCTATAAATGCAAATATAAATTTCTTAAAATTTGTTTTTAACATAAATATCAGTTCTCCTTTTTTAAAATTTATAAACATCCATATATATTATATATCAAAACCATTAAAAATTCAAGCCTGAAAAGGAATTTGCGTAACATTTGTACGTTTATTTGCTAATAAAAAATAGGAAGAAAGAAATAACAAAAATTTTAAATATTTATAAAAAATTAATGTAATGCATTTGAAAATTATTAAAATTGTGCTAAAATAATAACAATTGATTATAGAGGAGAATATACAGTGAACAGACAAGAAATTTTGGAAAAATATGCAAATGAAGAAGATAGACTATTAGTTTCAAAATTAATAGACAAAATAGAGTTTGTAGAAAAAAGAAATACAGTAGAAAGCACAGAATTTTTAGATATGAGGCAAAGACAGTTATTAGAAAAGATGCTACGAGACATAAAGTTTGAAAATTTTGTATCTTATGGTGGATATAGAACTGCAGAAAGGACAGTTATAGTAATATACCCAGATAAATTAGAACAAATTTTTAAAAATGAATTATTTGATTATAATACGATTTTTAGTGTTATAAAGATTAATTTGCCCAATGAGCTAAAAGGAATGTATTTTCATAGAAATTATTTAGGTGCTGTTGTAAAGATAGGAATTAGAAGAGAAAAGGTTGGAGATATAATTACAAGCAAAGATGGAGCAGAAATTATTGTACTAAAAGAATGTGAAAGGATTATAACTGAGGGGTTAAAGAGCCTAACTAGATTTAGTAAGGCGGTATTTGAAACAATAAAGTTAAATGAGTTAAAAGTAGAAGAACCAAAAACTATGTTAGTAAAAGTAATAATTCCTTCAATGAGAATTGATAGTATATTATCAGAAATTATTAGAACTTCAAGAGCAAAAGCATTAAATGTAATAAAAGAAGAAAGAGTATTTATAAATCATGAATTAGTATTAAAAGGTTCAAAAGATGTAAAAAAAGATGACATAATAACAGTAAGGGGAAAAGGTAGATTTAAAGTTAATGGAATTGTTAATAATACTAGAAAAGGAAATTTAGTATTAGAAATAGAAAAATATATTTAAAATTTTTTCTGTTTTTTGTGTTTCTATAGATGGCTTATAAAAATAAAAAGTATTATAAACCAGGGATTGGTACTATTTTTAGTGAAAGAAAGGGTTGAAAAAAATGGAATTAATAAATGGAAAAGAACTTGCAAAAGAAATAAGAACAAATTTAAAGAAAAGAGTAGATGAATTAAAAGAGCAAAATGTATATCCAAAACTAGCAGTAATTATGGTTGGAGATGATAAGGCATCTAGTGTATATGTAAGAAATAAAAGTAGAGCATGTGATGAAATAGGAATTGAATTTGAAGAGTACTTAAAAGATGCTAATACTACACAAGAAGAGCTTATAAGCTTAATTAAAGAGTTAAACTCTAGGAAAGATGTTAATGGAATATTATTGCAAAGCCCAATACCAAAGGGATTAGACATAAGAGAAGCTTTTAATGCAATTGATTATACTAAAGATGTAGATGGATTTAATCCTGTAAATGTTGGAAAACTTTCTATAGGAGAAGATTCTTTTATTTCATGCACACCTTATGGAGTAATAAAAATGCTTGAAAAATACAATATTCCAGTAGAAGGGAAAAGAGCAGTAATAATAGGAAGAAGTAATATTGTAGGAAAACCTTTAATTCAATGTTTATTAAATAAAAATGCAACAGTAACTGTTTGCCATTCTAGAACTAAAAATATAAAAGAAATTACAAAAGAGGCAGATATTATAGTAGCGGCATTAGGAAAAGCTAAATTTGTTACAGAAGATATGGTTAAAGAGGGAGCAGTAGTAATTGATGTAGGAATAAATAGAAATGAAGATGGAAAATTAGTTGGTGATGTTGATTTTGAAAATGTATCAAAAAAAGCATCATATATTACACCTGTTCCAGGTGGAGTAGGTCCTATGACAATTGCAATGCTAATGAATAATGTGGTAAAGGCAGCAGAAATACAAAACAAAATATATTAATAATATTCGGGGGCAATTTCTTTTAAATTAAAAGGAGAGATTGTATACATGAGTATTAATGAAAAAAAGCTAAGTGATTTAGTTAGAACAAAAACAAAAATTTTAAAATATCAGGATAATAAATATCCTAATAAATTAAAAAATATATATGCAAGCCCCAAAAAGTTGTATACATTAGGAAATATAGATTTACTAAATTGTAAGTCAATAGCTATAATTGGATGTAGAAATTGTACAAGAGATGGGGCTATTAATGCATATGAGTTTGGATATAAATTAGCTAAAAAAGGAGTTTGCATTATAAGTGGACTAGCCAGAGGAATAGATGCTTATTCACATATGGGAGCAATTAAAGCTAAGGGAAAAACAATTGCAGTATTAGGAAGTGGATTGAACGTTATATATCCAAGAGAAAATATCCAAATATATTTTGAGATTTTAAAAAATAACGGTTTAGTTTTATCTGAATATCCATTTGGAGCAAAGCCGGAAAAACATCATTTTCCAGAAAGAAATAGAATAATAAGTGGACTTTCAGATGGAGTGTTGGTTGTTGAGGCAAAAGAGAAGAGTGGAACTTTAATTACAGTTAATTTTGCCCTTGACCAAGGTAAAGATATCTATGCAGTTCCGGGAAGTATAAATAGTGAGAATTCATATGGAACAAATAATTTAATAAAAGAAGGAGCAACTCCAGTAACTATGGTTGATGATATAAGTATTTAAGGGAGGAGGAAAGGTTATTGGAAGATACAAAAGCAAAACAAACAAATGTAAATATATACACTAGATATAAAATGTTCTCATGGGACTTTTTATTTTATTATGCTATTATCTTTTTATTTTTTACACAAATCAAAGGCATAAATGCAGCAGATGTACTTTTAGCAGAAGCTTTATATCCTATTTTCAAAATTATATTTCTTGTTCCTGCAACTGTAATGATAGAATCATTAGGGAAAAGAAATAGCCTTATAATTGGAAATATTTTCGTTTGTTTAGCAATACTTACATATATAATAGCTAATAATTTGATTGTTGTGATAATAGGAGAGCTTTTATCTGCAATAGGTTTTATAATAAAAGGAGTATGCGAATCCAACATTCTATATGATTCATTAGAAAAAGATAAAAAAAGAGGTAGCAGATTTGCAAAAATTGAAGGAAGAGGATTAGCATATTTTTATTGGCTGGAAGCAATAGCTTCAGCTATTTCTGGCTTTCTATTTGTAATAAATGGATATATTCCAATGTTTTTATGCTTGCTTTCTGTAATGATTGCAACAGTATTTTCAGTTAAATTTAGAGAAGTAGGTACTGAAAAGAATAAAAGAAAAATAGATAGAAAAGTAGTAGCAACAGAATGTAAAAATCTTTTTAAATCTTTTAAGTTATTTAGTAAATCTCCTAGGTTAAAAAACTTAATAGTTTTTGGAGCTTTAATATCTGCAATATTCCTATCATTAAGTATGTTAAGAAGTAGTATAATGAAGGATATTGGAATTCCAGATAAGTATTTTGGTATAATATCTGCTATTATGGAAATTGTTTTAGCTATAGCCACAAAAAATGAAAGCAAATTCCATAAAAAATATAGAAATAGGACACTTACAGTTATATCAATACCAGTTGTAGTTTCATCAATTTTCTTAGGAGCATTTTGTAATCTTAATATCGGATATAGTTTTAGTGTAACAGTAGTAATTATTGCTTTTCTTGTTCAATATATTGCTAAAGGACCGTTTTATCCTTTAATAAAACAGTATTTGAACAATTTTACCACTTCCAGAATAAGAAATAAAATTTCATCATCATTTAACTTACTAGAAAACTTATTAAGATTTGCAATAACATTTACTGCATCAATGTTGTTAAGATATACAAATACAGCTAATACATTTTTAATATTAGGAGTTGTACTTGGAATCATTATTTTCTTAATGCTGTTTAATATGAAAAATAAAGTAGGATTAAAACCAGAAGAGTATTCAGAAAAGGATACAAAAATTGCCGATTTGCAGTAGTTATGTACTTCAAAATTTTTATTATTAAGACGAAGAATTTACTTTATAGTAAACAGTAACAAACTAACTTAAAAAAATGGCAAAAATCATTGACATATTTTGATATTATTTATAAAATATAATTGTAAATTGGGAGTTATGGCTTCAAAATTATTTTGACGAATGAAAAAAACTTAAGTAACCTAAGGAGGAAAAAATAAATGTACACATTTAATAGGATAAAAGTTAATCCTCAACTACCAAAAAGGATTGAAAAATTATCTGAAATAGCAAATAATCTATGGTGGTCATGGAATACAAATTTCTTAAGAATATTTAAAGAAATAGATATAGATTTATGGGAAAGAGTAGAGAAAAATCCTGTAAAATTTTTAAAAAATGTATCACAAGAAAAATTAATAGAAGCATGTGAAAACCAAGAATTATTAAAAGAATATGATAAATTTGTTAAAGATTTTGATGATTATTTAAAAAGTAAAAATACATGGTTTAATAAAAAACATACAGAAAATTCGGGAGATTTAATAGCATATTTCTCTGCAGAATATGGATTAGATGAGATATTGCCTATATATTCAGGAGGTCTTGGAATTCTTTCAGGAGATCATTTAAAATCTGCAAGTGATTTAGGTATACCATTAATTGCAGTTGGACTTTTATATAAAAACGGATACTTTTGGCAAACGATAAACGGACAAGGGGTTCAAGAAACAGAATATAAAGAAATTGATTTAGACAATTTACCAATAATTCCAGTAAAGGATGTAGATGGAAAAGAACTAATTATTTCTGTAGATATGCCAAAAAAGAAATTATATATTAAAGTTTGGGAAATAAAAGTTGGTAGAGTTACTCTATATTTAATGGATTCTGATTTAGATGTTAATATTCCAGAATATAGAGAAATAACCAAAACACTATATGGTGGAAACCAAGAAATGCGTATTGAACAAGAAATAGTTTTGGGAATGGCAGGAGTAGAATTATTAAGAAGACTAGGAGTAAAACCAACTGTTTATCATATGAATGAAGGACATTCATCATTCTTAATATTAAAATTAATAGAAAATACTATAAAAGAAAAACAAGTTTCATTTAATATAGCAAAAGATATAGTTAGTTCAAAAACTGTATTTACAACCCATACACCAGTACCAGCTGGAAATGATATATTTCCACTAGAACTTATGGAAACATATTTTAAAGATTACTGGGATAAATTAGGAATTTCAAAGCAAGAGTTTTTTGCAATGGGTAAGAAACCTAATGCAAATCCTAATAGTGGATTTGATATGGGGGTATTAGCTCTTAAAGTAGCAGGAAAGAAAAATGGTGTAAGCAAATTACATGGAGCCGTTTCAAGAGAATTATTTGGAGATATTTGGCCAAATATTTCTTTAAATGAAGCACCTATAACATATGTAACAAATGGAATCCATACATGTTCATGGTTACCTCAAAATATAAAAAAATTGTATAATGAGTATTTAGCACCTTATTGGCAAGACAACATTTTTAATGATGAAACTTGGCAAAGAATAAACAGTATTCCAGATGAAAAATTATGGAATGCACATATGGAAAGAAAAAGAAAATTAATTGATTTAGTTAAGAAAAATACAACAAGTAGATTACATAGATGTGGATATAGTTACCAAGAAATAGAGAAAATAACATCTAAACTTAGTGAAAATGTTTTAACAATAGGTTTTGCAAGAAGATTTGCTACATACAAAAGAGCAACATTAATATTTAAAGATTTAGAAAGAATAACACAAATATTTAGTAATGAAAATAAACCTATTCAAATAATATTTGCAGGAAAAGCTCATCCAGCAGATAAAGAAGGTCAAGATTTAATTAAATATATACATGAAATATCTATGACTCCTCAATTTAAAGGAAAGATATTTTTATTAGAAAATTATAATATTGCCATGTCTAGATATCTAATAAGTGGTGTTGATGTATGGCTTAATACTCCAAGAAGACCAATGGAAGCTTCTGGAACAAGTGGACAAAAAGCATCTGTAAATGGAGTTATAAACTTTAGTGTATTAGATGGTTGGTGGGCTGAAGGATATAATTC
Organism: uncultured Clostridia bacterium; assembly: GCA_944392465.1. Taxonomy (GTDB): domain Bacteria; phylum Bacillota; class Clostridia; order TANB77; family CAG-508; genus CALXVA01. The sequence continues at coordinate 8,233 of CALXWR010000031.1, read as the reverse complement.
AAAAAATGGTTGGTATATAGGACTAAATCAAGATTACGATAATTATGAAGTTCAAGACAAAGCAGATAGTGATGATATATATAAAACTTTGGAAAATAAAATAATACCTACATATTATGAAAGAAATGATAAAAATATTCCAACAAAATGGGTACAAATAATGAAAAACTCTATAATGTCTACAGGAGGAAGATTTAGTACATCTAGAATGCTTGTTGATTATGTAGAAAAATTATATTTGCCATTATGTAATTTATATGATAACTATTTCAGTAAATTAGATAAAGTTACAGAATTTAATAGTTGGAAAGAAGACTTATACAGAAATTGGAATGATATAAAAATAACACAAGACAATAATATAGACAATATTACAATAGATGCTGGAAACTATATAACAGTTCATTGTAATGTTGAACTACCAAATATATCTGTTCAGAATATAGAGGCACAAGTATATTATGGTAAAATAGAAGAAAATGGTGTTGTAGATGATATTCAAGTGATACCTATGAAATTAGAATCAGAAGATAAAGAAAGCAAAATATATACATATACAGCCAATATAAAGCTAGTAAATGGCGGAGAATATGGGTATACATTTAGAGTATTGCCAAAGCATGAGATGATATTAGATTCTGAAAATTTAAATTTAATTAAATGGATTTAAATTTTCTGTTAAATAAAAAGTTAAATAAAAAAGATAATACTTAGTTTTAAGTATTATCTTTTTAGATTGCCCACAAAAGTATATAAAAATATTTTGTTCAACAGTCTTTTTTTGAATTTATTTTGGTTTTAAATACAATCTAATTAAATTATTTATTTAAATCAATTAGTGTATAATTTAATAATAAATCATATAATCTATTTCAGGAAATATGCAGTCTTGTTCATAAATACCATCTATAAAATTCTCATCTATTTTATCATTTTTTATCTGGTAATATAATTTTGTAAACCTTCCTATATGGTCTTTTATTCTCTTTTTAGCATAATCAACCATAGTTCCATTAGTAATAATAAATAGCCAATCACTACTTTGAGCTAAAAGTAACTCTCTTGCACATTGGTTTAATGCTTTTCTTCTAAGAGAATCTTTTTCTTCATTAGGATATTGGTGAGTAAGTTCAACCATTCTATCACCTGCAACATGTAAATGTCTATGAACATAATCATTTGTAGGGTTAAGCCATACTTCACTATATCCATTTGCACCCCAACTAGATCTACAAGGGGTAGATACTTGCATTAAAGGATATTTATCTATATATTCACTTGGTGTGATTAATTTAAAATTGCAATCATCATAATATATTTTTTTAAATAATATGTATAACCATTCTGGACCTTCATACCACCAATGACCATAAAGTTCAGCATCATAAGGGCATAGTATAATTGGAGGATTTCCCATAATAGGAGCTAATTTTTCTATTTGAGCATTTCTACAATCAAAGAAATGACCAGTTTGCTTGTTTATAGAATCTTCAGCCCATTGAAGATTATAATAATCTTTTTCACAATCTTTTCCAGTAATTCTATAATATTTTATACCTGTATGGACCCTTACACCATTGGAAGCTATATAAGGTTTTATATAATCATAGTCTGTATCATATCCAATATCTCTATAGAATTCCCTATAATTATAATCACCAGGATAACCATTAATAGAACTCCAGACTTGTCTTGAAGATTCTATATCTCTACCAAAAGCTATAACACCTTCAGGTGAAACTATAGGGGCAAATGTTCCATATATCGGAGTAGGGTTGGCATATAATATTCCATGAGATTCTGTAATTATATAATCAATTCCAAATTCTTTTAAGTATTTATCTGCCTCAGGAATATAACCACATTCAGGAAGCCAAATTCCACGAGGTTTTTTTCCAAAATATTTTTCATATGTTTGAACACCAACAGCAATTTGAGCTTTTACTGTTTGTTCTGTAATATATAAAATAGGGAAGTAACCATGGGTTGCTCCACATGTAATAATTTCTAAAACTCCAATATCTTGGAAATGCTTAAATCCTTGAATTAAATTACAATTATATACATCTTTAAAAACATGTAAATCATTGGTATATCTTTTTAAATAATATTTAGAAAGTTCATTTAATCTTTCATCATATTTTGTTCTTACAACTTCTTTTTCTGCAAGTTCAATATGCTTCTTTAGATATTTTATATATCTTTCTTGTAATAATTTATTATCCAACATATTAAGAAGAGGAGGAGTAAGTGACATAGTAATTCTAAAGTCCACTTTTTCCTCCACTAGTTTTTGAAAATTTAAAAGAAGCGGAATATATGTTTCTGAAATAGCTTCATAAAGCCACTGTTCTTCTAGATAATCTTCGCTTTCTGGATGATGGATAAAAGGTAAATGTGCATGAAGCACAAAACTTACATATCCTTTTTCTTTTGCCATATTTAATCAAACCTTTCTTTTAGTATATATCTTGGTATATATTTTGCTATATGCGATTTTTAAGTATTATTTAAAAGTAGAACTACTTGAAGAACCACCTGAAGAAGAAAGATTTAAATTTAAACTATCAGAAGATAAATCCTCTGCATTAATTTCATCTTTGTACATTTCTTTATATAACTCGTAAATATTATAAACTTTTCCAATATTAGTTATAAATGATAATGAAGAAATATTCTTTTCTTCTATGAAGTTATTCTTTACATTTTTAAAGAAAACTGATTTTCCAAGTCTATCAAAAAGAATATGATTATTAGGCATTTCTATATCATTAGATGTGCAAATATATATATAATTATCCAATGGTTTAAATTGTTTAGTTACAATATTGCCACTCTCATCAGTTACAGTTTGTGATACTGGGTTATTTTGATAATTTGGATTTATTGGTTTTCTTCCTAATTCAACTGAATAATCACAATCAGGGTCGTTTAGAGGTAAGTACCAACTATTTGCAAAATCATTTATTTCAACTTCAAAAGTATAATTCATAGTTTTATTAGTAATTATTAGAACAGGTTTTGTATCATTAAAGAAAGATTCTCCATATTTTTCAATATATGAATTTCTATCATCATCTGATATATCCCAATAGATAAATAACATTGTTGGAGTTTGTGCTAATATTTTTACAACAGTTTGGTTATATCTATATGGTAAATCATAATACTCTGCTGTAGCAATAACCTGTTTCTTAGAAGAAGATGCTGTTTTAGTTGTTTTACTAGACGCAGATTTAGAAGTGGTTTTTTTTGTAGCTGTCTTTTTTGATGTAGTTGATTTAGCTTTAGAAGTAGTTTCTTTAGTTGTCGTTGCTTTTTCTTTAGATGTAGCTGTTTTAGATTTAGCAGTTGTCTTTTTAGATGCAGTTGTTTTAGCTTTAGTGGTTGCTTTTTTCTTAGCTAGTTTTTCAGCCTTTTCTTTTTCGGCTTTTTCTTTTTTAGCTAATTTTATAGCATCTTTTTTCGCCTTCTCTTTTTCAGCTTTTTCTTTTTTAGTTAACTTCTTAGCATCTTTTTCAGTAATATTCTCTACTACAGTATTTTCCATATTTGTTTTAACATTTTTTAATTCATCTTTTGATTTTCTAGGCATCTTTTCCTCCATAAATAATAAAATATTCGAATATATAATATATCAAAAAAGAAATAAATTCAAGTAAAAAAAAGAAAAAATTACATAAAAAATTGTAAAAATTTATGTAGAAGAATTTAACAAAAATGTTTATTTAAAAAGTAAAAAAATTACAAAATATTGATTTTTTAAAAAATATATGTTAACATATTAACTAATTTGGTAATAATAAAAATTATAAATGCTATGAAAAAGAGGAGTAAATTTATAAATTCTATAAAGAGAATAGAAGTGCCACGCTGAGAGCTTCTTATAGAATATAAATTGAAGGTAGCTTTGGAGCAGATATAGTGAAAAGTGTAGTAACTATATACGTGTAACTTGCGTTAAAAGTAATTAAGTGCAATATATAAATAAATGTAACAAGTAACCATTAAACAACTATAAAATAATATAATTTAAAAGTTAAGCATTAATTAAAAATATATTGTAAATTAAGGTGGTACCGTAAGTTCTAAGCTTGCCCTTATCGTAGGGTAAGCTTTTTTGTTTTTAGTATTGCTAATATAATGTACAGTATTAATAAAAAAATCATAAATTTTTTACTAAAAAATAAAATTGTAAATTAAATAAAAAGGAGGAATTGCTATGGAATACAGAAGATTTGGACAAGACATAGTTGTAAGAATTGATAAAGGAGAAGAAATAGTAGAAAAAATGCTAGATGTGTGCAAAAAAGAAAATGTTACACTAGCAAATGTAAATGCTTTAGGAGCAGTAGGAGAATTTGAAGTTGGATTATTTAACACTAAAGAAAAGAAATATTATTCTAGTGTGCACAAAGGAGATTTTGAAATAGTATCACTTACAGGAAGCATTACAACAAAAGACGGAGAACTATACAATCATATACACATGAGTGCAGGAGACCAAGAAAATAAAGTTTATGGTGGACATTTAAATTATGCTAAAGTTAGTGCAACATGTGAGATGTTTATTAGAGTAATAGATGGAAATGTGGAAAGAGAATTTGATGAAGAAGTTGGATTAAATTTATTTAAATTTTAATCTTACAAAAATAGATACTTTTACACTAGATTTTTAAAACTATGAGAATAAAGTGAAAAATTAATTGGTCAATTTGTTGTCAAAGCCAACAGAAAGGAGAAAATTTATGATAAGTAAATTAAATGATAAATATAACCCAAAAGATTTTGAGGAAAAACTATATGAGGAATGGGAGCAAAAAGGCTATTTCAAACCTAGTATGGATAAAACAAAGGAAAGTTTTTGCATTATGATGCCACCACCAAATGTAACAGGAAAGCTTCATATGGGTCATGCATTAGATGATACAATCCAAGATATTTTAATTCGTTTTAAAAGAATGGAAGGATACAATACTTTATGGCTTCCAGGCGCAGACCACTCTGCCATATCTACAGAAATGAAAGTTGTTGAAAAGCTAAAAAAAGAGGGAAAAACAAAACAAGAACTTGGTAGAGAAAAATTTTTAGAAGAAGCATGGGATTGGACAAGGCTTTATGGAGGCACAATAGAAAGACAGCAAAAAAAACTTGGTTGTTCTTGCGACTGGGATAGAAAAAGATTTACTTTAGATAAAGGATTATCAGATGCAGTATTAGAGCAATTTGTAGATTTATATAATAAAGGACTAATATATAAAGGTACAAGAATGATAAACTATTGCCCAAGCTGTAAAACTTCAATATCTGATGCGGAAGTTGAATACAAAGAGGAAGCTTCACATTTATGGCATATTAGATATAAAATAACAGGTGAAGAAGATAAATATATAATTGTTGCAACAACAAGGCCAGAAACAATGCTTGGAGATACAGCAGTTGCAGTTCATCCTGATGATGAAAGATATAAAGATTTAATTGGAAAAACATGTATTCTTCCAATAATGAATAAAGAAATACCAATTATAGCAGATGAATTTGTAGATAAAGAATTTGGAACAGGATGTGTAAAAATTACACCAGCACATGACATGAATGATTATCAGGCAGGATTAAAACATAATTTGGAAATTATTAATGTATTTGATGATGAAAATAAAATGAGTGATTTAGTTCCTAAATATAAAGGAATGGAATTACTAGAAGCAAGAAAAGCAATTGTAGAAGATCTAGAAAAAATAGGAGCAATTGTTAAAATAGAAGATTATACACATAATGTTGCAAAATGTGAGAGATGTAAAAATACATTAGAGCCAAAGATATCTGAGCAATGGTTTGTATCTATGAAAGAATTAGCAAAAAGAGCTGCTGACTCAGTAAGAAATGATGAAGCAAGATTTATTCCAAAAAAATATGAAAAACAATATTTTAATTGGCTTGATAATATTCAAGATTGGTGTATTTCAAGACAATTATGGTGGGGACATAGAATACCAGCATACTATTGTGATGCATGTGGGCATATAAATGTTGCAAAGGAAGCACCAGAAAAATGTGAAAAGTGTGGAGGTACTTGTTTACATCAAGATGAAGATACTTTAGATACATGGTTTAGTAGTGCATTATGGCCTTTCTCAACACTTGGATGGCCAAATACAGAAACAGAAGACTATAAAACATTTTATCCTACAAGCGTATTAGTAACAGGCTTTGATATAATTACTTTTTGGGTATCAAGAATGATGACACAAGGATTGGAATTTACAGGTAAAGCACCATTTAAAGATATTTTAATTCATGGAATGGTACGTGATAGTCAAGGAAGAAAAATGTCAAAAACATTAGGAAATGGAATTGATCCAATAGAGGTAATCGATGAATATGGAGCAGATAGCTTAAGATTTGCTGTAATTTCTGGAACAACTATGGGAAATGATATTAGATATATGCCAGAAAAACTAGAACAAGCATCAAATTTTGCAAATAAGATATGGAATGCAGCTAAATTTATAATTAACTCATTAGCAGATGAGGATAAAGTTAGAGATTTTTGCTATGAAGTATTTGAGAAGAATAAAAAATACAATCCTGATTTATTAAGAATAGAAGATAAATGGATATTAAATAAATTTGATAAATTAGTAGCAGATGTAACAAGAAACTTAGACAATTATGATTTAGGAGTAGCATTAGATAAAATATATAACTTTATATGGAACGAATTCTGTGATTGGTATATAGAAATGGTAAAACCACGTATATATAGTGATAATGAAGATGAAAAGGTGGCAGTAAGTGATATATTAAATCATGTATTTGGTTCTTCTTTAAAATTATTACATCCATTTATGCCATTTGTAACAGCTCAGATATATTCTAAATTAATTTGTTTTGGAACAGAAGACTTAATAGTAGCAAAATGGCCAGACATAAGAGATGAATTTATGTTTGATAAAGAAAAAGAAGCTGTAGAAAGAATTAAAGAAATTATTGTAGGAATAAGAAATATTAGAAATACAAATAATATTCATCCAAACAAAAAATCGGAATTAATTATAGTAACTTCAAAATACAAAAATGAAATAAAAGAAGTTGAAACTATTTTAGAAAAATTAGGATTTGCAAATAAAGTAACAGTTATAGAAAAACTAGATGAATTAGGAAAAGAAGAGCAAGAGAAAAAATTAAAAAATGCTATGTCAATTATATTAAACGATGTAGAAGTATATATACCATTAGAAGGATTAATTGATATAGAAGAAGAAAGAAAAAGATTAGAAGCAGAAGTAATAAGACTAAAAGGAGAAGTAGCAAGGGGAGAAAAAATGCTATCTAATCCAGGCTTTGTTAATAAAGCACCAGAAGCTAAAGTTAACGAGGAAAAAGAAAAACTTGCAAATTATAAAGATATGTTAAAAACAGCAAAAGAAAGATTAGCAACTATATAGCACCAAGTGCCATTGGGAACAGACTCCATTGGCACTGAATTTTTTTGCGTTTATTTATAATTCTATAATGAATTTTTTTCGATTTTTAAGAAATAATATTATTAATTGCAATTTTAACAAATTGATATAAATTAATAATAAAAATGTAAGGAGCTGAGAATTATGGACAATAATCAAATTAATCAAGATGGACAAAGCGAGCAATATATATTAAATACGATTAACAAAGGTTTAAAAATGGGAATGGATTCTATTTCTACAATTTCAGAAAAGGTTGGAGATAATAATTTTAAAGATGATTTAATATATCAATATAACCAGTATAATGATATATTAAACAGAGTAAACACAGAACTTCAAAACTTTGACGATATTCCTTCAGAACTTCCTCCTATGCAAAAAGCAATGGGATATATGGAAATACAAATGGGAACAATGAATGATAAAAGCAATTCTCATATTGCAGAAATGTTAATTAAGGGTACTAATATGGGAATAATTGAAGGTGTTAAATTAAAGAATCAAAATCCTAATGCAAATCAAACAATTCAAACCATATTGGATGATTTCATCAGTTTTCAAGAAAATACGGTAGAAAAATTAAAAAAGTATTTATAAGATTTACAAAAGGGGACGGGCTTGTTTTGTGAGTTTTATATTTGTTTTTAATTTAAGAAAAAAAGTATAGAATTTTTATTAAAATTCTATACTTTTTTTATCTAATAGGAAATTTCTCATTTCCTATTATATAAAATAGCTATAATCGCTATTGCCTTTGAGTTTCT
>CALXWR010000030.1 GCA_944392465.1 uncultured Clostridia bacterium | reverse complement strand
AGAAATGATTGGTGTATTTCTAGACAACGTACATGGGGTGTTCCACTTCCAATATTCTATTGTAAAGATTGCGAAGAACCTTATGTTACAGAAGAGTCTATAAAGAAAGTGCAAGACATAGTAAGGGAAAAAGGAACAAATGCATGGTATGCAATGACTGAAGAAGAGCTAATGCCAGATGGTGCAAAATGTTCTAAATGTGGTGGTACTCATTTTAAGAAAGAAACAGATATAATGGATGTATGGTTTGATTCTGGTTCAACTCATCAAAGTGTTTTAGTAGAACGTGGACTTCCATATCCTGCAGATATGTATCTTGAAGGAAATGACCAATATAGAGGATGGTTCCAATCATCACTTTTAACAAGTGTTGCAACAAATGGTGTAGCCCCATATAAAGAAGTGCTAAGCTGTGGATTTGTTGTTGATGGACAAGGTAGAAAGATGTCTAAGAGCTTAGGAAATGGTATTTCACCAATAGATGTATGTAACAAATATGGTGCAGATATTTTAAGATTATGGGCATTATCTGCTGACTATACTATGGATGTAAGTATTTCAGATGATATATTAAAGGGAATATCTGATGTTTATAGAAAAATAAGAAACACAGCAAGATATATTTTGGGAAATACAGATGATTATAATCCAGAGCAACCAGTTGATTATAAAGATTTAGAAGAAATTGATAAATGGGCATTAACAAGACTTAATAAATTAGTTAAGGATTGTATAAAAGATTATGATGAATATAATTTTGCAAGTTGCTATCATGATATAAATCAATTCTGCGTTGTAGATATGAGTAGTTTTTATCTAGACATTATTAAAGATAGATTATATACATCTAAAAAAGATTCTTTAGCTAGAAGAGCAGCTCAAACAACAATGTACACTATATTAGATGCATTAGTTAAATTGCTTACACCAATGATACCTTTTACAGCTGAAGATATTTGGAAAACAATGAAACATACAGCAAACGAAGAAGTAGAGAGTGTAATGCTTACAGATTATCCAGAGCCAAACGATATGTATGATAATCAAGAATTAACAGAAAAATGGAATAAGATTTTAAGGGTTAAAGATGTTGTTGCAAAAGAATTAGAAAATGCAAGAGCAGAAAAGAAAATCGGTTCTTCTTTAAATGCAAAAGTTACAATATTTGCAGAAGGTGAAACATATAAATTTTTAAAAGCAAATGAAGAATTATTAAAAACTGTGTTTATAGTTTCTGCAATTGATATTGAAGAAAATGCAAGAAAAGATGAATTAAAACTTGGGGTAAAAGTAGAGCAAGCTCCAGGTGAAAAATGTGAAAGATGTTGGATGTATTCTGAAACAGTAGGAGAAGATAAAGACAACCCTACAATTTGCCACAAATGTAGTGAGGCTTTAAAATAGTTTTAGCGTTGTAACAAAAAATATATTTTAGAAAAAAGTTTGAAAGAAACATATGTAACAGAACCTACTAAAAAAGAGAGGATATATTAAACAAATGAATAATACTGGGAAAATAAAAATTAAAACCATATTATATTTTATTGTGTTAATATTAATAATTTATGCCGGAGTAACCATTTATTCAAAATATAATTTTTATGATTTTACAAAAGGAGTTCGTGAAGGAGGGGGTAAAACCTCTTTTTCACGAGATTCTAATGTTAAGTATTCGGAAAAAGCTAGTTATGAAATAGAAAACGAAGAATTTAATGATGCTATTTTTTTTCAAAAAATATCTGTTACACCTAATACGGCATATAAAGTTACATGTATGGTAAAAACAGAAAATATAGTAACTAAAGATGGAAAACTTTCTGGTGGTGCACAAATTGCCATAAATAATACTACGGAATGTTCAAAAGCTTTAACTGGAACTAATGATTGGACTGAGCTTACTTTTATGTTTAATTCAAATAATCGTACAGAAATAGAAATAGGATTTAGACTAGGTGGTTATGAAGAATATTGTAAAGGAAAGGCTTGGTTCTCTGATTTTAAAATGGAAAAGGGAAGCATAGATAAAGATAAAAATTGGCACATGGCATGTTTTATAATAGAAAATATTGATTTAAAAGTAGATGGCAAAAGTGTAAAAATAGGCATGTCTGATAAAGATAAAAGTACAATAGAAAATAATATGGCTAGATTACAAGATTCAATTAAAGAAATAAGCGGAAATAAAATGAGCATATCTTATGATATAATAGACATTGAAAAACCATTAAAAACTATTTCATATGATAATGAAAATGAATATTATGTAGCACCAGATGATGTGGAGTCTCTAATTAATTCATATGTAAATAAAAAGGAATATGATTACATTTACGTAGCAGTAAGATTAGGAGATTTAAATAAAAGTAAAGATGTTCTAGTACATGATTGGATAGGACTTCGGAGCAATGGAATATGACCAAATTGGATTCTCAAATATAAGACTTCCAGATGACCAAAACAGTAGTATTTACACATATTCTCCATACAATACATTTCCAGAAGAAGTTTTTGTTCATGAATTTTTACACACACTAGAGAGAAACGAAACAGAAAATGGAAATAATGTTATAAGATTACATGATTACGAAGATTATGGATATGAAAAAAGCAATATAGCAGGATTGAAGGCTTGGTATAGTGATTATATGCAAAATAAAATAAAAGGTGGAAAAAATAAGGGACTTACGGGATTTGCGTATAAATCAAAACCAATACATGAAAGCAATTTTAAAAATTCGGTAGAATTAGAAGTGTTAGATGAACCAGACAATATTATAGAAGAAATAGAAAGTATAATAAATAGAGTAAAAAAATTATTTAGATAGAAAAAAGTGTTTATATAACTAATTTAAAAAATATGTATGAACAAGGCAGAACAACTGTTAATATAAACCTTGTAAATTGTACGCTTAATAATGTGCAGTTTTTTGGAGAAGATAATTCAATGAGGACAATAATTAATTTTGAGCAATGGGGATTTAAAGCTTCATATGATTTAAGCAAAAAAGGTGAGATAGATAGATTAAGAAGAGATTATGAAAATGTAATACCTAAGAATAGACAGGAAGCAAAGGAAAGAGGATTCTTGCAGAATGAACAAGGTGAACGTAATTAGCAAAATATAAAAGGAGATTGAAATGAAAGTATCAGATTTTAATTATGACTTACCAGAAGAATTAATTGCACAAGTACCAATCGAAAAAAGAGATGAATCAAGGTTAATGATTTTAAATAGAAAAGACCAAACAATAGAGCATAAAACATTCAAAGATATAATAGATTATCTAGAGCCAGGTGACTGCTTAGTAAGAAATAACACGAAAGTAATACCAGCTAGAATTTATGGAAAAAAAGAAACAGGTGCAAAAGTAGAATTTTTATTATTAAATAATATAGAAGGAGACATTTGGGAAAGTATTGTAAGACCAGGAAATAAACTTCATGTAGGTGCAAAAGTTATATTTGGAGATGGATTATTAAAAGCAAAAATACTAGAAACAATGCCAGGAGGAACAAGAAAAGTAAAATTCGAATATAGCGGTATTTTTAATGAAATACTAGATAAAATAGGTTTAATGCCACTACCACCATATATACACGAAGAATTAAAAGAAAAAGATAGATATCAAACAGTATATGCAAAATATGATGGATCAGCAGCAGCTCCAACAGCAGGATTGCATTTTACACCAGAATTATTAAAGAAAATAGAAGAAAAAGGTGTAGATATAGCGAATGTAACATTACATGTAGGAATTGGAACATTCAGACCAGTTAAAGAAAAAAATGTAGAAGACCACGATATGCACTCAGAACACTTCTATATAAAAAAAGAAGATGTAGAAAAAATAAATAAAGCAAAAAGAAATGGAAAAAGAGTAATATCAGTTGGAACTACATCATGTAGAGTATTAGAAACAATAGCTGATGAAAAAGGAATGGTAAAAGAGACAGAAGGAGACACAAGTATATTTATATATCCAGGATACAAGTTTAAATGTTTAGATGGGTTGATAACAAATTTTCACTTACCACAATCTACATTACTAATGCTAGTGTCAGCATTAGCAGGCAAAGATTTCATACTAAAAGCATATAATATGGCAGTAAAAGAGAAATATAGATTTTTCAGTTTTGGAGACGCAATGTTTATAAATTAAAACAACAGGGAGCCTGTCCCCAAAGGTGACAGATATGGCAGAAAAGAGCCTGTCCCCAAAGATGACAAAAATGGCAGAAAAGAGCCTGTCCCCAAAAGTGACAATGAAGGAGGATTTATGAAACCAGCGGTAACATATGAATTATTACATATAGATAAAAATTCGGGTGCGAGAAGAGGAATAGTACATACACCTCATGGAGATATTCAAACTCCAGTATTTATGCCTGTTGGAACACAGGCTACGGTTAAGTCTATGACTCCGGAGGAGTTAAAAGATGTTGGAGCTCAAATTATTTTATCTAATACATATCATTTATATTTAAGACCTGGACAAGATATAGTGAAAGAAGCGGGGGGGCTTCACAAGTTTATGAAATGGGATAGACCTATTCTTACTGATAGTGGTGGCTTTCAGGTATTTAGTCTTGGTCCACTTAGAACAATAACTGAAGAAGGTGTAGAGTTTAAATCTCATTTAGATGGAAGTAAGCATTTCTTTTCTCCAGAAAGTGTTATGAAAACAGAGGAGGATTTGGGTGCTGATATTATAATGGCTTTTGATGAGTGTGTAGAATATCCTGCTACTTATGAGTATACTAAGCAATCTATGGAGAGGACAACCAGATGGGCTAAACGTTGTAAAGAGGCTCATACTACTGAAAATCAAGCTTTATTTGGTATTATACAAGGTGGGTTTTATGAAGATTTGAGAACACAGAGTGCAAAAGATTTGGTGGATTTAGATTTGCCAGGATACGCTATAGGAGGAATCAGTGTTGGAGAGCCTAAAGAAGAGTTTTTAAAAATGTTATATTATACAGCTCCTTTAATGCCAGAAAATAAGCCTAGGTATTTAATGGGAGTTGGCACACCAGATTATTTAATAGAGGCTGCTTTAGCAGGAATTGATATGTGCGATTGTGTATTACCAACCAGAATTGCGAGAAATGGTACTGCTATGACTTGGAATGGAAAAGTTGTAGTAAGAAATGCAACATATGAAAGAGATTGGGGACCACTTGATCCAGAATGTGATTGCTATACTTGTAAAAATTACACTAGAGCATATATTAGACATTTAATAAAAACTAATGAGATATTGGGTGTAAGATTATTATCAATTCATAATATAAACTTCTTGACTAAATTAATGGAAAAGGTTAGAATAGAAATAGAGAATGATAATTTATTAAATTTTAGAGAAGAGTTTTACAAAAAGTATGGTTACACAAAGGATTAAAAGAGGAGGTTTTTATGAATCTGATAGAGAATGAAGAACAACTAAAAAAGAAGAAAATGGCTAAAATTATAATGATTTTTATAATTGTACTAATAGTATTATTGCTAATTATTAGTGGCTTTTTAGCTGTTCAAATTGGAAATATTCAAAATAGTAAATTGAAGCTTGTTGTTGATAAACAAAGTAAAACAGTACCTGAAAATATGTTTATTATAGAAAATGGTACAGTATATATTAATATAAAAGAATTTGCAGAAATGGTAGGATATCACACATATAATGGAGATTTCAAAACGAAGTATTCGGAGGATACAACAAATTGTTATATAAGTAGTGGTACGGATTTAACGACATCGGAAGAAGTTGCTTCGTATGCACTAAACTCAGCAACTATGTACAAGCAAGTTCAAGCAATATCAACTAGTGGTACTGTTAATAAAGATACTACTTATGATTATGAATATTTTGATTTAGATGAACCAGTACAGTTGATGCGTAATCACGGTGAGGCATTATTTACAACTATAGAAGGAATGGAGATTGGTACGAATTGTATTATAGATTATAATACCTCAAATAATACAATTACAGTAAATACATTAAACAATATTGTAAGCACATATGCAGCAGCTTTTCCAAATGCAGCAGTAAATATAGATGGTGATAAAGTGTTATTTAATAATAAAAAAGCACTTAGACAAGGATTAGTGGTTATTGAAAGTGAAAATAATCAGTATGGTGTTGTTAATGCAGAAGGAAAAGAAATTATAGGTACCAAATATGCGAGTATCGAATATAAAGAAGGAAGTAGTGAGTTTACTGTAACAACAGCTGAAGGGAAAATGGGCATCTTGTCTGCTGATGGAAAGACTAAAATAGAACCAAATTACACAGAAATAAAACAAATAAGCAAAGATTTGAATTATTATTTAGTAAATAATAATGATAAATATGGTGTGATTAATCAAAACGGAAATCCAGTTATATTCTTAGAATATGATCAAATAGGAATAGATGAAGAAGATTTTATTTCAAATGATATTGAAAATCCATATATTTTATTTGACTCATGTATTCCTGTTATGCAAAATGGTAAATGGGGAGTATTTAATATAGAAGGTCAATTAGTTATTCCACTTGATTATACAACAATGGGATGCACTAATAAAGTAAATAAAGATATAGTAAGTAATAATGTTGTAATAATACCACAATATGAGGCGTTTGTTATGGGAAATGCTGACGATAAATATTCAATTATAAGTTCAACAGGGGAGATTTATGTACCGGCAGTATTAGATTCTGTATATTCAGTAACTACTTCAGGTGAAGATGAATATTCTATGACATTTACAATACAACAAGAGCAAAATGGTAAAATGGTAGATGTAACACAAACATATGATGTTGATCAATATTTTACAGAACATAACATTGTGCCACAACCACAACAGCCACAACTTAATACAAATACTATAGCAGAACAAAATAACCAAAATAACCAAGCTGGACAGAACGTACAAACAACAACCCAGGAAGGAACTGCTACTACTCAGCAACCTTCAACAGATCCAAATGCTGGTCAGACACAACAACAACAAACAGAGCAAACACAACCACAGCAAACGCAAGTGCAACAACCAGCTATGTAAATGTGAAATATATTTTTTAAAATTAAAAAGCATGTTAAATTAAAAAATTTAATGTGCTTTTTCTTTTGTATAGTTATATAAAATATAAATTCTGAATAAATTATAGATATATTAAATATTTTAAGTGAATTTAATATAAGAAATTAAGATAAACGAATTTAGAAAAGATAATTTATTCGTTTATAAAGATGGGGGGAAATATGTTGGAAATAAGAAAGAGTTTAAATAATATTGCTAGTGGAGAAACATTAAATGAAAAGAAGAATATTTTCATAATAATAAAAGGTAGTATAATTGCATTAATATTAACCATAATAATGTTAACAATTTATGCAGTGGTTTTATCATATACAAATATATCTGAAGATTCAATGGTGCCTGTAGTTATGACTATAATTGGTATGAGCATCTTAATTAGTAGTTCACTTACAAATTTAAAAATAAAAAAGAAAGGGATATTAAATGGTGCTGTCATAGGATTAATATACATATTAGTACTTTATATAATATCTAGTATAATAACTGGAGTATTTAGTTTAAATACTAATTCTATAATTATGATTATAGTAAGTATATTAACAGGAATGATAGGTGGAATAATAGGAGTAAATATAAAATGATGATCAAAAATTTTGTGAATATTTTATATTAAAAGGAATTCTAACTAAATTATATTTTTTTAATAAAAACTGTTGATATTTTTGTGTAATTAATATAAAATCATAGGGTATATGAAAGAGAGGAATTAAATGATAACTTTTGAAGATGTAAAAAACAATATAGAAGTAAAAGCATTAGTAGTTGGTGCTCAGAAACAGCTAAATGCACTAGGTTATACAGAACACTCTGTAAGGCATGTTACAATGGTAGCAAATAGGGCAGCAGAAGTTTTACAAACTTTAGGTTATCCAGAAGATAGAATAGAACTTGCCAAAATTGCAGGATATATGCACGATATTGGAAATTGCATAAATAGGGTTGATCATGCCCATACAGGAGCAATTCTAGCTTATCAAATTTTAAAAAGTATGGGAATGGATGCAGATAAAAGAACAGAAATAATGATGGCAATAGGAAACCATGATGAACAAACAGGAACAGCAGTTAGCGATATTTCAGCAGCACTTATTCTAGCAGATAAATCTGATGTGCATAGATCTAGAGTTGTAAATAAAAACATATCAAGTTTTGATAAGCATGATAAAGTAAATTATGCAGTTACAGATTCAGAGTTTAAAATAAGCAAAGATGAAAGAAAAGCAACATTAAATTTAACAATAGACACTAAAATATCACCAGTTTTAGATTATTTTGAAATTTTTATGGATAGAACAATGATGAGTAAACATGCTGCGAAATATTTAGGAATATGGTTTGAATTGATTATCAATGATACAAAATTGTTATAAAAAAATTAGAAAATATAAGAAAAAAGGTTAAAAATTATTAAGAAATAGTGTAAAAAGCACAAAATTAATATAAAGAAGGGAAGAAAAAAATGAACAGAGGACTAAAAATAACATTTATTACATTATTAATTGTATTACTATCAATAATTTCTTTTGTAGGATTATTTGTACAAGACACAAAAGATATGAAAAATTTACTTCCAGATTATGTTTTTGGAATGGACTTAACAGGCTATAGAGTACTTACAGTTAAAGTAAGTGATGCAAGCAACACGGTATATTATGATAAAGATGGCAATGAAGTAGATGAAGAGCAAAAAGACGGAACGTCAAAAGAAGTTCCTGTAAATAGTGAAGAAGTACTTAATAAAGATAATTACTTAAAAGTTAAAAAAATTGTACAAGCTAGACTTAATGATGCAGGAATTTCAGAATATCTAATTAGATTAAATGAAAAAGATGGTACAATGACTGTAGAATTGCCACAAAATGATATGACGAACACAGCAGCTCAATTTATATATACAATAGGTAAATTTACTATAGAAGATGAAGATGGAAATGTATTATTAGATAATTCAAATTTGGACAAGGTACAAGTTGGGTACTCAAATTCATCAACAACAAGTTCAGTAGGTACATCAGTTTATATGAGTTTTATGTTCAATGATGATTCTAAAGAAAAATTAAAAGAAATAACTAATACTTATGTTGCTTCAACTGATGAATCAGGAAATGAAGTAGAGAAAAAAATATCTATGAAAATTGATGGCACAACACTATTAGAAACAAGTTTTGATGAAGAAATATCAAATGGAGTGTTACCTATATCACTAGGAACATCATCTGATGAAGAAACATTATCATCATATATAGAGCAAGCCTCAGATACAGCTGTATTGCTAAATAATGGACCACTACCTATAACATATACTGTAGAGCAAAATAGATTTATTAATTCTGATTTAGAATTAAATGACTTTTTAATACCAGCAATAGTTGTTGGAATAATTTTATTAATAGCATTTATTGTTTTATTAATTAAATATAAAAAATTAGGTTTATTAGGAATAATTTCATATATCGGATATTTAGCAATGTTACTAGTTATAATAAGATACACAAACTTAGTAATAACAATTGAAGGAATATTTGGTATATTAATATCAGCAATACTAAATTATATATTATTAGTATATATAATACATTGTCTAAAGAAAAAGGAAAAAGAATTAAAAGTATATAAAAGTGAATATAACAAATCTATGCTATCAATGGTATTAGTTTTATTCCCAATATTAATTATAGGAATAGTTTTATGTTTTGCAGAATGGCTTCCTATATATAGTTTTGGAACGATAATCTTCTGGGGAGTATTAGTAATGGCAATATGGAATTCTATTGTTACTAGAATATTATTTTTAAACAGTATAAAGGAGAAAAATTAATACTAAATAGAAAGGATTGATAATTGAAATGAAAAAAGTACTATATGCAATTTTAATATGTATAATAATTGCGGGAATTGTAGTTGTTGCAACAATTGGGTTAAATGTTGATTTAATCTACAGTAAAAATGTAGAATTAGATGTGTCTATAGAAAAAGAATTTAATAAATCAGATATTGAAGCTATAGCAAAAGAAGTATTCGGAGGAGAAGATGTTATAGTTCAAGAAATAGAACTATATGGAGATATGGTTTCTATAAAAGTACCAGATAATTTATCAGAAGAGGATTTAAAAGCAAAAACAGAAGAGCTTAATAATAAAATAAACGAAAAATATGAATTAGAGAATAAAGTAGATGATATAGTAGTTACACATAATCCTAAAATTAAATTATCTAGTATGATTTTGCCATATACAGTTACATTATCAATTAGTATGGTGATAATTTTATTATATGTTGCAATTAGATATAAAAAATTAGGTGTTATAAAAACTCTAGTAACATATATTTTATGGATATTAGCGTCAGAATTAATCTTACTAAGCATTATTGCAATAACAAGATATCCTGTAGACAGAATAGTAATACCAATGGGGCTATTGTTATTGGTTGCAATATTAACAATTTTAGGATTTATAAATGAAAGTAAACTAGCAAAATTATCATCGGATGATAAGAATAAACAATAATAAAAATTTAACAAAAAACAGATAAAAAAATTAAGTTGATTAACCAAAAAAAGATATTATTAGTATTATATATTAATAGTATCTTTTTTGTTATTATGTGGAAAAATAATACAAAGACAATAAGTTTATAAGTTATACATTAAAAGCAAAACTTTATATGAATAGAAAAAGTTTTTTAAAGAGGGTGAAATTTAATGCTTGGCAGAATCAGAAAAATACTTTATAGAAGTATTGATAATAAAGAAATTTCTTATGATGGTTTAAAAAAATTAACAAAAGAAAAAGAGGTAATTTTAATTGATGTTCGAAGCAATCAAGAATATGAAGAAGGACATTTAAATGGAGCTATAAATATATCTGTATATAATTTGAAAAATGAAATAGAAAATTTGGTTAAGGATAAAGAAAAAGTAATTATACTTTATTGTTCAAGTGGACATAGAAGCAAAAAAGCAAAAGAAATATTAGAAAATTTAGAATATAAAAATGTATATAATTTAAAAAACGGAATTGATGATTTATGGGTTAAAGGTTAATAGCACAATTTAGCTTCATTTAGAATAAAATATGTATATCTAATAAAGGTTTAGTAGATAATATTAATTATAAGAAAGGAGAAAATCCTGTATGAAATCATATTGCATTAAAACAAATAATAAAGAAATAATAAAATATCTACTAAATAAATTTAATGAAATAACTTTTCCTAATATATATTATTGTGAGAAATCATTTAACAAATATGATAATTTTATTATGCATTATAAAGAAAACGATGTATGGGCTTTTGAAAATGTTGTCTCTAGCATAGTTTCAAATGTCATAGTAGATTTTTATGAAGATAAATTAATTAAAAGATTAATAAACATAAATTATTTTTATTTTGAAACAGTTGAGAGAGAAATAATTTATAATAATTGTACAAATTTTATATGTGAACAAAGAGAAGAAATATATGAAACTTTATTTATGAATATAAAAAAATATTTACAAGAGAATAAAAGAATATATCTAGATGGAATTGTTAATTTTAGATTAACTGATTATATAAAGAAAATAGATAGTATAGTAGACCTTGGAGTTAATCAGTACATTATTGAAAAAGAATATAAGGAATTTATAAGTTTGTTAAAAATTTACGTGAATTCATCTACTAATAAGTCAGAGACAATTCATTTGGTGTATGTAAACGGAGAATCAATTTTACTTGATAAAGATAAGAATTTAATAAAATTAAACAACAATATAAACACAGTACAGTATTTATCAGATATAAGCTTTTCTTCAAATGATATCGCATTAAACACATTATTAAGTATACTTCCAAGCAAAATAGAAGTTCACATTATAGATAAAGAAGATGAATTTATAAATACTTTAAAACTTATTTTTGAAGACAGAATAAGAATTTGTAGTGATTGTAATATTTGTAGGACATATAGAAAGATAAATGACGCAAAAATAATAAAGTAATAAATTGTTATAATTCCTGTTTTATCTGTAGAAATACTATACATTTTTTATAACAAATAATGTTTACTATTTAGGTTAATTGTGATAATATAGTTTCAGACAGTAAGAGAGGAAGGATAGGAAGTATTATGAATGGAGAAAAAAAATTAATAACAATACTTGTGCCAGCATATAACGAACAAGAAGTATTAGATATGTTATATGAAAGATTAAAAAAAATAATGGACGAAAATACTAAATATGACTTTGAAGTTCTACTTGTTAATGATGGAAGTTCTGATAATACTTTAAATTTAATGCAAGAACTTAGAAAAAAAGATAAAAGAATTTGTTATTTGAGCTTATCAAGAAATTTTGGAAAAGAAACAGCCATGATAGCAGGACTTGATTATTGTAAAGGTGATGCTGTAATAATAATTGATGCAGATTTACAAGATCCGCCTGAGTTAATACCAGAGATGATTAAATATTGGGAAGAGGGATATGATGATGTTTATGCCAAAAGAAGATCTAGAAAAGGTGAAACTTGGCTAAAAAAATTTACATCTAGTATGTATTATAAAGTATTACAAGCATTTACAAAGATTCAAATTCAAAAAGATACAGGTGATTTTAGATTATTAGACAGAAGGTGCGTGGAAGCATTAAAATCTATAAGAGAATCACAAAGATATACAAAAGGCTTATTTAGCTGGATTGGATATAATAAAAAAGAGATATTGTATGATAGAGATCCAAGAGCAGCAGGAAAAACTAAATGGAATTATAAAAATTTAGTTAACTTATCTATAGATGGAATTACATCATTTACAACATCTCCACTTAGATGGTCTGCTATCCTTGGAATTTTGGTGTCTATAATAGGATTTATTTACATGATATATATAATTGTAAAAACTATTGTATCTGGAGTAGATGTACCTGGATATGCATCAACAATGGTTGTAATATTGTTCTTAGGGGGAATACAACTTGTTTTCTTGGGCGTAATAGGAGAATACCTAGGAAGAGCCTTCTATGAAACAAAACAAAGACCTTTGTATTTTATCGATAGATACAATGAAGAAAAAGAAACTAATAAAAATTTAAATAAACCTAGAAATTTATTATAATATGTGATATAATAATACGCGTTGAAAAAAAGCCAAGAGAAAAAAAGAAAGGAAATGATAAAAAATGCCAAGAAAAACAAAAATTATATGTACTTTAGGACCAGCAGTAGAAGAACAAGAGAAAATGGAAGAATTAATAAAGGCTGGAATGAATGTTGCAAGATTTAACTTCTCACATGGAGATTATGAAGAGCAAGGTTCAAGAATTGAAACTTTGAAAAAAGCAAGAGAAAGTGTTGGACTACCAGTTGCAATGCTTCTTGATACAAAAGGACCAGAAATAAGAATAGGAAAATTTGCTACAGGCGAAGCTTTCTTAAAAGAAGGAGATACATTTACATTATTAAATGAAGACACAATAGAAGGTGACAATACAAGAGTTTCTGTTTCATATAAAAATTTATATAAAGAAGTTCAAGTTGGAACAAGAATACTTATAAATGATGGATTAATTGAAGTAATAGTTGAAAAGATTGATGGAAAAGATGTTGTATGTAGAGTTCAAAATGGTGGAAGATTAACAAACAAAAAAAGTATAAATATTCCAAATTCAAAAATACAATTACCAAGTATGACAGATAAAGACAAATCTGACATATTATTTGGAATAAAAAATGGATTTGATTTTATAGCTGCATCATTTATAAGAAAAGCACAAGATGTATTAAACATTAAAAAAGTTTTAAGAGAAAACGGTGGAGAATATATAAAAGTAATTTCAAAAATAGAAAATAGAGAAGGAATTGAAAACTTTGACCAAATCTTAGAAGTATCTGATGGAATAATGGTAGCTAGAGGGGACTTAGGTGTTGAGATTCCTATGGAAGAAGTTCCAATCAGACAAAAACAATTTATAAAAAAATGTAATAGAGCAGGAAAAATAGTTGTTACTGCAACACAAATGTTAGAATCAATGGTAAATAATCCAAGACCAACAAGAGCAGAAGTAAGTGATGTTGCAAATGCTATATATGACCAAACAAGTGCAATAATGCTTTCTGCAGAAACAGCAGCAGGAAAGTACCCAATAGATTGTGTAAAAACAATGGATATAATTGCAAGATCAATAGAAGGCTCTATTAAATATTGGAAAAGATTTAAGAGAAGAGAATTTCCAACAACAGTAAAAGATTATGAATTTAATTTAAATTATTCAACATGTATGACAGCAATGAATTTAGATACTAAAGCAATTTTTGCCTATACTAACACAGGTAGAACAGCAATGAATTTAGCAGGATTTATGCCTAAATGCCCAATTTATGCAATAACTCCAAATGAAGAAGTATGCAAACAATTAGCAATAGTATGTAATGTACATCCAATATTAATAGAAAAGAAAGGCTCTGTAGATGATATGTTACAAGATGGAGTAGAAAAAGCTAAAAGATTAGGAATACTAGAAAAAGGAGAGTTAATTGCGATAGCAGGAGGTTCTTCAATCTTATCTGGACAATATTCAGAAATGAACAAAACAATAGGAGGAATCTTAAGAGTAGAATAGTAAAGCTCTTAGGGTAAGGTTTGAGAATATCTCCAAAAACATCCCTAAAAATGATGTGGAAAGTTAACTTTTTCACATCATTTTCTGTTAGTAAGCCCAGGTCAACTTGCGGATAATTACTATTATAAGAAAGGAATGATATAAAAACCATGGAAAATATTAGTCTTAATACAAAATTAGAAATAGCTGTAGAAGTTATTGCTGCCAAAATTGCAAAAACTTCAAATGAAGGCTATACAATAAAGGATAAAAAAATGCAGGAACTTATTGAGGAAAGAAATCAAATGTATCAAGGAAATGAAAATATAATTGATAAAATAATAAAAAAATATGGAAAAGTAGGTGAGTAATAGTGGAAGATAGAATTAAATCACTTGAAGAAGCATTCGAATATTATAAACTTACACAGGAAGAGCATGAGCAAATTGGAAAACACATAAATGAAATTATGATGTTTGGAAAAAAGCCTGAAGAAAATCCAATAGCAGTTATAGACATTGCTCCTCCTGGTTCTGGAAAAACAGGTTTAAATGGATATGCTTTAAAACAATTTCCAAATGGAAATTTAATAATTGTTAATAATGATGAATTTAAACCATTTCATCCAAAAGCAGATGAAATAGCACAAAAATATCCGGAATATTATATTAAAGTTACAAATGAAGAAAGTAAACGTTGGACTGATGAACTTGTAGATACTGCAATTGAAGGAAAATACAATCTTTTATATGAAGGAACAGGAAGAAAAATAACAATTTTTCAAAGAATGATAGAGCAAATGAGAAAGCAAGGTTATAAAATAATAGTAAGAGCTATGGCTGTAAATGAACTTAATTGTTTAATGTCCATAGTGGAAAGATATGAAGGACAAGTTGCTGAAAAAGGATGGGGAAGGCTTGTATCTGCAAAAACTTTCTATAAAGCTTATGATGAGGAAATGCTAAATACATTAAATACATTTGAAGCGACAGATTTGGCAGAGGTTGTTGAGGTTTATGTAAGAGGAGATAACCCAGCAGAGCCAATTAGGATATATGGCGATAAAAGTAGAGAATATAAAGATGCGAGAACAGCAGTTGTAGAAGGTAGAAATCAAGATAGAAGAAGAGCAATACAATATTATGAACAAGTATTTAGTAAAGCTATGAAAAATTATAGAAATACAGAAGAAGAACAAGAACTAATTGAAAAGATAGAAGGCTTATACAGAGAAACAAAAGAGATAGATGAAAGAGTAGAAAGATAAGTTGTTTATTATGTATTCTAAAGTGTTTAATCAAAAAAGGATGTTTTATGGTGTTTCTCCAAAAACATCCTTGAATTATTAATTACAATTCATATTATTCATATAAAATTTCTTTTCTGCAAGTTTGTCTTGTACACCACGAAGAGCTTCACCAAATCTTTGGAAGTGAACTATTTCTCTTTGACGTAAGAATTTAAGTGGATCTAATACATCTGGATTATCTCTACATAGATCAATTAATTTTTCATAGGTAGCTCGTGCTTTTTGTTCGGCAGAAAGGTCCTCTTGAAGATTTGCAATAGGGTCTCCCTTACAAGCTATATATGCTGCAGTCCAAGGGGTTCCTGCTGCACTTTGAGGATATACATCTACACCATGATCTGTATAATATGCTCCTAGTCCAGCTTTTTCTATTTCTTCTATAGATGCTCCATCTGTTAATTGATGAACTATAGTTCCAACCATTTCTAAATGGGCAAGTTCTTCTGTACCATAATGTTGTCAATTTAAAAATTTATAGTTATTGGCTGTAAAAATAAATAGAGTTCACGAAGTGAATTAAAGTACACTTAGTGAACTTTTATACTTATTTATTATTATTTTCTTTTAAATATCTTTGATACATTTCATCCATACTAGAAATATATTGCATATCTTGTTTTACTCTAAATTTTTCATATTCTTTCTCTGCTTTTTCAACAGCTTGCTTATGAGATATTTTTCCTGAATCCTTTAGTATTTCTTTTTTCCTGAATTTTAGAAGATTGTCCGTTTCATTTATCCAGTCTTTCATTGTCATAACTTGATTTTCTTCTGCCATTGATTCTGCATAATCTAAAAAGAAATTTGTTAAATTATTTAGCTTTTTTAATTCATCTTCATTTAAATAGTTTTTCGCTATACTAACATCATATTTATATATCATTCCATCTGGAGCTTCTTTCCAAGTAGTTAGTCCCATATTTTCTTTTTCTGCATTTACTCTATTATAAATTAGTTCTGCCGCAGTATGACCCGTTATTGCATAATGTAATTTATTTTGAACTATTTTGAAAAATGTATATGCTTCTTCTGATTTTTTATCATAGTCAATAGATGTTGCTATAAATAAGTCTGTTATTTTTTGATAAGCCATTCTTTCACTTGTACGAATTACTTTAATTCTTTCTAATAACTCGTCAAAATATTGCCTATTTACTTTGCCACCTTTTAAGAATCTATCATCATCTAAAGCAAAACCTTTTACCATATATTCTTTTATTATTTTGTTTGCCCATTGCCTAAATTTTACTGCTTTTTTTGAGTTTACTCTATATCCAATTGATATAATCATATCTAAATTATAGTATTTCGTTTTATATTTATGTCCATTTTTTCCAATAGTCTCCAAAATGGAGAATGTTGAATCTTCTTCTAATTCCTTTTGTTCATAGATATTTGCTATATGTTTATAAATTGCTTTATCATTAACATCAAATAATTCTGCAATAGCTTGTGCATTTAGCCAAACATCTTCATTTTGTAAAATTACTTCTATATTAGTATTTCCTTCTTCATTCGTATAAAATACAATATTATTTTTATTTCCAATTAGTTTGTTGCTCATAATAAACCAACTCCGTTTCTTGTTTGTTATATATTATCAAACAATTGTTCTTTTGTCAATTGATTTATTATATTTTTATCAATAGTTTTTATCAATACACTAAGTGAACTTTTACATTAAAAATAGTAAATTATAAATTCATTTAGTGAACTTACATACTCTAACAAGCATTTTTTAGTAGTTCATTTGGTGAATTTTT